>JAYTGQ010000150.1:0-2560 GCA_043733345.1 Schlesneria sp.
CTAGCCGCCGGTTCTTTTCCAGCTAAGAAACCGGCGGCTAGCGCCGTGCCGCTCAGGATGTTTTCCCAAAGTGAGTGCCATTGGGCGTAAGCCCCCGGATTCTTAGCTGCAATCACGAGAGTCCAGAGGCTTACGCCACCCGGCTCACCACTTCTGTCGGAAACGTCATTACTCATTTCTCGAGAGATCGCTCATGGGGTCTGTCTCGATGCCATTGCGAGGTTGGACTCGCGACGAAACCCACCAGTCAGTCCAGAAATTGGAACCAAGTTCCGACACGGATCCAAACGAGGCTCCACCTCAGACCACTCGAATAGCGCCCCGCTGAGGAGCTTGAATAAGCTTCCAAACTCGCACCGCCGCTCTCCGCCAAAAAGGGTTGCGGTGAAACCGGATTCAGTCACAACAACATTCCAACACCAAGACTCCTCGCCTCGTCTCTCCCTCGTACCATAGCCTCTCCCGCCACGAATCACTTCCACGTCCGATCCAGCGTCCGGTAGTTAATCGCTTCACTAAGGTGGACGGCGGTGATTTTTTCGCTCTGTTCGAGGTCCGCGATCGTTCGGCCGATGCGCAGGATTTTGTCGTGTGCTCGGGCGGAGAGGCCCATCTCTTCCATCGCCGATTTCAGCAGCGATTCCGCGTCGGGTTCGAGCTTGCAGAACTTGCGAATTTGTGACGGCAGCATGCGACCGTTCAATCGGAGCGAACCCTTGCCGAAGCGGCGCTGCTGGACTTCGCGCGCGGCGACGACGCTGGCTTTCATCATCGCGCTCGTCGTGCCGGTCGTCTGATCGGACAGTTCGCGGAACGGGACGGGCGGGACTTCGATGTGGATGTCGAGTCGGTCCAGCAGCGGCCCGCTGATGCGCGACGTGTACCGCTCGATCTGCATCGGGTTGCAATGGCACTGGCGGCGCGGGTCGCCTCGATAACCGCACGGGCACGGGTTCATCGCGGCCACCAGCATAAAGTTGGCCGGAAACGTGAGGCTGCCCATCGCGCGACTGATCGTGACCTGCCCCTCCTCCAGCGGCTGACGGAGGACTTCGAGCGTGCTGCGGTTGAACTCGGGCAACTCGTCTAGGAACAAAACGCCGTTGTGAGCGAGCGAGATTTCACCGGGAGTCGGCATGCTGCCGCCGCCGACCAGTCCCGCTTGGCTGATGGTGTGATGCGGCGAGCGAAACGGGCGTTGCAACAACAGCGGTTGACCGGGATCAAGCCGCCCGACCGCGCTGTAGATGCGCGTCGTCTGCACGCTCTCCTCCGGATCCAGTTCCGGCATGATCGTCGCCATGCGCTGCGCGAGCAGCGTCTTGCCGGTGCCGGGCGAGCCGATCATCAACAGATGGTGTGCGCCTGCCGCCGCGACCGTCACCGCGCGCTTGGCCATCTCTTGGCCTTTCACGTCCGAGTAGTCGATGAGGTACTGCCCGAATTCGGCCACGGCCTCGGACCAACTGAAGGCTTGAGGCGGAATCTCCAACTGCCCGCTGAAGAACCCCACCGCCTCGGTCAGCGAGCCGACAGGAATGACATCGACGCCCTCGACAACCGCCGCCTCGCGCGCGTTGGCCGCTGGAACCACGACCCCCTTCAACCCGCGCTCCTTCGCCGAGATTGCCATCGACAGCGTCCCCTTCGAGGGCCGCACGGAACCGTCCAACGCCAGCTCTCCCACCGCCGCGAATTGGTCGAGCAATTCCGAGTGCAACTGACCACTCGCCACGAGCAGCCCGAGGGCGATCGGCAGATCAAACGACGCGGCATCTTTGGGGAGATCGGCGGGCGACAGATTGATGACGATGCGATCCATCGGCCGCACGTAGCCGCTGTTAACGAGTGCTCGCTCGACACGGTGCGTGCTCTCGCGCACGGCCGCTTCCGCCAGCCCCACGAGGATCGTTTTGGGCAACGCTCCCGGCGAAATATCGACCTCCACATCGACCGGCAACGCATCAATTCCGAGCAGCGAATAGGTCGAAAGCTTGGCCAGCATGGGGAACGAACGCCGCAAGAGTGTGAGTGTGGAACGACACGCAGAGCGTCCCGCGCACGAAGCGGACTCATTTTGAAAGAGGCGATGTACGTTCGCAAGCGCGGCGAGAAAACTGGCCGGAGCCATCGTCCTCTCGAAGTCCGGCTTTTCCTAAAAGTCGGACTTCTCTCCCGCGAGCATCGTCCCGCAGGGAAGTCCGGCTAAGGGGCTGTGCATCTATTACGTCTGAGTTTTGCCGTGGGGTCCGTGGTCACCTTCGGGGCTGAAACTTGACTCAATGAGTCAAGTTCTCGCCGAGCGGAGCAGACGCTGCATTCACTTCGTTTCCTTTGTTGCCTTCTGTTCAAATCTCCTTTGAACAGAAGGCAACAAAGGAAACGAAGTGGACGACAGGGCTGTACCTCAGACCAAAGTCGCCCTCATCGCTCCGCGTGATGAGCCTTTCGCAAGGAGACGCCTGATCCCACGAGGCTCATCACGCGGAGCGATGAGGGCGACTTTGGTCTGAGGTACAGCCCTGTCGTCCACTTCGTTTCCTTTGTTGCCTTCTGTTCA
>JAYTGQ010000151.1:0-39670 GCA_043733345.1 Schlesneria sp.
TCGACCTCGCATTTCGAGCAGAGTGAATGATTCAAAATGATTATTTTGAAATGAGTTGCGATGACGCCGATCCTATTGGTTTCGACCGGACAGTAGAACTAAGAACAAACCATCTCGATCCGTCCAAAGACAGACTCGATTGCTCAACGCGAGGACAGCATTTTCAACCCGTCAAACGGCCGTTTTCGGCGCTGACCGGAATCGCACACGGCACGGCCGACAATGACCTTCTGTCCCCGTTGTGACGATTGTGTGTCCCGCATCGCACGGCTATGTTCCCGCCTCGCGATGAGCTGGGTGATGAACTTCTTGTCGCACAAATTGCTTTCCTGCCAAACGGCTTCGCCCCAAAGGATGACCTCGTGAGAATCGCGTACTTGGACTGTGCCTCGGGAATCAGCGGCGACATGACCGTGGCGGCCCTGATTGACGCGGGCGTCGATGTCGCGGCAATCAAAGCGGGCATCGACTCACTGGAACTGCCCGGCGTCTCGCTGCACGTTGAGGAAGTTATGCGAGGCGGCTTCCGCGCGAAGCACCTGCGCGTCGAACATCCCGAACAGCACGCTCACCGCCACCTCGACGACATCCGCAAGATCATCAACCGTTCAGAAGTCCTCACCGACGATCAACGCGATCTGGCGCTCCGCATCTTCGCTGCCGTGGCCGAAGCGGAAGGGACCGTTCACGGCTCCACCGCCGAGAAAGTTCACTTTCACGAGGTCGGCGCGATCGACTCGATCGTTGATATCACCGCCACCGCGATCGGCTTCACGCTGCTGGGCGTCGATGAAATCATTTGCAGTCCGATCCCGACCGGTCATGGACGAGTGAACATCGCCCACGGCGTCTGCTCGATCCCGACGCCCGGCACCGCCGAACTGCTCAAAGGAATTCCGCTCGTCGATGTCGCCATCGAAGCCGAACTGACGACTCCCACGGGAGCCGCCATCGTCAAAATCGTCGTTGATGAGTTCGCCGACAGCCTCCCCGAAATGACCATCGAAGCGATCGGCTATGGCGCGGGAACGATGGACTTTGAAGATCGCGCGAACGTCGTGCGACTCTTCGTTGGTGAGTCGCGTGTCACGGCCGGCGGCACCGACCGCGTGATGCTCCTCGAAACGAACCTCGACTCCTCAACCGGCGAAGTCCTCGGCTACACCAAACGCCAGCTCCTCGCCGCCGGGGCGCTCGATGTCTACACGTCCTCGATCCAAATGAAGAAGGACCGTCCCGGCGTGATCCTCAGCGTGATCTGCCAGCACGAAGACGCCGCCAAAATGGAGGCGATCATTTTTAACGAGACCAACACGCTTGGCATTCGCCGTCAGATGATCGAACGCTCGGTCCGTCAACGGACGACGTACACGGTCGAGACCGACTTCGGTTCGATCAAAGGCAAGCTCGCCTGGCGCGCCGACGAGCCGGTCGTCTTCACGCCCGAGTACGAAGACTGCGTTGAGATCGCCAAGGCCCATGAACTGCCGCTCAAGGATGTTTTCGTCGCCGCCCAGTTGGCCTTCCTGATGGAGGACCACGATGAGGACGAAGACGACGATGAAGGCCATGACCACGATCATGATCATGACGGCGATCATGACTGTGGCCACGACCATGACCACGATCATTCACACGATCACGATTGCAGCAGTGACCACGATCATGATCACAGCCATGACCATGATCACCGGCACGATCACGACTGATCGGTGAGATTTCTGGCGGACTCGTTCGGTGCCTCACTCGGCGGCACGTTCAAGGCGTCGCCGGGTGAGGCCGTCGAACTCAGTTGCGACTGCCGTCGCTCACGGTGTTGGCGGTTCACCTCACGGAGCTTCAATGCCTCCGAAAAGACCGACAACAAATCGGCGTCGTCGGCATACTTTCGACCGCGTGTCGCCAACCCGTGGGCTGCACGTCCGACCGACCATTCCGCAGTTCTTGAAACTGCGACTCCAGCGTCGCGAGCCGTTGTTCCAGTGTTGGGTGTGGCATGACTGTTCTCTCCGTACTACTCACGTTTCATTTCTTTGCCGGGCGCGCAGAATTTCGGCAGAGCGGATTCAACAAAATGATGAAGCACAGAATCATCAAGCCGGGCGGTCGGTGTGCTTGCGGGCCACTTCCATCATTCTGTGCTTCATCATTTTGCCATTCCTGTTCTCATGGCGTTGGGTTGCGGGTGTCCCGCGCTGGGTTCTCAATGCACAGCGGTTCAGTTCCGTGTGTGTCGCATGGTACTTCGCGCTCCGTGGCGAGTCAGCATCGCGGAAGTGTGACCTTCAGGACGCGATCAATCGGTGGTGTGTCGATGGTCTGCTGCAAGTTCTGTGGGCTACGAATCTTCACCCGCTGAATACGCTTGGCGGAACCGAGACCAAACGTGACCGCCCCTTCGCTCTGAGACAGGTAGCCGCGTGTGGGCATGATTTGACCTTGAAGCAACCGACCGTCTTCCAACTCCACTTCAACGTGACAACCGATGGCCACAGCCTGACTGTGACGACTCGCTCCTGCGACAGTGACCTCCACCCGCAGCCAATGGTTTCCGAGCTTTTGGTCGTTGCGAAGAAGTCTCGGTGAGGAACCCGTTGCGGCGAAGAGCAGGTCGAGGTCTCCATCGCCGTCGATGTCGGCGGTCGCTGCGCCGCGGCCGACCATCCGTTTGAGATAATCATCGCCGCACTTGTCGCGCGGGACGGGGCAGAACTCCGTCTTTGAGCCTGGGCCGCAGTTCCAGAAGAAGTGCGGCGATTGCTCGTACTGCTGACTGACCTGGACCTTGTTGATCTCGTTCTCCAAGTGGCCGTTCGCTGAGACGATGTCTTGGCGACCATCCAGATCGACATCGACGAAGAGCGTCCCAAATTTGAGTTCGAGGCGCGACTGAGGCCCGATCCCCGTCGCGATCGCTTCATCCGTGAACTGCATCGAGTTGCCATAGGCCACGTAGAACGCGGTCATCTCGTTGGCAAAATTGCCGATGGCGATTGCGACCGCCTTTCCATCGCGAATGCGGGCGGCATCGACACCCATCGCACCGCGCGCTTGTCCCTCCTGATCGAACGCGACGCCGCGCTCTTGGGCGAGTTCCTCAAACGTGCCGTCCTGCTTGTTGCGAAACAAAAAATTCTGCACGGTGTCGTTGGCGACCACGATGTCGATCCAGCCATCGCTATCGAAATCGGCAAACGTCACACCGAGCGACTTCGCCATTGCGATGTCCTTCCGCGCCGGGTTGGCCACTTGCAGACCTGCCGACTTTCCAACCTCGATGAACTTCCCACCGCCATCGTTGCGATAGAGGTACGGAAACGTGCCGGGAAAGACCTGCGGTCGGCCGTAGCCTCGTCCGCCGCCGGTCAATGTGAACTCTTGAGCCTTGTCGAACGCGCGCGTCCACTTCACATAGTTGGCCACGAACAGATCAAGGTCTCCGTCGTTGTCGTAATCGAGGAAGCCGCAGCTCGTACCCCAATCGTCCTCACATCCGGCGACGCCCGCTTCGGCTGTGGCATCGACAAACTTGCCGCCGTCGTTGCGAAACAGCCGGTTCGGCCCTGAGCCTTGTTCTGTGTTGAGCTTTTCTCCCTCAGCCCTGTTCGGGCCGACGGCCGAGACAAACAGGTCAACATCACCGTCGCTGTCGTAATCGCCAACCGCCACGCCCTGACCGTAGAAGCTCACATTCAAACCCACATCGCTCGTCACCTCGACGAACTTGCAGTCGCCCTCGTTGCGATAGAGGGCCATCGTCGGCGGAGTTTCTTGGTTGCGCGTGTCCCACACCCAGCGGCAGGAGTTCACGAACAAAATATCCTGATCGCCATCGCCGTCGTAATCGAGGAACGCACACCCGCCGCCCATCGTCTCGGGCAGCAGCTTCTCGCCCGCCGAGCCGTTCTCGTGAATGAAGCGGATGCCCGCCGCTGCGGTGATGTCGGTGAACGGCATGGCGGGCACTTCGGCCACGCGCGTCTCACGCACCTTTGGCTTCTCCAGCTCCGTCTTCACCTCAACCACCGGCGGCTGCTGGCCTCGCAACCACAGCGCGATCCCCACACCAATCGCGATCAACACGAGCAGCAGCCCGCCCGACCAGACAAACGCCCGCCCCACAATTGCGTCGTCCCGCTCTTCTTCACCTTGAGGCTGATTCATTAATTTCACTTTCGATATCGATGACATGTGGTGTCGAGCCACCGCACGTCCAATGTTGGCCGTCGCTCATTTCGATTCAAAACGGCGGTGACGCCAGTATCCAGGGCGGCGACTGGTATGAGCAACCGCGATCACTCCGACCTTGCTATCGCTGAGAGCACAGAAAAACAGGGCATAGGGAAAACCCTTCACCCGAACTCGCCGAAACTGACCAAGAACGACTGCATGTGACGTTGGGTCCGCGAGGATTCGTTCGACTGCCGCATCCATCGCAGTCACAAAACGGTCTCCCAAACGAGTCGATACACCGTCGTAGTGACGCAATGCTGCGTGGTATTCGACGATGGAACGGCGTTGGAAGATCAGCTCCACAGCAGACGCTCCTATCGGGTGAGCCGAAGTTCGTTCCAACTCATCGAATCCTCGAACCCTTCTTTCATGCGGTCTTCCAATTCGTTGAGCAGTTCAACATCGGTGATGTCGTCTTCCTGTTGGAGTGTCTCCAACAGGCGAAGAATCACATCACCGCGATCTTGATCGGGAAGCTTGAGGACTTGTTCTAGCACTCGTTCGGCGTTGGCAGTCATTTCTGTTCTCCACTCTGATGGGCGGCGTGTTACGGAGTCTTCGACGAGGCACTCAAACCCTATTTTCAACTCGCGTCAATCGTCACCTGCCTTGGGCGATTCAATGGTCCGACGTTGCTGAACGACTGTCAGCCCCGGTGCTCCGGGTCGGGCGAGCGGGTAGATGACGAGTGGTTCGGACGCCTTGGCCGCGGCGGGGTACTTGACCTTGGCTTTTTCATGGGCCACGTCGCGGGCGTTGTCGTCCGGCTTGTATTTGGCGTGCTGCTTTTGATGGAACGAGGCCAACTTCGCGTCGCCGAGTTCTCGATAGAGCTGACTCAAACCGTAGTGAGCGGCCACGTTTTCGGAGTCCAATCGCAGCGTCTTCTGAAACTGGGACGTGGCCTGTCGCAGGATGTCTTCGCGCTGCAGCTTGAGGTCGGGATCGCGAATTTGTTTGGCTCGTTCATACCGCGTCTGGCCGAGCAGATTCACCACTTCATAGTCGAGGCTGAAGTCGAAGCCTCGGTCCCGCATCGCCTTGTTGGTATCACCCAGCACCGAACGGAAGTTGGCTTCGGCCTCTTCGAGCCGTCCCTGTTGAAGGTTGATGCGGCCTGATAGCCACGCGATGGTCCACGGCGGCGCGGGCGGCGCGGTGTATTCGGAGGCGCGCGCGATGGCGGCCGTCGCGTCGTCGAGTCGTCCTTCGTCGAGATAGACTCGCGCGAGATTCAGCGCCCCGTCGTACCGCTTCGCCTCCTGCAACTCTTCGAGTTGCTTGAAGGCGTACTCGGCCTGCCGCATCTCGGCCTTCCCCTTCAGGTGGAGGCCGATGCCGTAGTCGTTCCAGCGTTGCCAGACGGGAGCTTCGACTTTTGCGTTCTCGACCGGCGTGTCGATCCCCTCGACGGGGAACGTGATTTTGTCCGAGGCCAGCGTGGTGATCGGCAGCTCGTTGCGATACGGCTCGCCCGGCGTGTGACCTCGAATCGGCTTGTCCCCCGGCCTGGCCTTGTTCGTCACGAAGTCCATGTAAATCTTGTCGAACTTGCGGTACTGGAGCTTCAGTTCGACTGTGACCGGCTCGGTGATGTCGGCCGGGATCGGCAGGCTGTAGTGAACCGTGGCCGCTGCGCCGGGAGGAATCTGGTTGTTGTAGAGGGCCACAAAAATATCCTGCGGGTTGCGGCGGTCGATGCGTCCACCATCCTTGTCGAGCATGAAGATATTGATGAAGTGCGACCACGGATCGACTGAGGTCTCGCCGTCGATGCCGCCGCTCCGACCGATGACCTTGCCGCCGCTGGTCACGGTCACGTCGAGCCAGACTTCGTTGGAATCGGCCGTCCCCTGCGTGAAGGGATGTCCCATCTTGAGTGTGCGGACGACGGACTCCAGCAAGTACGTTTCACCTCGTTTGAGCTTCGGCACCTCGGGACGGAGCGGCGCGTGTAACTTGCCGTTGATCTCGCCTCCTTCCTTCACGCCGAAGATGTCCACACGCAGCTTCCCCTGCATAAATTCTTGATGAGCCTGGATGACATCGGGCGGCGTCTCCTTGAGCCACGCCAGGCCCGTATTGGCCGCCGGGAACGCATGGCTGTGAATGCTGGGCTGCTTCGCGTCGGCAAACAGCCTCGCGCCGAAGTCATCTGATTCCTTGAGCGGCATGTGACAGCCCGCACAGTTCTGCACGGCTTTGTCCGGGTAGTAGAAGCTCCGCGCCCCGTGACCCGATACGCCCGACAAGAGGTACGTGTCGTAATGGTTCTGCCCACGCAGGAACTCTTTGTAGTGATTGAGTGCTTCGGGAAGATGGACCTTGTGGCAGGTCGAACAGAACTCGGCCGACTTGTGAAAGTCCTTGAGGAACGTCTTCTTGTGCATGGCCGGTTTGGCTTTGACGAGCTGGTTGTTCACCCATTGGAGGAACTCGTTGTCCGAGTACGCAAACGGATAGTGTTCGGGTTCTTCGATGGTGAAGTCGGCGTTCCCCTTCGTGCTGTTGACGTGCGTGATCGCGTGGCAGCTCGTGCAGGTGATGCCCGCCTGCGAAGTCGGGTGGTTCACGTCATCGAACTTCGGATCGTCGAAGGCACCGCTGAAGAACGGCACCGGGTCGTGACAGCCTGCGCAGAACCGCGATCCGCGCACGTCGCCGTCCCGCTTGAGCGAGACCTCGCGCGTCTCACGCACGCTCGCCAAATAGGCCGGGTTGTTGAACGAACTCATGTGGTGTGACGAGTGATACCAACCCTTGTAAGCGTCCTGATGACACTTCAAACAGTAGTCGTCGTTCATCAGCGCCTTGGCCGGGATGAAGTTGCCCGTCTTGGTTCGAGCCAGTGACGGGAAGAAGTATTTGTCGGCTCCCTCCTTCGGGCCGGCCTGATTCCAGCCGCGCGGGTCTTGGTTGTGGAGCGCGATCAACCCCACCGTCGCCGCGCCGACCAACCCCGCGTAGCCCAGCCCCAGCTTCCACTTGATCTTCGGCCCGGCCAGCCGATGCAGCCAGTACAACCACACGCAGACGAGCGGGGCGGCGATATGAGACCAATAGACAATCGAACGTGTCGCCGCGTCCTTGATGACCAGCGCCGAAGCCCCCTTCCCGCCCAGATCGACTCGCATCAGCATCAGCCCGCTCACGAGCAGCACGACCGACGCGACGAGCAACGCGTAGCCGACTCGAATCGCCCGCTTGTTCTTCCTCAGCTTGGTGTTCATCAAATGCACGCCAAGAAACACCGTGAACGGCACGACGAGGACCAGCCCCAGCACCAAGTGCCCGGCGAACATCAGCATGTAGAACCAGTTCTCATACGTCCGCCCGTCGAACCAACTATGAAACGTGACGGCTGCCAAGTACGTCGAATTCGCTCCCAGCAACGCGACCACCGCGAACACGATCCACATCAGCACTCGCAGCCGAGGACCAACCGCTGGTTTGACAATGTGACGCACAGGCGCGGGCGATCCCGGTGAGGGGGACGACGGCGAAGCAGGAACAGACGACATGAATCAACTCCGTCAGAAAACAAACAGACAATGGCAAGCGGTATCTGAAAGGTGCGGCGGATCGTTCTTTGATTCTGTAGGGTGGGCACTGCCCACCACAACGGGCCGCAAATCGGTGGGCAGTGCCCACCCTACGTTTGTTCTCGATCACTCATTCGGCGAGGGTGGATGGAGAGTCGCCTCATTCCGCCACCGGCTTCGGACGCAGCCCCTGTTCGACCAGCAGCTTGTTGGCCCACGTCACGTTCTTTCCTTGGAACGGTGGAACCGGATCGCGGCGGTAGTCGATGTCGAGGTCATAGCCCGCTCGTTCGTAGGCGGTGCTCAGAACCGAACGGAGCGACAGCACCACATCGGGGTCGCCCTTCTTGAGCGGGATCGGCACGTCCGGCAATCGGTCGCGCAGGTGGAACATCCACAACTTGCCATCCGGACGATCCTCGATCCGCGAGACGTGTACGCGGTAATCGCAGTCGGGGAGTGTTTCTTCGGTCGGCATCGGTGTGCCGGTGCGGAGCAGGTCGATCTCGACAAAGTGGCTGGGAGACTGCATGACCTCGCGCCGCTTGTCCGCATAGCTTTTGCGACCGGCGGCAGCGGGGACTTTGTTGGCGGGGCTGAGAACTTCAATCACCGTCACCACGCTGCGACTGTGAGCGTCGATAATCTCGACTCGCATCTCACAGACTTCTTCGACGAGAAGTGTCTTCGCCATGATCGGCTCGACGACCGCCACGCCGCCACCATCGTCGTCACCTTTCCACGAACTCTCCGCCCACGTCTGCTCCAAGGTTGCCACGATGCGGATGTCCGGAATGATGGTCGCCGCGCGACCGGGATCCGTTTCGTCGGTGACGTACAGCCGCTGTTCGAGCCGGGCGAAATAGGCCGGACGAAGTTTTGCCGTGAGGACTTCGCCGATCACCGAAATCAAACGGTGATGGACATCCGGCCACAGCGTCGGGTTTTCGAGGTACGGGTCCATTCCGGGGAACGGTGATGGCATGGCATTGGTCTCGGTGGAGTGTGCGAACGGCGGCAGGGTAAGTCCCGTTCGCGGGTCGGTCAACGTGCGTCATCGCATCACGAGCAGGACATTATTGGGCTTGGTTCAACGCGTCCCGTCGGCGGAGCGACGGGACTACTGTAGTCCCGTCGCTCCGCTGACGGGACGCGCGGGGCAGTCGCTGATACCCGAAGACACCGCAATTGGAACCATGCCCGCTATCTGTTCTCCGTTCGCCGACGCAGCTCGTTCCAAAACAACGGTCGTGACTGAGTTCGCGTTTGGTATGTGTTGAGGTAGCGAACGTACTCGTCATCGAGTGGCCTCGATTCGCCGTCCCGGTGCGCGTAGGTCGTCATGGCTTCAAACGGCAGCGGTTCGACGGTCTCGCCGTAGACGGTGTTCATGTCGCTGTCCTTGTCCCAGCCGACGTTGTAGATCACGAAGTCGCGCACCCAGCCCGCAGGCAGCGGTTCGGCAGGCTCGGCGAACGCGAGCGACATCTCGTCGTTACAGCCGAGGACCAAGAGTTTGTCGTCCCGCTCGGTCAGCAGTTCGCGAACGTCGCCAAACCGCGTGAACGATCCTGCCATCGGTGGCCAGTGCAGGCCGGGGATGAGACGGTTGTGATGGAAGTACTCGGGACCGTTCGCGGCGTCGTACTCGCGGAACGAGATGCCGCCGCGATCGTGCAAGTCTGCGCGAACGAGCGACAGTTCCGTCTGACGGACTTCCACGGGAGCCTCATCCACCGTGAAGAAGGCGGCGTCCCAATAGAACTCCATGTTCGTGACGATGCGCAACCGATGATCGGTTGAACCGGGAGGGAACACGTCCGAGATGTCGATTGCAATCGTCTTCGTCTTCCCGCCGGGAAAGCCCATGAACGGACAGACTTCGCGCCACTGGCCCTTCGCGTCGATCGCGTGCAGCGCCGGAGGTCGCGGTTGCGGCCCGTCCGGATTCTGCGAGAACTGCACGTTCAAGGACGTGCTCGTCGGATAAACCCAACCCGTCAGAAACAACGTGATGCGCGGAGCCGTCTTCTCCAAAGCAGAAGGCTGATTGCTGACGGGCTGATCGCCGTCCTCCCTATTATTCTTCTCCGCCGTGCGACTCTCCAATCCCCCAAGATCCAACTCCAGAAAGTGTTCATTCGTCAGCCCCTGCGCGAGCTTGCGGTCATACGTCTTGGTGTAGATGCCGTCACGAGCCTGCACTTGGTCGAGGATGTCTCGTCCATGAGTGTCCTTCGCCGCGACCGGGATGCGCGGCGAACGAACGGTGTACAGCTTGTGTTCGGCCATCGACGCGGGGCCGACCTTTTCGTTCGTGTAGATGTCGGTTCCGGCGGGATGGTCGATCGCGAACAGTTTCACTTGGTCGAAGTAGCCCGCTTCCCACAGCTCCTCGGTGATGTTCAGCAGGTACTCGCCGTTCTTTGGCTTCAGCTTGCTGCCGTCGATCTTAAGGTACTCCCATTCACGCCACGGGGCGGCGACCGACTCGGCGAACTTCAAACCGAGGGGCGAGTTCCACAGCAGGTCGGTGACGAACACAAATTGCTCGCCATCCCAGGTGTAGAGGTACGGACACGACCCGACGAGCTTCTGCTCTTCGCAGACGTGCAGGTTCGGTTCGGGATCGATCAGGTTGCGCGGTACGCCGTTGGTCCAGATGACTCGCACGACATCCGCTTTCTTCTGCGGGCCGAGTCCAAAGTGCGTGATCGGCCCCGTGACGACTTGAGCCTGATATCTCGAGCCAGCTTTCAACTCAATCGTGCTGCCGATCCCGGCGTGATTGACCCGCTTGCTGTAGTTCTGCTCGTTCGGCTTGATCTGTTGAGCAAGCAGCGACACGTCGAGCCATCCGTTCGCGTTGCCGCCGTTGTTGGACAGCCAGTTGGATGCGGTGGCATCTGCCGTGACCAAGTCCTCGTCGCCGTCCCGGTCTACGTCAGCAATGGCGAAAGAGTTCCCCGCGATAGGAATCATGACGAGCGGAGAGAACTCACCTCGACCGTCGCCACGCCACAGGCCGAGACCTTCCTCGTCCGACGTGGCGAGGTCTCTCAGTCCATCGTTGTCAAAGTCGAGTGAAACGACCGACGACAACGGGGACTGAACCACGGGCTTGGCCTGTTTCACCGTGACCACTCCCGCCGCCGAGGTCGCCGTCAGAACCAGATTCAGCCCTTTCGGTCCCGCACCGAGCAAGTCCCACGATCCGTTTCCGTCGTAGTCCTCAACGAGTAATGACTTGGACTGCTTGAGCGGCGCGAAGCTTTCGTCCAGCTCGCGCCACCGAAATCGACCGTGCCGCAAACTTTCGAGCACACCGACGCCACTCGCTCCCGCGACGAGGATGTCGAGGTCCGTGTCCTTGTCCCAATCGCAGACCACGGCGGCCATCGGAGCGAATTCAGCGGGAGGCAACTTGGACCGTGAGGTGATCTCTTCAAACGTCAAGTTGCTGCGGTTCGACCAGAGTCGGATGCCATCAGCGGCGACGGTCAGAAAATCCAAGTCGCCATCCAGATCGAGATCGGCCGGAACGACATCGAGAACGCCGCGCAATGAACCGAGAGCATCACCCGCTGGTTTCTCGATGAACTCGCGCAAGCCTGCTTTCGAGACGCGGTTCTCGAAGAGTTTGAGTCCCGCCGAACCGAACGCGATCAGATCGGGATCGGCCAGCAAGCACCCTGCCGCGTCTTTGGGACGGTCCTTCAATTTGGAATCGACATCATCGTCGAGGTCCACCGCGCGAAGACTGTGGAAGTCACCGGAAAACATCGCGTTGATGATTGACGGTTTCTCGCCAGCGTTCTTCGGACTGAACGGAATCGCCGCGACGATGCGGTCTTTGTGCAACGTCACACCGTCAATGCGACCGTCGAGATCGAGATCAATCACCGCGAGGTCTCGCGCATCGGGTGGCAACGCGGGCTGTTGTTCCTTGGGCGCGAAGACAAACGACACGGGAATCCCTTTGCCGCCGTCCTTCATGGTCATATCCGCCCGCTCATAAAACGCGGGGCCGAAGTCGTGCAGCACGTACTCAAGCGAATCGAGCTTCACGTACCGATCGTCTCGCGCGGACTCGGACACCATCACATTGCGGATCGCCATCGTGCGGCCCGTCGCCAGCGGCCAGTTGCCCTCGCGAGCCGCCTTCGCAACGACATCGAGCAGGTCGAGCACGTTCACGCGTGCGTGCGTCTGGATGATGTCCGCGAACGGTTGCAGTGTCTCTTTGGCTTTCTCTGCCGTGTCGGCGAATGTGGAGTCTTTCAACTGCACGAGCAGCGGCAACAGGTCTTTGAGGACGAACAAATTGTCCGGCTCCAACTCGTAAACCTTTCGCAATGCATCCACCGTCTCAGGGGCCGGGGCGTCACCCGGTACGGTGGGCTTCAACGAGTAGAGGTCGTACCAAACGGCAGCCGATCTCGGCGCAAGCTCAGTCGCCCGCCTCAACGAGAACGCCGCCTTGTCGATCTCACCCGCGCGGATGGAAATGCGGGCATCCAGCACATGCGGAACGTGCGAGTTCGGTTCGACCGTCGCCAACAGGTCCAAGGCCTCACGCGCTTTGGACAACATCTCAGCATGGCGAGCCGGTTCGCGTGTGGCGTCGATCGCGCCGAGCCACAGTTCACGGCAAACGGTCAAGTTGCGCGGCCCAAACGGATCGCGAGGAACTTGGCCGAGGATCTCCGACAGCAACGCCTCGGCCTGCTCGAACTCATGATTCTCCAAGTGGGCAACCGCTCGATCACGGTGATCGAGCAGTTTGAGCGTCGCCTCCCGTGTAAGTTTGGTCTCGGGCAAACCGACGTTGCCGGATTTGCCCCCGAGCGGAGCAGGCTCTGGATCGAAGCCTCTCACAATGAAGAAGCAGGCCACGAGCAATGCTGCCGCCATGCCAGTCAACAGCGCGGCGACGAGCCACAGGTTGCGAGGCGAACTCGATTGGGGAGTCTGTTCCATTGAGGCGTCGTCCAGTCCGAATGGTGAGGAAAAATGAGGGCCGTCCCCGTCTGCGAAATTGGAATCCAGTGATCCCAAGGTTGGATCGATTTATCGCGTTGCCGCGAGGACCACGACGGACTGGTTTAGAACCTGACGAGTACGTGTGAATCTCACGAACTGCTGGATGCGAACTCAGAAACGGGATCGCGATGACTTCTCGATTTGTCGTTGGCCATGTAGTCCGGACCCCTTGGTCCGGACGAAGTCATTGACGATGGCTGCGAATGGACTCGTTCGGACCAAGGGGTCCGGACTACAGCCGTCGGGTTGTGATTGTGGATCCGATCCTTCGGGTTGGTGTGGGTTTAGACAACTCTCTCCGCTTGCCTCTACCTCGCCCGGCCGAAATTGACGCACAGTCGTTTAACCGCGTGGGCAACGCCCCACGCGTCGTGCGACGTGGGAAGCTGGTTCGCCATTCGACGCGCGGGGCGGTGCCCACGCGGTTAAACGAGTCAATTCAAGCCGTGCAAGGTCTGATGACCGCATGAAGCTACCAAGCGGCCTCGGCATTCCCTTTGGCATCGACGACCCACGGAGTCCAGCAGAGAGCGAGTTTCACGATGGTGATGTCGGTCTTCTTTGGCGCGATGCTCACGTCAACAAGGATGAGGCTATCGGGAGCGGCTCCTTCCAGCAGGGCGTTGGCTTCGGCCTCGAACTGGGCGCTGAGGTCGTCGAGTCGCTGCTGGATCGCGCCGACGGTTTCTTCCGCCAGAGCGACATCTTGCTTGGCTCCCGACATTTTTCCGGCGGTGCGCATCGTGGTGGCCATCTTGCCGATGTTGGTCGCGCTGGCCAGTTTTCGGCCGAAGACTGCCCCGAGAATCGACGTGCCCAGCGTGATCGCGGCCGTCGTGGTGGCTTGGCTGGATTGAGTCTTCTCTTTCTCGACCCGTTGGTACGCCTTGCGGAGCTGTTCCTGAAGCGTCACCAGTTTGGGGCCGTACTTCGCTCGCAACTTCTCGACTTGCAGATCGCGACTTTCTTTGACGCCCTGAGTGATCCGGACGCGGAAGTCCCCCTCGGACTCGCCGGGGTTCGAGACCTCTTTTAACTCAGCACATTTCCACAGCCGCAGCTTCTGCGTCCGATACAGGTGGTCCTTCAGAGCCGACTGCAATTCGGTGAACGTCTTCGCGCGATTCAACTCGGCGGGCAACGAGCCGAACCCGCCGTCCTCTTCCGCGTGGTCGTCCTGTTCCGGCTCGTCGTCGGTTGAGATTGTCGCGGCATCCCAAATTGTGGCCGAAACAGTTTCGACAGCGGGCAGGAAGATCGAGCAGTCGCTCAGTTGGTCGATCCCCGCACTGGCTTGAACGAACCGCAGTCGTGCCGTGGCGAGCAGCCCTGGCCGGTACAGCAGCTTCGATTTGCCGAGAACCGACGCCTGCTTCACGATGAACGTTTCGTTGACGCCCGGCGGGAGGATCGGATGCGTGCCAGCATCGGCATCACCGAGTGACGCGGTGGCCGGTCCTTCCGACGGAGGCAGCGCGGCCTTCTTGTCGGCCATCAGGATCGAAATCTGATCGCGGCTGAGCGGCCCGCGCAGATAAGACAACGCCCAACGGGTCTGGAACACCACCGGCTGGTCATCGTGGACGTTATTCATCAGGAAGACACGGTTGCCAAGTCCCGCGAGGATCCGTTCCATCTTGCCGCGATCGAACGCCGCCCCCGCCGCTGTCGAAGCTCCTTCCAGTCCTTCCAGCACGCGCGCTTTATCGCGTTCGGTTTGCAGTCGGCCGAGGAACCACGTCCCCGCGTTGGACAGACCTTTATAGTCGAGGTCCACCGGGTTTTGCGTGGCGAGCATCACACCCAGTCCAAACGCGCGGGCCTGCTTGAGCAGCGTCAGCATCGGGATCTTCGACGGTGGGTTCGCGATGGGCGGGAAGTAGCCGAAGACCTCGTCCATGTAGAGGATCGCTCGCAGGCTCGATGTGCCCGATTGATTGCGCATCCACCCGACCATCTCGTTGAGCAGGATCGTCACGAAGAACATCCGCTCGCTGTCGGTCAGGTGGGCGATCGAGATGATCGTCAGTCGCGGCTTCCCCTCGGCGGTGTAGAGCAGCTTCTGGATGTCGAGCGATTCGCCCTCCAGCCACGCCGCGAAGCCAGGCGACGCGATCAGGTTGTTGAGGCTCATCGCGAACGCGAACCGCTCCTTCGACGGATAGAAGCTCTCGAGATCCATGAAGCCGACCTTGTCGAAGTTCGGCTTCTGAATGAGTCGAATCAGCGTGCCGAGATCAACGTCCTTTCCCGCGCGCCACGAACGATCGAGGATCGTGGCCAGCAGGATGTGTTCCTTGCTTTGCAGCGGATCGGCGTCGATCCCCAGCAGCGCGAGCAATCCAGCCGCCGACGCCGAAACGCGCTCGCGCATCGCTTCAGTGTTGCGCAGCGTCGCCTCGCCGGGGACGTTGAATGATTTGAGAACGGTCAGCGGCAACCCGGCATTGCTGGCCGGGGTGTAGATCGAAATATCGACGGCATCGCGGTACTTGGCGATTCGCTCGGGCGGCTGATCCCACGCGGCGAGACCCTCCTTCCAGACCTTCGCCATTTTCGCGGAGTACTCGTCGGGAGTCAGTCCCGCGCGGGTCGCATCGGCCGGATCGACCCACGGCCGGAAGTCGGCGGGCTTGAGGTTTGGGAAGGCGAGCAGCAAGTTGCCGAGATCGCCTTTCGGGTCAATGCAGATCGCGGGAATGCCGTCGATCGCCGCCTCTTCGAGCAGTGAGAGACACAGCCCTGTCTTGCCACTCCCCGTCATCCCGACACAGACCGCATGCGTCGTCAAATCCTTGGCGTCGTACAGCAGTGCCTCGTCCTCGATCTGGCGGGTCTCCTGATCGAACCGCTTGCCCAGATAAAACACGCCGAGCTTTTCGTAGTCTTGCATCAGGCACTCGCTGAAAAGAAGGGGGACCGAAAGTGACGAATGATTTGAAGTGACGAATGACTTTATCGGCGACCGGCACGACTGGTCTGACCCACACCAACCCGAAGTGTGAACGAGGGCGAAGTCGATCAATGTCCTCGTTCACACTTCGGGTTGGTGTCTACGGGTAAGCCATTTGTTGCCGGTCGCCTTATAGGCCAACAAAACGGGGCCGCAAAGCGAGCCAATCGAAGTTTGTGGGCGCTGGTCGGACGTAGCAGCCTGTTGAAAAAGGGAGGGCGAGGCTCCTGCCGAGCCGTGTGCGTGAGGGAAGTCGCTTGTGCCTCGCGGCTCGGCGGGAGCCTCGCCCTCCCGATCACTCGGCGGGAGCCTTGCCCTCCCGATCACCGTTTTTCAACAGGCTGGTAGCAGCGCGGCATCACAGGCGGTCCATCGACAACAACCAGCGCGAGCCGCGTGGCGTCGCTTGCGTGGCATCCGAGTCTCACCGACAATCCCGCCCCGCTGGCCGCTCCCGTTTGAGTTGGCTGCGAATTCATCCACACAACTGCCTCTTGAAAGTGATCGCTTCCCGATGACCGACCCGCATGATTTCACCCGCCGGTTGCAGAAAGACAATGGTTCCAAAATTGTGTTCCTCGTGGGAGACGGGTTGGGTGGATTGCCGCTCACGCCGGGTGGCAAGACGGAGTTGGAGACAGCTCATACTCCGAATCTCGACGCACTGGCGCGACGCGGCACGCTGGGACTCAGCACGCCGGTTCTGCCTGGGATTGCACCGGGGAGCGGTCCCGGACATCTCGGCCTGTTCGGCTACGATCCGGTCAAATACCAGATCGGTCGCGGCGTTCTGGAAGCACTCGGGATCGACTTCGCTCTCGGCCCCAACGATGTCGCCATTCGAGGCAACTTCTGCACGATAGACGATGCGGGACGCATCACCGATCGCCGCGCGGGACGCATCGGAACGGAGATCGGTTCCAAACTGAGTGCCAAGCTGAACGAGATCAAGATTCCCGGCGTGGAGGTCTTCGTCCGCGCGGGCGAAGGCTATCGCACGGTGCTCATTTTTCGAGGCGAAGGACTCGGAGGTGATGTTGGGGATACCGATCCGCAGAAGACTGGCGTTCCAGCACTCGATCCCATTGCGCGATCGGCCGGGAGCGAGAAGACCGCCGCCATCGCGAAGGAGTTCCTCCGCCAAGCCAAAGACGTTTTGAAGAACGATGCCCCTGCGAACTTCCTCACGTTGCGCGGCATAGACAAGCTGCCGCACATCCCGCCGGTGAAAGAAGTCTACGGACTGCGTGCCGCAGCGATCGCCGTCTATCCGATGTATCGGGGACTCGCGCGGCTTGTCGGAATGGACATTCTTGACGCAGGCCACACGCTCGAAGATCAGTTGACTCGACTCGAAGCGTCGTGGAACGATTACGACTTCTTCTTCATCCACTGGAAGTACACGGACTCGTCTGGTGAGGACGGCAACTTCGCGTTGAAAGTGCAGCGGACGGAAGAGCTGGACAACTTCATCCCGCGCATCACGGCGCTCAATCCGGAAGTGATCGTTGTCACCGGCGACCACAGCACGCCGAGCAAGATGAAGTCACACAGTTGGCACCCGGTCCCGACGCTCCTCGCCGCCGACACCTGCCGCTTCGATGGATCGACCGGGTTCGGTGAAGCTCAATGCCTCCGCGGCGGTCTCGGCCACTTTGAAGCCAAGCATCTGATGCTCCTCACGCTGGCTCACGCCGGTCGGTTGGAGAAGTACGGCGCTTGAGTTCGCGATTTCCGAGCGGGGCGGCGTAAGCCCCCCGGTTCTTGGGCGTAAGCCCTCTTCGGAAGAGCCGGGGGGCTTACGCCGCCCCGCTCAGATGTCTCATCACCGAGCGCGCGAGGGAGATGAAAAGCCGGACTTCGGGCGGCAGCAGCGACCAAGACCAACCCGCAACGGATTGCACTGCATGACACTGACCGCGACGACCGAACTGTGCCGACCTCCCGATGCGCGAGTGACGCGGATGTTTCTCGTGCGGCATGGATCGACCGAGGCGAACGAGCGGAAGCCGTTTGTCTTGCAGGGGAGCGAGATCGACACGCCGCTGACGAATAAGGGTTGGCAACAGGCTCGTGAGTTGGCTGCGTTCCTGCGTGAGGTCGAGTTCTCGGCGGTCTATGCCAGCCCGATGATTCGCGCCCAGCAGACCGCTGCGCTGAATGCCGATCCGCGCGGGATCACGATTCGTCCAGTCGAGGCATTGAAGGAATGCCGCGTCGGTCGGTGGCAGGGCTTGTCGTGGGACGAGATTCGCGCCTGCGATCCGATTGAAGTCGAGCGGTTCCTCGCCAATCCCGCGCGAGAACGGCATCCGGGAGGCGAGTCTTACGAAGACGTGCTGGCTCGCGTGGCTCCGGCACTTGACCAAATACTTGCGACTCACGCCGGACAGAACGTGCTGGTCGTCGCCCACAACATGGTGAACCGCGCGTTTCTCTCGCATCTGCTCGGCATCGACCTCAAGCTGGCGCGTCGAGTCCGCCAGACGAACTGCTGCGTGAACATCATCCATCGCAGCGCCGAGCTGACCGATGTCGTCACCGTCAATTCGATCTGGCACCTGGCTGAGTCTTGAGTGCCAATCCTAATGCTGCGGGCCAATCCATGAGTGACGTGTCCGACAGAAATCCAAATGAGGTGAGCCGGGCGGCGTAAGCCCCCGGATTTTTAGCTGCCATCTCAAGAGTCCGAGGGCTTACGCCGCCCGGCTCACCACTTCTGTTGGGAACGTCATGAGTCCGACACCAACGCTCCGTTCTTCATTCGCGCGGAAATGGTCCGCGCGAATTGAGGAGAGCGCGAATGAAGTGATAAGAGCCTCAATCCAGAATCCTGTTCCGCCTCTCGCATCCAAGGAGCAGTCTCTTGAGTGACAAACGCCTGCTGCGGGGAGTGATCTTCGACCTCGATGGGACGCTCGTCGATTCGCGGTTGGATTTTGAAGCGATCCGCCGCGACATGGGTTTGCCAGCGGGCGTTCCCATTTTGGAGGCAGTCGCTCAAACCGAATCGGCTGCCGAACGAGAGCGCTTGCAGGCGATCCTCCATCGGCACGAGTTGGTCGGCGCGGAGCAAGCGACGCTGTTCGAGGGAGTCCCCGAATTCTTGCAGTGGCTCGCGGCGAACGGCCTTCGGCGCGCGGTGCTGACTCGCAACTCGCGCGCTTCGACGGGCATTGTCCTCGCGCGGTTGGGACTTCAGTTCGAGTTGATTCTCACTCGCGAGGACGCTCCTCCCAAACCCGATCCGGCGGGCTTGCTGCATATCAGTCAAGCTTGGAACATCCCTCCCGCCGAACTGCTGTTCTGCGGTGACTACGTGTTTGACCTCGAAGCCGGATCGCGAGCCGGAATGGTGACGGCGCTTTTCGCTCCGGTTGAGCTACCGAGCTTCGCAACTCAAGCCGACTACGTTTTGAAACACTTCCGCGACGCAGCCGCTTGGCTCGACCAGCATTTCGAGATTGGACTCGCCAAGTGAAATCGTCTTGATTCAAACAGAGAAGGCCAAGACCTGAGATGAAACCACGGAAAACCCGGCGCGGGATACCCGCAACCCAACGCAGCGAGAACTGGAACGGCAAAATGAGGAAGCACAGAATGATGGAAGAGGCCCGCAAGCAGACCGACCGCCCGGCTTGATGATTCTATGCTTCATCATTTTGCCTCATCTGGTCTGCCGAAATTCTGCGCGGCCGGCGCAGAAACGAAACGTGAGTAGTACGGAGGGCACAGATAAGTCGAAGTCAAAGAACAAGTCACCTCGCTCTTCGTCTGACTTGCCTTTGTTTTATCCGTGCCTTCCGTACTACTCACGTTTCGTTTCTGCGCCGGGCGCGCAAATTCTTGACGAGGTTGAAATGCCAGGGCCGCAGGACAGGAACCACGGAAGGCACGGAAAATCACGGAAAGAGATGGCAGAAAGAATCAGAATGAAGTGAGCGACGCTGCCTCAGTGGATTGCAGACCATCGGGCGGCTGTTTTTTCCGTGTCCTTCCGTGGATTCCGTGGTTCCCTCTGGGCTTTCCTTTGTCCTGTGCCAGACCACGACTTGGCAATTCTTCTTCCCCTTGGGTTGCGGCAGAACGAAGTGAAGCCGCGCCGTGCTACTCACGTTTCGTTTCTTTGCAAGGCGCGAAGATTTCCGCACCGTCAACAAGCGACACTCGCTGCCGGAGAAGCTTGTCACCCTCCCACGTCATCAACGAAGAGCCTCAACAAGAAAATGGTGGACAAGAAGATGAACGCGAGGTCCAGATGCTTCCTCTCCGATCTTCTTGTCCACCATCTTCTTGTTCCTTTCGGTTGCGGCGGAGCCGCGCTGGGTTATCCGTGGTCAAACTTCCGCTTCTCCTTTTGTTCTTGGGGACCAACATGATTCCGGATCATCCTCAACGCGACTATCGCGGCCTGCATGTGTTGGTCATGGGACTCGGCTCGTTTGGTGGGGGGCTGGGTGCGGTGAAGTTCTTCGTGTCGCGCGGGGCCATCGTCACCGTGACCGATATGCGACCGGCCGAGAAGTTGGCGGAGTCGCTGGCAGAACTGAGGGCGTCGCTTGGTGAGCGTGATGTCGCGGCGGTCGAGTTCAAGCTGGGCGGGCACGCGGACGAGGACTTTCGTCGTGTCGACTTGATCGTGGTTAATCCGGGCATCCGGCGCGATCACGCTTGTTTGGAGATCGCGCGCGCGGCGGGTGTGCCGCTGACGAGTGAGATGAATCTGTTCTGGCAGTGGAATCGCGCGCCGGTCGTCGCCATCACTGGGAGCAACGGAAAATCGACCACGACCGCGCTGACTCATTCGATCTTGAGCCATCACGTTCAGCGAGAGGACTCGGGGCGACGCTGCTGGCTTGGCGGGAACATTGGCGTCAGCTTGTTGCCGCTCGTCGATGAGATCGGGCCGGACGATGTCGTGGTGCTGGAGCTGAGCAGCTTCCAACTGGCTGACTTGGAGCGACTGCACGTCAGTCCGGCGGTCTCGGTCGTGACGAACTTCAGCCCCAATCATCTCGATTGGCACGGCGACGTGGCGCACTACCGCTGGGCCAAGCAGGCGATGTTGCGATGGCAGGAGCCGTCCGATGCGACGGTCCTCAACGCCGACGATGCCGATGTTGCGGGCTGGCCGACATGTGGCGAACGGCTGGCGTTTGGAATGGTCGATCACGGAGTGGCGGGAGTATTCGCGGAATCCGGCGACGGAGAATGCGTCCGCGTTCGAGTCAACGGCGGCGACGAACGGGTGCCGTTGAGGACGTGGCTCAAGCTGCCCGGTCGTCACAATCTGGCCAACGCGCTGGCGGCAACATGCGCTGCGCTGAGGATGGGCGCGGACCTCAATGCCGTGCGGCAAGGCCTCGAAAACTATCAGCCACTGCCTCACCGGTTGCAGTTCGTGGGCGAGGTCGCCGGACGAAAGTTCTTCAACGATTCACTCGCGACGACACCTGAGTCGGCGGAAGTGGGGATTGAAGCTTTCACGTCCCCGATCGTGCTGTTGGCAGGCGGCTACGACAAACAGGTTGACCTGTCGCAGATGGCCTCGGCCGTCGCACGTCGCGTGAAAGCGGTCGCGCTTATGGGGCAGACGGCTGCTCGATTGAGGGAACTCATCTCGCAGTCGCCTCACAAACAGTGCGAGGTCTCGGGGGAACTCGGTTCGTTCGCCGAAGCTTGTCAGTGGGCGGTCGCTCATTCGCAACCGGGCGACATCGTGCTGCTGTCACCCGGCTGTGCCAGTTATGACTGGTTCCGCAACTTCGCCGATCGCGGCCAGCAGTTCATCGAATTCGCGCGGTCGCTGGAGCGAGACACAACAGAATAACAGCCTCAGTCACACCAACCCGCTGCGTGAGCGAGGGCGAGTGATCCGAGAGGCCGCCATCTGAAGGTGGCCATGTCTCGTGACGTATTCGCAGAAGTTGGCCCTCATTCGTCCTTGCTCACGCAGCGGGTTGGTGTGGCGGAATCGCCTTGAAAACCGGACGAGTTTGCTAGCCGCAATTCGGGATCGCAGCTACACTCCCGCCCTTCGTCATCGTGGGCGGAAGGGGAGTGTTCCTCTTCGGCGATGGCGGGAAGACCCTTTTACCCAGAGCGGCAAGCCGGAAAGACTGGCTCCGTTCGTCGGTGCGTTCAGTCGCGGTCGTCTTCTTGAGACGACAATGACGCGTGAACGTGGCCGCTTACTCACGACGGGATTGTTCTAGTATGGTCGATCGGAATTTGTTGCGGGAGTTTGATGTCAGCGATGCGGATCTGGAAGCGGCGTTGGGGCTGTCACTGGCCGACGCGGAAGCCGCCGAAGAAGCACTGATCGCCGAGTACAACCAGCGAGACGCCGGCTATGACGTGAACGCGGTGCTCGTAGGCACGATCGTGCGGGTCGAAGGCGAAGAGGTTCTGATCGACATCGGGTACAAGAGCGAAGGAATTGTTCCGCTCGACGAATGGTCCGACACCGACGAACCGCCGGTCGCCGGACAGCGGATCTCCGTTCTGCTCGAAGAAATCGAAGACGAGTTCGGCCTGATCCTGCTCTCGAAGCGGAAGGCCGACCGGATTCGCGAGTGGGAAAAGATCATCAGCACCCACAAGGAAGGGGACATCGTCAAGGGCGAAGTTCTCAAGAAGATCAAGGGTGGTTTGCTGGTCAACATCGGCGTGAACGTGTTCCTCCCCGCGAGCCAAGTCGATATTCGCCGTCCTCAAGACATCGATTCTTACCGCGGCAAGATCATCGAGTGCCTGATCCTCAAGATCGACGAAGCCCGCCGCAACATCGTCGTTTCCCGCCGCCGACTGATCGAAGTCCAACGCGAACAAATGAAGAAGGCTCTGCTGTCGGAACTGGTCGAGGGCCAGATTCGCAAGGGCGTGGTCAAGAATATCGCCGACTTCGGCGCGTTCGTGGACCTCGGTGGCATCGACGGCTTGCTGCACATCACCGACATGAGTTGGGGCCGCATCAGCCACCCGACCGAAATGGTTCGCATCGACCAAGAGGTCGAAGTGATGATTCTGCATGTCGATCGCGACAAGGAAAAAATCGCGCTCGGCCTCAAGCAGAAGGAATCGAGTCCTTGGGACAACGTCGAAACGAAGTACCCGGTCGGTACGAAGATTCGCGGCGAAGTCGTCAACGTGATGTCCTACGGCGCATTCGTGAAGCTGGAAGACGGCATCGAAGGGCTGGTTCACATCAGCGAGATGTCGTGGACGAAGCGGGTCAATCATCCGACCGAACTCGTCAATCCAGGCGAAGAAGTCGATGTCGTCGTGCTGGGGATCAACAAAGAGAAGCAAGAGATTTCGCTGGGCATGAAGCAAGCTCAGTCGAATCCGTGGGACGAAGTCGCCGCCAAGTACCCGCCGGGCGCGACTGTCAGCGGTACCGTTCGCAATCTCACCAACTACGGTGCGTTCATCGAGTTGGAAGAGGGTGTCGATGGGTTGCTGCACGTCAGCGACATGTCTTGGACCCGCAAGATTTCGCACGCGAACGAGTTGCTCAAGAAGGGCGATCCGATCAGTTGCCAAGTGATCTCGGTCGATCAGGAACGGAAGCGCATCGCACTCGGCCTGAAGCAGCTTGCGGGCGATCCGTGGGAAACCACAATCCCCCAGAAGTACCAACCGGGATCGCAGGTCATCGGCAAGGTCACGAAGATCACCAACTTCGGAGTCTTCGTCGAACTCGAACCCGAATTGGAGGGTCTGCTGCACGTTTCGGAATTGTCTGACCAAAAGGTCGAGAACCCCGAAACATTCGTCAAAGTCGGCCAAGAGTTGGATGTCCGGATTCTGCGGATTGATTCCAACGATCGGAAGATCGGGTTGAGTCGCAGAAGTGCGGTTGAGATTCAAGCAGCGGCGGCAGCGGCCAATGAGCCGAAGGCTGATGCTCAGGCAGCGGCTCCCAAGGTCCGTGGAGAACTCAAAGGCGGAACGGAAGGTTCATCCGGCCCGCTGTTCACCATGGGTAGCCCAGAGGAAACCAAGGATGTCCCAGCGGCAGTAGTGGAGACTCCTGCTGAAGAGGAGACACCTGCTGAGTGACAACGGGCCCTGCGCGCCCCATGGTCGCGCGTGGTTCAAGAATCCTAAGAGTCAAGCGGCGCGAGGCTGATTGATTCGAGAAACCTTGCGGCCCTCCGGCACGTTCCGGAGGGCCGTTATTATTGCGCCGTCTGCCCAGTTTCTCTGATCGTTTCCCGTCATACGCCCGTCTCAGTTTGGAATTTTTGGAGTCCAACTCCGATAACACTCTTGGCGGAACTCCGCCGTTGATTGGCCACAGGAGGTGGCGTGTTATTCCACCTGACTCCTGACGGACAGACACTTCGATGGCCAAGACCACACGGCTACGCAGCGCCCCGACTGGCGCACAAACTCCGCTCGAAACGTATCTCCGCGAGATCAACGAGACGGCCTTACTTTCTGCGGAGGAAGAGAAGGAACTCTCCAATCGCATCTCTGCCGGAGACAGCAGCGCGCGGGACCGGATGGTCCGCGCGAATCTCCGGCTGGTCGTGAACATCGCTCGCGCCTATACCAACAAGGGCCTGCCCATTCAGGACTTGATCGAAGAAGGCAATCTCGGGCTGCTGCGTGCGGTCGAGGGCTTTGACCCGGACATGAACACCCGGTTCAGCACGTATGCCAGCTATTGGATCAAGCAGTCGATCAAGCGGTCGCTCATCAACACTGCGAAGACGATCCGCATCCCGGCATATATGGTCGAACTGCTCTCCAAGTGGCGGCGTGCGACGGCGAAGCTCGATGGAGAACTGGGGCGTGCACCAACGCAGGAAGAGGTCGCCCAAGAGTTGCAGCTTCCTAAGAAGAAGTTGAGCATCGTGAAGACTGCGATCCACCTCTACAACATGACGCCGCAGACGGACGAGGACGATGGCGGTTGGACGATGAGCGACATGGTCGCCGATGAACGCCAAAAAGGTCCTGAAGTTGAGATGGTCGATGCCGACAACCTCAAGCACGTCTATCGGATGCTCGACACGATGGACCCGCGCGAAGCCACGATTCTGCGGATGCGATTCGGCCTCGACGATGCGGAGCCACGCACGCTGAAAGAGATCGGTGAGTCGCTCGGTCTCACGCGTGAGCGAGTCCGTCAAATCGAGAGCGAAGCGCTGAAGCGGTTGGCCAAGGGCCTCTTGGGCGAATGACCGATAGGCGAGCGGCAGAGGTCTGGCTGAACTCACGCGGCCAAGAGTAAGAGTTTCTGAGCGGGGTGGCGTAAGCCCCCTGGTTTTTGGGCGTCAGCCCGTTTGCAGAGAACGAAGGGGGCTGACGCCCAAGAACCAGGGGGCTTACGCCACCCCGCTCAGAGGTCACATCAACCACCGTCCGAGATGTTGCTCTGTTAGCCGGGCTTCTGGTCCCCGATTAGAAGATCGAGTGAATCACCTCGCCTCGACTGATTGGCAGCGGTCGTCCGAGCGCGTCGTGGATTTCGGTGTCGGCCGAATAACCGAGGCAGTGATAGATTGTGGCCATCAGATCGTGCGGTTCGACGCGGCTCTCCATCGGGAATGCGCCTTGGGCATCCGACGATCCGTGAACCACTCCACCGCGAATGCCGCCTCCCGCCAGTGCGACGGAAAAGACGCTGCCCCAGTGGTCTCGTCCGGCGTTCGTATTGATCTTGGGCGTCCGGCCGAACTCGCCCAGCCAGACGATCAAAGTTTGATCGAGTAGACCGCGTTCGCTGAGGTCTTCAATCAAAGCGGAATAAGCTTGGTCCATGATCGGCATCAGAAAGTCTTTACAGCACTGCGCGTGCTGCGTGTGCGTGTCCCAACCGCCTTGATTCGGCTTGTCCATCATGCGCGTCCAGTTGATGCGGACGAGCGACACACCCGCCTCGACCATGCGTCGGGCGAGCAACACGCTTTGGGCATAGCGTGAGCGGCCATAACGGTCGCGCACGGAAGCCGGTTCTTGATTGAGGTCGAAAGCCTGTCGGGCGGCCGATCCGCCAAGCAGCCCCAACGCCTGCTGCGACTCGTCGTCGTACCGTTTTACAGTTGATGCAGTCTGTTCCGCGCGGGCTTGGCCAATCTGATTGTTGAACTGACTCAGTAGCTCGCGGCGTCGATCGAAGCGCGTGGACGGGAGATCATCGGGAAAGGCGAGATCGGGAACCTTGAACTGGGGTGAACTGGGGTCGCAGTGAATGAGCCACGGATCAAAGCGACGGCCGAGAAACCCCGCGTCTTGTCCGGGCCAAGGGAAGTTGCCATCGTTCCAAACGTGCTCGGGGAGAGCGATCGCACCGGGGAGGCCGTTCCGCGAACCTCTCAATTTGCGGACGATGCTGTCGGCACACGGCCACAAATTGGGAGCCTTCGCCGTGACGCTCTCGGCGTTGAGCGGGACGTGCGGGACGCCTGTCAGCATTGCGTAACCACTCGATGAATGAGAGTTGTCACCGGTGGTGACCGCTCTCAGCACAGCGATCTTGTCGGTGAGTGTCGCGGTGCGCGGCATCAACTCGCCGACGGAGAGTCCGCTCGTCCGCGTGGCGATCTGTTGAAACGGCCCACGCACTTCGAGCGGTGCATGCGGCTTGGGATCCCATGTCTCGTGCTGAGGTGGCCCCCCCATGAGCCAGAAGAGAATCACCGACTTCGCCCGTCCGAACGCCGCTGCCGACTGACTCACGCCCGCCGCGCGAGTCGCTCCGTTCTGCGCGACCGCTCGCGCCGACAACAGGTTCGCGAGTGAAAGCCCTCCCGCGCCAAGGCCCCCGATTCGTAGACAGTCTCGCCGCGAAAATTCGTCATCCGCTCGAAGCCGATGAGCGTCATTCGTTTGCATGTGAAGACTCCTCTCTCTGCGGGATGGCTCCAAAAGTCGGCCAAGTTCCGTTTACGCGAGCGGCAAGAAAAAGCAGACCCATCGAAGCCTGACGCGCAAGCGAAGGATGCTCGATATCCTAGGCTTCGCTTGCGCGTCAGGCTTCGATTGTCGGTATGACAACTACTGCCGCTCGCCTTACGGTCGCCAGCCATGGGGTGGCTAACGACGAAACCTGTTCATCGTTTTGTTGCCTTGTCGGAGATGTCCTTGCGGCACCAAGCGCCGTCCCAGCGGATGCACTTCACTGCTTGATAGGCTTTCAGCTTGGCGTCCGCGAGAGAGTCGCCCAGCGCGGTGACACCGAGAACACGACCGCCGTCGTTGACGATCTGGTCTCCGACTTGAGTCGTTCCCGCGTGAAAGACTTTGGTGTCGGGAACGAGCGCCGCTTCTTCGAGTCCTCGTAGCGGCTTCCCCTTTTCATAGTCGCCCGGATATCCCGCCGAGGCCATCACGACGCAGACGGACGAACGTTCGTCCCACTCCAGTGGTTCGATCTCATCGAGCTTGCCGTCGGCCGCGGCGTACATCACCTGTGCGAGGTCTGACTTCAATCGCATCAGGACCGCTTGCGTTTCCGGGTCACCCAGACGGACGTTGAACTCGATCACTTTCGGTCCCTGATTGGTGAGCATCAGGCCCGCGTAGAGGCAGCCGCTAAACGGACGCTCGGCCTTGATCATCTCGTGAACCGTCGGCACGAGGATTTTCTCGACGATCACATCGACCATTTCGGAGGTCATCGACGGGATTGGCGAGTACGCTCCCATTCCGCCGGTGTTCGGCCCCGTGTCACCGTCAAATGCGGCCTTGTGATCCTGAGCGGCTTCGAGCGGCAAAATCGTGGTTCCATCGACGAACGCCAGCAGACTCGCCTCTTCTCCCACGAGAAAATCTTCGATGACGATCTGCGAACCGGCCGCGCCAAAATCCTTGTGGATCAATATTCGCTTGATGGCGTCGCGTGCCTCAGTCTTCGAGAAGCAGACGACGACGCCCTTTCCCGCCGCCAAGCCATCGGCCTTGATGACGAAACGCTCGGTGTTCTCGCGCTCATCGATGTAGCTCATGGCTTCGGCAGCGTTTTGAAAAGTCCGAAAATCGGCCGTTGGAATCTTGGCTTTGGCCATCAGTTCCTTGGCGAAGCGTTTCGAGCCTTCCAATTCGGCCGCCAGTTTGGATGGCCCGAACACGCGCAAACCGGCCTTCTTGAATTCATCGACGATCCCCGCCACAAGCGGCGCTTCGGGGCCAACGACGGTCAGATCGATCTTCTCGGCGAGCGCGAACTTGATGAGCTGCGGAAAGTCGGTCGCCTTGATGTCCACGTTGGTCACGTCTAGCCCCGTCCCTGCATTGCCCGGCGCGCAGAAGACCTGTGTCACCGAAGGAGACTGCTTGAGCTTCCACACCAGCGTGTGTTCACGTCCACCGTTGCCAATCACGAGAATCTTCATTGTCGAGTCTGAATCCTGAGGAGTGTCTATGTCTGAAAGGTGTCTATGTCTGACCAAACCACACCAACCCGAAGCGTGAGCGAGGATGCTCTGCCTGTTTTTACACCTGAGTTCAAAATCAGCGTGAACTGGAAACAGGCGGCACAGAACTCGTGAGAGTTCGGGCGATGAAGTCTCACGACTTCATCGCCCTCAAACGACAGGCTGTCGATGCACTCGCGGCCTCGCTTACGCTTCGGGTTGGTGTGCGGGCGACAACGCCACTCGTTGCTGGGCGCTGCCGTCTGTAAGGGCGGCGATGATAGCAGCGACTGGCGCACGCCTGTAGTTCACTCGGTGACGATGCAGGGTGCGACGTGAAGATCGTTGATTGCCTCACGTCGAAGCCCGCCGCTATCATTCCGCCGCATCAAATGGGACTGGCCCGACGGAATCACTGTCGAGCCTTTTTTGTCAGTAGAAGGAAGTGAAATCGTGTTTGGAACGATGGCGATGGTTGGGGCGACAGGCGCGGTCGGTCGCATCATGTTGCAGTTGCTCGAAGAGCGGCCGATGCTCGCGAAGACGTATCGATTTTTGGCCTCGGCCCGCAGTGCCGGTTCGATATTGAAATTCAAAGGTCAGGACTACACCGTCGAGTTGTTGGAACCCACCGCATTCCAAGGCGTCGATCTGGTCATCGCCACCACGCCGGATGAAGTCGCCGCTGAATATCTGCCGCACGCTGTTGCCGCCGGATGCAAAGTCATCGACGAGTCTGGCTACTTCCGAATGCATGACGACGTGGCGCTGGTCATTCCCGAAATCAATCCGCAAGACGCGCTCAACGCGAAGGGAATCATCGCCAGCCCCAACTGTTCGACGACGCAGATGGCTCTCGCCCTGAAGCCGCTCCACGACGCGGCCCGAGTCCGCCGTGTGATTGTCAGCACCTACCAAGCGGTCAGCGGCGCGGGCCTCGCCGGGACGGACGACCTCTACGGAGCAACGCGAGCGAAGTTGGACGGCAAGAGCTACGAACAACAAGCGTTCAAGTCCCCGATTGCCTTCAACGCCATCCCGCAAATCGGCGGCTTCAAGGAAGATGGCTACACCAGCGAAGAAATGAAAATGGTCTACGAGACTCGCAAGATTCTCGGCGACCCGTCGATCATGGTCTGCCCGACCTGCGTCCGCATCCCGGTCGCCAACTGTCACAGCGAAACGATCCTCGTCGAAACCGAACGCCCGGTGTCGGTCGAAGAGGCGAAGAAGCTCTTCTCCGCCTTCCCCGGCATCAAAGTCGTGGACGAAGAAAAACAGGGCGGCTACCCCATGCCCTGCGACTGCACCGGCAGCGACCTCGTCTTCATCGGCCGCATTCGGAAAGACCTCACCCACCCGAACGGCCTGACGTTCTGGTGCGTCAGCGACAACCTGCGCAAAGGAGCAGCAACCAACGCCATCCAGATCGCGGAGTTGCTGGCGAAGCATCACTGAGAAATAAGCCCGACGACAACCACGAAAGTGGCGATAGGGCTGGAATTGACAAGCGGATTTGAAAACATGGCCGTCACTTTCGAGTCCATCCATGAAATTGAGCCTCATTCTGACTGGCACTGGGGTACCGTCAGCCACAATGGACACAGGCTTGATGTCGCCGTCATTGGGAATATCTCCCGTTTACGTGACTTGGTTGGAAAGACGGTTTGTGCAGAATTTGAACTGAACGAAGTCCTTGAGATCAAAGTCGGACTCGAACGTTACGATTCGATATCGGGATTTTTTCCGTTGCCTGACGGTCAGATTCAGATTGATGGCACCGTGCATCAAGTCACCGAAATCGCATCTGACTTTGCAATTTTCGATGTCTACATTCAAAACGGGGCTGAGTTCATTGCATTCGATTCTGACCAACTTCAAAACGCCGGACCGAAGATCGATACCCGAATTCAAATTCGAGGAAAGGGACTGCGGGTCTACCCAACGTTCACGTGACACCAAGGTTGAGTCAGATTTGTGGCCGGAATTCATTTGCCTCTGAGTTTGCATTGAGAGGGGGAACAATGCCCAATCCATTTCCTGGCATGGACCCGTATTTGGAGGGACCGTTCTGGACGACGGTCCATCACAATCTGATTGAGGAAATCGCACGCCAGCTTTCGACCAAACTCAAGCCGAAGTATTTCGCGTTCACTGAGGCCCGTGTGGTGATTGCCACGCCGGACCCCATCGAACAATTTGACGGACAACGGCGAAGTCCCGATGTGTATGTCGTTCCATTGGGAAAGAGTGGGCTAATTCAAGGAACCGCTTCAACGGGCAACTCAATCATGTTGCAGACGGCCGTGCCAGAAGAAATGGAACAAACGTTTATCGAAATCCGCGATGCCAAGTCGCGGGCGCTCGTGACGGCAATCGAAGTCCTTTCACCGACGAACAAACGTGGCAGTGGGTTGAAAGAGTTCAGGAAGCGGCGGCTCGAATTCCTGTCGTCATCTGCTCACTACATGGAGATTGACCTGCTTCGAATCGGCAAGCGATATCCCGTTGTCGGAACTCTCCCCTCAGTTCCCTACTTCATTTTCCTCAGTCGCGTCAATCAGCGGCCTCGCGTGCAAACATGGCCGATCCCGATGACCGAGCCGTTGCCCGTGGTCAACGTTCCCCTGTTGTCCGACGACGCCGATGTGTCGCTCGACCTAGAACTCGCATGGTCAACGATCTACGAGTTGTTCAGTTACTCTGAGATGGTCGATCACAAGTATCCCCCTGTCGTTCCCCTGACACTCGATCAGAAGGAATGGGCCAACGAATGCCTGCTTCGTGCGGGAATTGTTTCTTGACAGACATCAAGGCAGGACTCGGAACGTGTTCGTTGTCGTGCCCATTCAATCCTTAGGAACCCAACGTGACGAACTTTGACTACCGCGATGGCGAATTGTTTTGCGAAGACGTTTCTGTGGCGACGCTCGCCGAGCAATATGGGACTCCGTTGTGGGTCTATTCAAAGTCGTTTCTGCTCGGGCAACTGAAGCAGATTCAGACCGCGTTTGCTGAGGTCGATCCCGTCATCTGTTACTCGGTGAAGGCGAACTCGACGCTCGGCGTGCTGAAGGTGATGCACGAGGCGGGGAGCAGCTTTGATGTGGTGTCGGGGGGCGAGTTGTATCGCGTCAAGGCGGCGGGGGCGGACACGTCGAAAGTCGTCTTCGCGGGAGTCGGCAAGACCGATGAAGAGATTCGGTTCGCGCTCGAGAACGACATCCTGATGTTCGATGTCGAGAGTGAAGCGGAACTCGATGCCATCGCGGAAGTGGCCGGTTCGATGGGGAAGATCGGTCGCGTCGCGTTGCGGCTCAATCCGGACATCGACGCGAAGACGCATGCCAAGACAACGACGGGCAAGAAGGGGAACAAGTTCGGCATGGACATCGAACGGTTCCGCGAATTGGCCGCGAAGGTCTTGCGAGACAAGCGACTCGCGCTGAAGGGCATCCACATGCACCTCGGCTCGCCGATCCTGACGACCGATCCGTATGAGGCTGCCGGGGCGAAGGCGATCGAAGTTGTTGAAGCATTGCGGCGCGACGGCCACGACATTAACTGGATCAATCTCGGCGGCGGCTTCGGGATCAGTTACCGCGAAAATGAAGGGCTGCCCGCGTCCGAGTACGCGAAGGTCATCGTCCCCGCCGTGCAAGCGGCCAAGTGTCGGCTGGCCCTCGAACCGGGCCGGTTCATCGTCGGCAACTCATGCGTGCTGGTGAGCCGCGTCGTGTACACGAAGCGCGAGGGTGGCAAACTGTTCGTGATTCAGGACGGTGCGATGAACGATCTGATTCGTCCGGCGATGTACGACTCGTTCCATCGCGTCTGGCCGGTGAAGCCGTCCGTCCCGATGCCCTCGAACGTCGAAGGGGAGATCGCTGGCTGCGAGAAGACGGATGTCGTCGGTCCCGTTTGCGAATCGTCCGACTACTTCGCCAAGGACCGTTATCTCCCGCCGATGCAGCGCGGTGACCTGCTGGCGATCTTCAGCGCGGGAGCCTACGGCACGGCGATGAGCAGCAACTACAACTCGCGTCCCCGCGCGACCGAGCTACTCGTGGACGGCACGACCGTCAAAGTCATCCGCCGCCGCGAGACGTATGCCGACTTGGTGGCCCACGAGTTGGATGTGTGATACGGCGTGTTCCACGCTTGAAGTCCTCCATGTTTGAAGTCCTCCACGCTTGAAGTCCGGCTTAGCTTTGTCAGCCGGACTTCTCTTTGAGATGACGCGCCGTGTTGAGAATTGCTGGGGCAGAGAAGTCCGGCTTTCAGAAAAGCCGGACTTCGAGTTCTACCCCGTACGGATCGCTTTAACCGGCAAGGTTTGACTCGGTGGCATGAGCGGTGCGACCCGAGCGACCGGTGGCATCCGAACGCCGTGCTTGACTCTCGCGTTGCGCGAGTTGCCTCCTTGGACAAGTTGGACTCACTTCTGCCCGGCGGTCGATCCGACTGCGGTCGAGTCAGGTGATTTGTGTCGGTCGGGGTGAAATGTCGTTGTTTCATCCCGTCGTGCGTTCGTAGCATCCGGGCACGGCCTCGGTGTTGGAATTGGAAAGTGGTTGCACGGATGCTCCTGCCGCAGCTGCGAGCGGCGCGAAGAGTCCTCGTGTAATTGCGGAGTCTGCGAATGACCCGGCTTCGTCGAGTTTTCATTGCGAGTCTTGCTTGTGGGGCGATCTGCCTGCACGGGGCATCGTCGTTGAGGGCACAACCGGCTCCCGCCAAATTGGCCGCCGCGCCCGATCCGTCTCCGCTGCTCATCGAACCCAAGTCACCCGAAGAGTTCTTCGCCAGCACGCTGCTGATGGTCGATCTGGCGCGAATGGACTTGGCACGCAAGTACCTCGATCAGTTCAACTCGGGATCACCCGACGACGAGCTGATGCTCAAAATTCGCGACAAGCACGGTACGGGTGAGTTCGTGAAACTGGCTCGCATTCCAGAGCTGCAGCCCCTTTCGACTCAGTTGCTCGAACGCCTAAATGCCCTCGCCCGCCAGCAGTCTGAAGACCCGGCGTTCGTGGACGGCCTGATCGCGAGACTAGTTGGCGACCCGACTCAACGCGAACTGGCGACGCGCGAGTTGCGGAATGCCGGCCCGCGCGCGGTCCCTCAGATTTTGAAGCAAATGAGCCGGCCAGAGATGGCGGAAAAGCAAGACGCGTTGGTGATCGCCCTCACGCGGATGGGTCGTCAGATCGTGCCGCCGATGTTGGGTGGGCTTGATGCACCGGAAGACCGCGTGCGTGCGGCAGTGATTGAGGTGTTAGGAATCCTCAATGCCAATGAAGCCATTCCGTACTTGTGGTTCCCCGCGTTTTCGGAAGCACAACCGCGCGGCGTTCGTATGGCGGCCCAGCGCACGCTGGCCAAGCTCATCACCGGCTCGAAAGAGAAAACGGATCGCCTCTCGTCCATCACCGCATCCAACGAACTGCGACGTTTGGCCAAGCTGCTGTTCCAAAAGCCGGACCTGTTACAGCGTGAAGCCGATGGTTCGGTCCTCATCTGGGGTTGGGATGCCAATGCCGAGACCACGATGGCGAAGACGTACTCGCCACCCGTCGCGGCGATGTTGCTGTCGTCACGGTTCGCCCGCCAATCGCTGGCCTTGTCACCCGATCAGTCAGAGCCACAGCGACAGTACTTAGCGTCGTTGCTCGGTTTGGAAGTTTTGCAGAATGGCTGGGACAAGCCACGCAGTGTCGATCCCGGCACCGCGATGTATCTCGCCCTGACAGCGGGTGAAGAGACCGTCTCACAAGTTCTGGCCGACGCCTTGGAAGCGAGCCAGCCGGCGACGGCAGTGGCCGCACTCGAAGTCCTCGGCCAGATTGGAACGCGCGAGCAGTTGCAGGGATTGAAGGGACTGAAGTCTCCGGTACTCGCCGCACTGAATGCCCCTGACGCTCGCATCCAGTTCGCGGCGGCGACCACAATTCTGCGTATGGAACCGAAGTCGAGCTTTCCCGGTGCGAACCGCGTCGTCTCGATCTTGGCCCGGGCGTTGACCGATCCCGGTCAAGCGCGCGCGGTGGTGATCGACGCCGACCAGGGACGCGCCAGCCGCACGTCGGCCTTCCTGAAGGATGCCGGGTTCGAGGGAATGGTTTCCTCGACGGGCCGCGACGGTTTCGAGAAGGCTGCGAATTCGGCCGGTGTCGATGTGATTGTGGTTCACGCCAATTGCATCCGCTGGGAGCTGACTCAAACCTTGTCGAACATCCGCGCCGACGCCAGAACGGCGGCGATTCCGGTTGTCGTTTATGGTCCCGACACGGTGCGACTCGAAGTCGCTCGGCTCATCGCGCGCAATGCCCCCGCGACGTTTGTAGCCGAGTCCGCTTCGTCGAACGATTTCATTCACCAGTTCCAGCCGTTCGCGGTCGGACTGAAGTCTCCGATGCTGTCGGCTCAAGAACGAAACCAACAGAAAGTCGCGGCGGCCTATTGGTTGGCGACGCTCGTTACCGGGCGTGGCTCGAAGGTCTTCGATGTCTCGCCGGCGGAGAAGGAATTGGCGCTCGTGATCGAGTCGCCCGATGCCGGGCCGAACGCGATCGTCGCACTGGGCGGTCTCCCCAGTGGAGCGGCTCAACGCCGCTTGTCCGAAGTCGCCCTGAACACGCAGTTGGATGCCGGTCTGCGCGAGGCGGCCGCGTCTCAATTGGGCTACCACATCCAGCGTTTCGGCCTGCTGCTGACGAAGGACGGCGTGGCGGATGTCCACGCTGGCTGGGTCGCCGCCCAACAGCCCTCAGTCAAAACCGCGTTGGCGGGAGTGATCGGCACGCTCCGCCCGAACGCGGCATTGGTGGGCGAACGCCTCCAGCAGTTTCCAACACCCACCGCTCGAACCCCGTGACACGGCGGACTCAAACCGTAGGATGGGCACTCTTGCCCGTCCGCGTTGAGAGATGAAAACCGGACGGGCAAGAGTGCCCATCCTACGAGTCACTTCTTCCCATGTTCCGCCGGGTTCGTCGTGTTTCGTAGCGTCGAGAGGTACTCGACCAGATCGCGTACTTCGGACTTGGTGATCTTCTTCACGAGGTCTTCGGGCATCCCCGACTTGCCGACGGCGCGGTCTTCGATGGCCGACTTCTCTAGGACGACGACCGCTCCCTCCGGCTTCTGGAGTTGGATGCGCTGGCCGTCGTCCGACTTGATAATCCCTGCGTGGACCTTGCCGTCGGCCATTTGCAGAATCGCGGTCTCAAAGCCTTTCGCGATCTGTTTGTTGGGATCGACGAGGGCTTCGAGCAAGTATTCGCGAGTCTTGTCGAGGCCGATGCGCGACAGGTCGGGGCCAACTTCGCCGCCATTGCCGTCGATCTTGTGACAGCGGCGGCAGGAGACTTCGCTGCGGCCAAAGAAGATGTCTTGGCCTCGGACTTCGTTGCCGCCTGTCAGAGCTTCGCGATAGTCGCGGAGATGATCGTCCGGCTTGCGAGTCGCATCGAACGCGGCAACGTGTTCCTGCATCGTCTTCGTCGCACGAATTTTTGCGGCGTCGAGCAAATCGAGTTGTACGGCCTCAGGTGTTTCTCGCTTGGCCAATCGCGCGAGCCACTGGTCGAGGACCGCATCGGCGTCGTCTCGCTGGAGTGACGCGAGTGTGCTGATTGCCGCCTGCTGCTCAGGGATCGAGTCGCTCGTCATCGTTTCGGCCAGCAGCGTGACCGCACGAGCGGGATCGCTCGTGATGATCTGGCGTCGAGCCTCGCTCCTCAGGCCGGGATCGACATCCTTGAGTGCTTCATCCACGACGGGTTTGAGCTGCGGACTTTGAATGGCGGCGAGTGCCTTCAACGAGGCGACTCGTTCGGACGACGGACGGATCACGTCCTTCACGATGTCGAGCAGCAGCGGCTCGGCAACCTTGATCTCGTACCGCGCGGCCAGTTTTGCGGCCGATTCGCGCAGGACGCCACTGCCACCGAACAGCGGGATCATCACCGGTTGCACGGCGCTGGCCACGTCAATCGCGCGCGGCTTCAGCGGACGAAAGTCGCCGAGAACCCGATCGAGCGGCGGGGGTGAGTTCCAGTCGAGCAGTTCCGAGATCGCTTCGACTCGCAACGTGTCATCGAGCAGCGGATTGGCCGCCATCGACGCGACGGCCTTCGCGTGGTCGAGTTGCCCGAGCCGGAAGTTGGCGTTCATCACGCGCCGCAACAGCGGATCCGACTGCCCCGGTTTGTCGGACAGCTTCGCGAGGGACGGCAGCGCGTCCAGAATCGGCACGTCGTGAATGGCGCGCGCCGCTTCAAGGACCACGAGCGGTTCGGCATCGTTGAGAAAGGCTGCGACGCCCGCATCCGACTTGCGACGCAACGCGAGAACCGCGCCGAGTCGCTCGGCGGGCGATGGCCTCTTCACGGCATCGACCAGTGTTTTGGAATCGGCCGCGCTGACGAGACCGATCACGACCGCATGACGCAGCGTCGCGTCGGCATCCGCATTCTGAGCGAGAACTTCAAACAACGGGTCAACCGCCGACTTGTCTTTCACGCTCCCCAGTGCCAGCGCGGCGTGAGCTTTCACACGCGAGTTGTCGTCCTTCAAGAGAGCAATCAAACCGGGAGCGGCTTCGGAGTACTCGGCGTCTCCACAGACTTTGGCCACTTGCGCACGGACCTCGGGATTAGCGTCGTTGAAGAGCGGCAGAAGCTCTTTCAGCACCGTGGGCTTCGCACGGCCGAGCTGCCCGAGTCCCCAGATGCCATGTAACCGGTCGAACAATCCTTCGCCTTTCAGCGCGGCCTGAAGCAGCACGCCCGCCGCGTTCTTCTCGGTCAAAGCCATCTGCGCCCGCAGGCGAATGCGGTAGTCAGGATGCCCGAGCAAGTTGCCAAGTTCCCTCGGTTCGCGCTGCGAAAAGCCTTCCTTCATCAGCCGTCCGACCTCGGCCACGATGGGCGAGGTGCCGTGCTTTTCATCTCGGAAACGATAGAGCCGCCCCTTGCCAATCCCATCCCAGCCATCGACCCAGTCGGAGACATACAGTCCGCCGTCGAAACCGAAGTCCACATCCGTCGCGAGGATTGACCAGAGGAACTCCTGATTGTTGACGAGTTCAAACGAAGCTCCCTTCGCGATCATCGAGAACGTGCGGATGCCACTGTGGGCGGCGGTCCCTCGAAAATCGGCGAGGAAGAAGTGGCCGCGATACTTCTCATCAAGGCCGGTGCCAGGATAGTACGCCAGCCCCGACGGACCATCGGCCACATTGGTCACGGGGGGCACGATGTACGCCGCCTGACCGGGATGAGCCGGATACCACAGCTTCTCACGGTTCCAAGGGCCACGATCTTGCAGGTACTGGTAGTACATCCGCCACCCGGTGTCGGAGTGCTGAGTCAGGTGCATCCATCGCGCCCGGTCACCGCCATCCGAGTTGTTGTCGCCGGTGAACAGGTTGCCGAAGTCGTCGAACGCCAACTCCTGCGGATTGCGCAGTCCCGTGCAGAATATCTCCAACTTCGAGCCATCCAGTTCGCAGCGAAAGACCGCCCCCTGATCGGGCAGGTGCAGCTTGCCCTGCTTCGTCGGGACCGAGAAGCCACGATCGCCGATCGAGAAATAGAGCCGCCCGTCCGGGCCGACGATCAGCCCGTGCATGTCATGCCCACGAAAGGCCACTCGCACCCCGAAACCGTCGTAAAGAGCAACTCGCTCGTCTGCCTTCCCGTCTCCATCCTTGTCGGCCAATTGCCACAGTTTTGGGATGCAGGTGTAAATGACCTTGCCGTTGATCGACAGCACGCCCGCTCCTGTCCCGTCCTCGATGGCGTTGAAGCCGTCGGCGAAGACGGTTGACTTGTCGGCCTTCCCGTCGCCATCGGTGTCCTCCAAGAGGCGAATGCGGTCGTGTTCAAGAGCGTATTTCTTAACGTCATCCCCGAGGTGCTTCTTGAAAAACGCCAACCGATCTTCGACCGTCTGAGCCGCTAGGTCGTCGAGCAGCCAGTTCATGTGATTGCGGTTGTCCACGACTCCTTTCTGCTGACGAAAGGTCTCCGCGACGAAGACCCGCCCCCGCTCGTCGAAGCAGAATGCGACCGGGTTGGCGAGAGCTGGCTCGGCCGCCCACAGATTGGTCTTCATCCCAGCGGGAACGCGAAACCGGTGGATGGCGAGTTCGCCTTCATTCGATTTCTCGGCGATGGCGGGAGCGTACGGCTCGGCGGCCATGACCAGATTTGCGGACATCATCCAAGCAAGCTGGGAAGTCACAAGTAAGTGTCGAAGGCGATCTGCGAAGCAATTCACGACATAAACCTCAAGGAAGTGAGAACCGGTTGGTCGTCTGTAAGGCGAGCAGCTAGAGAAAGTAGTCTCGACACTCCGTGGCGAGATCGGCTTGTGTCACGGAGTGACACGTCTGCCGCATAATGTCGGTCAGTAACCAGTCGCGAAGAATCGGCATCGAATATCCGGTGAAATACGATCATTTCAGTATGAGCCCGCCTCAGAGGTCAGCTGGAAAGATATACCTTGCACGGTTGAGAATGGCACAGTTGCTCGCAGAAGCTACTAACCCGAAGTGTAAACGAGGGCTTTGTTTAGCCGCCTTCGCTTACACTTCGGGTTAGTGTTAGGGCCAACAGCGTGAGGTATAACGCATCTGTGCCGGGAACGTCAGGCGGTGGATAATGCGAACTGGGGGACGGGGATTTGAGCACGACACGGCGGTCGAACATGTTAGGCACCGCCGCCCGGTTGGCGGGGGGCTATCGAGCGGCGTGAGCCGATCAGTTTTCGGTTCAACCACCATTTTGGGGGGTTGAGTTTATACGGTCATTATCCGGTGATAGTGAATCGTGTGTGGTGGAGCGTGAGCAGCCGTTGCTTGAGGTGTTCGTAGTTTCGGTATCGTAGGCTCGTCGTTGGAGGGCACCGATTTTATTGTTGATTCCTTCGAGGGGTCCGGTCGAGATCGGTTCGTGATACCAGTTGAGCAGTCCGGTGCGGTGGGCCTTGAGGGTCTTGCTCATGGTGTGCAGTTGGCGGATGTCGGTGGCATCGGCTCGTCGGCACCATTCGTGGAGGAACTGTTCGGCGGCGCGTTGCGACGACTGTCTCCAGAACCACCGCAGTTGTTCCTTGAGGTCGTAGGCGACGGCCAGCGGTTCATTCAGCTTCAGGGCCTCGCGCAACCGGGCCAGTTCATCGACCTTGCCGTTCTGGGTGAGGTTCTCGGGATTCTTGAGCAACAGCCAGCGGATCCCCTTGAGGACATCGCGGTGCAGGTGGTCCTTCAGTTCGCGGTAGAGGTCGCGACGCAGTGCCGTCAGTTTCTCGTTCATGAGCTTGATCACATGCCCGGTTCATTCAACAGCCGGGTCAAACACCAATCGCGCCTGGGGCAGATGCGTCATCACCGCCGCGATGTAGCCGCCCGCCCTGTCGGTCGCCACGGCCTAGATCTTCGCACCCGCCTCTTTGAGCCGGGAAAAGAAGCCTTTCAGAGCCGCCTGGCCGCGCCCTTTCACCACCGACACGATGGCCCG
>JAYTGQ010000152.1:0-2553 GCA_043733345.1 Schlesneria sp.
AAAACCGGTTCTCCGCCGTTCGTGTTGAAAGTTGTGTGATGTGAGCGTCAAGGCGCTAGCCGCCGGTGATTTCCAGCATGACCGGCGGCTAGCGCCTTGCCGCTCACGGGGGGGTGTTCAACACGAATGGCGGAGAGCCCAAAAACCTCAACCTCCCCGAAACACCGGCTGAGCTTTTGCACTTTAGCAGCCTGTTGAAAAACGTAGGGTAAGCGTCTCGCTTGCCCGTGAAACTGTTGAAAAAGGGGCAAGCCAGAGGCTCACCCTACGTTTTTCAACGGGCTGTTCGGCGGTGTGTTCTGATCGCGTGAAACGGGACCGGTTAGCAACCTGTTGAAAAACGGTGATCGGGAGGGTGAGGCTCCCGCCGAGCCGCGAGAAACAAGCGACTTCCCTCATGCACACGGCTCGGCAGGAGCCTCGCCCTCCCTTTTTCAACAGGCTGTTAGGCCATTGCCCTACAAAACACTTGGTTTCAGGCGTTTTTCGAGTACTCGCCTTCCAACAAAGACCTTGAAAGGAGTGGCACAGCCCACCCTCCTGAAAGTCAGACCGTCGAAATAGTCACCGTCGCACGCCGCCCTCCGCATCAAGACGTTGTCGGTAGTACTTGAAGCCGGGGGCGAAGAAGCTCCCCGCGAGGACACAACCGAGCAGGACCAGCCCCATGTCGGAGAGGCCCCATTTGTGAAGCAGGGCCATCACGAGCGAGGTCGCGTACAGCAGCACCGCTTGAATGTAGAACTTGCCCGACAGGATGCCCGCCTTCGCGAGGAACACGTTCCCCGCGATCAGTGGCAGCACGGGCGACAGCGACAGGACCGGCAGGCCGAGCAGTCCTTCCAAGCCGAACAGCAGCATCGTCGAGAACGTGCTGCCCGCCCAGATGTGAGCGATCTGACGTTCGACAAACGTGATCGGTCCCGAGCGACGCCGCAGCTCCCAGAAGATCATCGCCCACGTTCCGACTCCGACTGACCAGAGGGCCGCGTACGGCCAGCGACTCGTCACACCCTGCCAGTGCATCGCGGCGGTGATGAGACACAACAGCAGCACCGCGAGGCTGTGCCACATCCAGAGCAGGCCCCAGTTCTCCAAGATCGCGGCGTGATGCGTCTCACGAAATGCCAGCGAGATGATCTGCGAGAGATGCGTGGATCGGGCCGAGATCGGTTCGTTCGCGAGATACGCGTCGAGATCATCGGCCAGCGCGTCGGCCGTCGAGTACCTCAAGTCGGCCGGTTTCTGCAGGCACTTCAACGCGATCATTTCGAGGTCCGCATCGACCTTCGGGTTGAGGATGCGCGGCGGCAGCGGGTCTTGCTCCAGCACCATCAACACCGTATCGACGGGCGACTCGGCCTGAAACGGCGGCCGCGCGGTGAGCATCGCGTACAGGATCGCTCCCAACGAATAAATGTCCGACGCGGCACTCACTTCACCCCGTTGTCCGGCCGCTTGCTCGGGGGCCATGTAGCCGGGCGTCCCGAGGATCGCGCCCGTTTGAGTCAGATTGTGCTGAAGGTGGCGGGGTGCGGTTTCAACACCAACCCGCTGCGTGAGCGAGGGCGATTCCATGCTGGATATCCCGACGCCCTTGCTCACGCCCTTGCTCACGCGGCGGGTTGGTGTGGGGAGACGCGAACCGCTTGAACGCGAACCCGTCGGCCCATCGACCGACGACGCTTCCGGCTTCAAGCGTTTGGCCAAACCGAAGTCGGTCACGAACGTGCGTCCTTCACCATCAATCAAGATGTTGGACGGCTTGAGATCGCGGTGCAGCACGCCACGTCGATGGGCGTCGGCGATCGCGCGACACACGGGAGCCAACATTTCGGCGGCCAGGCGCGAGGGAAGCGGGCCGTCGGCGAGTCGTCTCGCCAGCGTCGTCCCTTCGATCAGCTTCATGCTGAAAAACGGACGGCCTTCAATTTCACCGACCTCGTACAACGGCACGATGTGCGGGTGATGCAACTGCGCCGCCGCTTCGGCTTCAGCCCGAAACCGCGCGAGGTCCATTGACGACGCGAGATCGCCGCGCAGCACCATCTTGAGCGCGACGATCCGGTCGAGACTCTTCTGTCGCGCCTGATACACGACCCCCATGCCGCCGCGCCCGAGTTCCTTCAACAACTCGTAGTCGCCGCAGTCGCGCGGCAACACGCCCCCTGAGCCGCTCGCCGGAGCCGCGTTCGGCCAGTCGGACGTGTTCTCATCAAACAGGTCGGGAAAGCTGCCGAAGTCCTCGGCCATTTGGACCGTCGCCCACAGTTCACGCAGCTCGCGTTCAAGTTCCGGATGCTCGGCAATCACGTCTTCCAACGAAGAGGCTTGTCCCGCTTGAGCCTGTTCGACGAGTTCATCGAGCAGCGTCACCAACACTTCATCGCTGTCACGATCACTGTCACTCATGTTGCGGACTCTCCCGAAGTGAACCGATTTGAAGTCCGGCCAAACCTCACGCGGCACGAAGTGAAAGGTTTCCGAGCGGGGCGGCGTAAGCCCCCCGGTTCTTCCAAAGCGGGCTTACGCCCAAGAACCGGGGGGCTTACG
>JAYTGQ010000153.1:0-17882 GCA_043733345.1 Schlesneria sp.
TTGAAGTTCATCGGGACGGTGTTCCTCGCTTTCTCTGCGATCTCCGCGCCCTCTGCGTTTCGGAAGTCTTGTGCCTGTTTTACTCCCGAGAGTCTGTGAGAGTGATCGTGTGGTCCCACGTAGAAATCTCGGAATTCAATTCTGCACAGCCCCTTAGACTTCGCGCGGCCGAAGATGAGTCGTTTAGCCACGTGAGGTATAGCTCAGTGTTCATCATCATCATCCTCTTCTTCGCCCCCTTCGTCGAGGAGTCCCTTCTTGGCGCGGGCGATTCTGGCTTTCAGTTCACCCGGTTGATTGGATTTAATCACGACCACATCCTCATCGCACAGCTCGTTCTTCCACAAGTTGAACAACGCGTCGTCCAGCAGTTGCATGCCGAATTTACGGCCCGTTTGAATGGAGGAATTGATGCGATAGGTCTTGGCCTCACGAATCAGGTTGGCAATCGCGGGCGTCACCACGAGCATTTCATAGGCGGCCACGACGCCCTTCGGTTTGCGGGGCAAGAGTGCTTGTGAAAGGATGCCGATGATGGCGACTGACAATTGAGTACGGATTTGTTCCTGCTGGCTCGTCGGGAACACGTCGATGATTCGGTCCACGGTCCCTTGTGCGCCCGTGGTGTGAAGCGTTCCAAACACAACGTGGCCTGTTTCGGCAGCGGTAATGGCGGAAGCGATCGTCGCCAAGTCTCGCATCTCACCGACCAAGATCACATCCGGGTCCATTCGCAGCGCGCGTCGCAAAGCCTCGGGGAAGTCGGGAACATCGACGCCGATCTCGCGCTGATTGATCGTCGATTTCTTGTGCTGATGGTAGTACTCGATCGGGTCTTCGAGCGTGATGATGTGGTGATCGACGGTGTCATTGAGATAGTTAATCATGCTGGCCAAGCTGGTTGTCTTGCCGCTACCCGTGGGGCCGGTCACGAGAAACAGACCTCGCGGGCGAGTCAGCAAGTCGCGGACGACCGCCGGTAACCCGAGTTGCTCGAACGACATGAATTCGTTGGGGATCCGCCGCAGCACCATTCCAATATGGCCGCGCTGTTTGAAGACCGCGACGCGGAATCGCGCCTTGTCACCGAACGCAAAGCCGAAGTCGGTTCCGCCGACTTCTTGAAGTTCTTGTTGGTTTCGCTCGGGCGTGATGCTTTTCATCAGCCCGACGGTGTCTTCGGGGGTGAGGGTTTTGGTCTCGAGGCGAACCAGATGGCCACCGGAACGAACGACGGGCGGCTGGCCCGTCGTAATGTGCAGGTCGCTCACTCGTTCGCGAACAACGGTCTCGAGCATTTTGTCGATCTGCAGTGTCGCCATGTTGATTCTCACGAATAAAGAAGTTGACGACAGGCAGTTTGCGACGACCGCTGTCTATGTTGAATCGGTCGATTTCGCTAGCACGATGTGAATTGGCGACGGGGCGATTCTTGGGCCGCGCCGCTGTCAATCCAATATTGTTGAGAGTTGATGGCAACCCAGAGCGGCGAGCACAGTTCAACCGCCAGTCAAAAACAACGAGTTAGAGGTGCTAGAAACAGTGTTACAGATCATCCAGTTCGTAAAATCGGCTTGACTTGCTGAGAACGACTTCAGGAGATCTCACACCCCGGTCTCCCAAGCCAGCAAAAATGCGATCCGTCTCTCACACCGCGTTGTCACTTGCCGAACTGGCTTTGTGTGTTCGAGCTATTGAGCGAGTGCGGAATGGCACCGATTTCATCTCACCGTCAATGCCCGCCCTTATCGAGTTTGTAGACTTCGAGCAGGGTCGTTTTTCCTTGCAGAGCTTTTCCTAAAGCGTCTTCCACCAATGTCTTCATTCCGAAGAGGCGGGCTTGGCGACGTAGGTTTTGCGATGGCTCGCTCTTAAATGTCATCTCGCGGAGGGTGGAGTTCATAATCATCAACTCGAATGCCGCCACGCGTCCGCGGTAGCCCGTGTGCTGGCAGTGATTACAGCCCTTGCCGCGAAAGAATTTGGCATCAGCCATTTGTTCTGCGGTGATTTCAAAGTGCTCAATCTCGCTGGCATCCGGGGTGTACTCCTCCTTGCATTTGGAGCAACTGACGCGCACGAGTCGCTGGGCCATGATGGCCATCACGCTGGAGGCGACTAGGAATGGCTCCACTCCCATGTCGATGAGTCTTGTAATAGAACTGGGCGCATCGTTAGTGTGAAGTGTGCTGAAAACTAGGTGTCCAGTCAGAGAAGCTTGAATTGCCATCTCGGCGGTCTCAGTGTCGCGGATTTCCCCGACCAGAATCACGTTGGGTGCCTGTCGCAACATGGCTCGAATAATTCTCGAGAAGTCGAGCCCGATGTCGTGCCTCACCTGAACTTGATTGATCCCCGGCAGCATGTACTCGACAGGATCTTCGGCCGTGATGATCTTCCGGTCAGGCCGATTCAACTCACCGAGGGCACTGTAAAGAGTCGTTGTTTTCCCGCTTCCTGTTGGGCCGGTTACGAGGAAAATTCCGTTGGGACGACGAATGATGGTTTGGAAACGGCGGTAGTTCTCTTCGCCGAATCCCAAGTTGCGGATACCGACTTTGATGTTTTCACGATCGAGAATTCGCATCACGACCGCTTGGCCGTGATTCGTGGGGAGAATGCTGACTCGAAGGTCGAAGTCTTTTCCACCAGCTCGGGTTTTGATTCGACCGTCTTGAGGGCGTCGTTTTTCAGCAATGTCCATTTTGGCCATGATTTTGATACGAGAAGTCAGAGCCGCAAGGAGCCTTCTTGGAGGGCTGTCTCTTTCGACTAAGACGCCGTCGATCCTGTATCGGACGCGAATTCGATCCTCGAATGGTTCAATGTGGATGTCACTGGCCCGCATGTTGACGGCTTCGGAGATGATCAGGTTGATCAGCCGGACAACTGGCGCGCTTTCCTCGGCCTCTTGAGCTTTGTTTTGAGGCGATTCCGTTTCCGTAAAGTCAATTGCAGTCTCGGTAAACTCCATCAACATCGAATCGACGGACTCGGTTTCCGAGCCGCCATAGAAGCGGTTGATTGCCGTTTGAATCGCTTCCTTCGGTGCGACCACGGGGTCAATCTCGCGGTTGACCATGAACCGCAACTTATCGATGACATCGAGATCGAGGGCGTTGCTCATCGCCACACGAAGTCGCTCATCCACGAGTGTGATCGGAATCACAATGTTCTCGCGAGCGACCGATTCCGGAATCAAAGCGATCACGCTTTGCGGGATCTCCATCGCGGCCAGATCGACGAACTCGTACCCATACTGCGACGCTTGGAGTTGGCCGAGTTCACCGGCCGAGACATAGCCCAGTCGGACGAGGGCGTCATCGACCGTTGTGCCAAGGCTTGAGGAAAGCTCTTCGGCTTCATTGAGCTGGTCCTTACTGATGACCCCGCTTTTGACCAGCTTTTTGAGATAGTCTTCTGCCATGTTCAGGTTTCCTGACTGTGCGAATGGTTCCAAGGCTGCTCAAAACAGAGCCGGGCCATTCAGTGGATACAAATGTGGTGATTGACTCGGAGTAGGTTTGAGCAAGCCATCGCTGCGGTTGCGGTTAGATCGGCTGTCTCGGAGCGGGACATCGCTTAGTGCGTTCTCAGCCCTCAGTTTTGGGGTAGCTGAAGCCGTGAGACTTCAGAAAACGTGGAACTCTCACGAGTTCGACTACCCCCAACAAGTAGTGCAAAAACCTAAATCCACCGGGGCAAGCCCGGTGGGGTTCGCTGGTTTTAGGATTAGTGCTTCAAGGATTCTGCGAATCGGCTGCTGTCGGTGGAATCGGCGGGGGAGAGTCCTCCGCTGGCGAAGATCGGATCTCTATCTTCAAGACGCCCGGCTCGGAATGCAATCGTGGCAGCAGGGTCTGTGGAACTCGGCACGTCAGAAATGCGGAGGACTCGTCGTACCGCGTCTCTTGAATCTGCGTGTGTTCCGCCAAATAGGCCATCAATCGCCCGTTGTTGACGGGCAGTTCGATGATGACATCGGCGAATCCGTTGGACAGCCGTTCCGACACGATGCTTCCCAACCGCTCCAGCCCGGTTCGGTCGATGGCACTGACGCTCACGGAATCGGTGTACTTCGCGCGAAGCACGTCCACGAGACCTCGGTCTTGGACCGCGTCGATCTTGTTCAACACGAGGATCGAGTGACTGACATCAATGCCAATTTCTGCGAGAACATGCTCGACTGTCTCCACCTGCTTTTCGGCCTCAGGATTGGAGGCGTCCACGACATGCAGTAAGAGGTGAGCCTGTTTTGCCTCCTCAAGCGTCGATTTGAATGACGCGACCAATTGATGCGGCAGATCTCGGACGAACCCCACCGTGTCGCTCAGTAGAATGCTGCCCCAGCCGGGAATCTTCCATTTGCGGGTTCGCGTATCCAGCGTCGCGAAGAGCTGGTCTGCGACGTAAACGTCCGCTCCGGTGAGGGCGTTCATGAGCGTACTCTTGCCCGCGTTGGTGTAACCGACCACCGACACGAGCGGGTGAGAATCGCGTTGGCGCACCATCCGCTCACGGCGTTGAGAGACCTCCTTGAGCTTTTCCTTCAGTTCCGTAATTCGCAGGTCGATCAGGCGGCGGTCCGTTTCGATCTGCTTTTCACCGGGACCGCGACTGGCACCGATCCCGCCGTCGATTCGTTCGAGATGCGTCCACATTCGCTTGAGGCGAGTGCGCGTGTATTGGAGTTGTGCCAACTCGACCTGAAGCTTCGACTCGTTCGTTCTGGCGTGAGTGGCGAAGATGTCGAGAATCAGCTCACTGCGATCGACGATGATTCGTTGAGTCGCCTCTTCCAAAGCCCGTCCCTGAGCGGGCGTCAGGTTGTTGTCGAAGATGACAACTTCGGCTCCGGTTGCTTCGACCAGCTCTTGAAGTTCTTCGAGCTTTCCCTTTCCGAGGCATGTGGCGGGATGAGGTCGCTCGCGATTTTGGATGAGCGTCCCGACCACTTGGACTCCCGCCGTCTTCACCAATCCCCGGAGTTCGTCGAGCGCATGCTCGTTGCCGAGATTGAGGCTTGGATCGGGGACGGACACCAATACCGCAATGCGGCGCTGAGATTTGAAGCTGTCGCGGATGGACTCGGCCAATGGAATCTGCCTTCTGTTGCGGACGGGAGCGAGCATGGATCCGGCTGAAGCGGCCAACCCAATCAACGGCAAAGAGTTTCTTATACCGCTCGCGGGAGAAGCTGACACAAACCCGCAGCGTAACCGAGGAGGCAACACCAGTCCTCGCTTACGCTGCGGGTTAGTGTGCAATGTGTCATCCTCAACCGTCTGCGGTATATCGACTGCGCGAGACCAGTTCAAGAATCGCGTGGAGGCCAAAGAAGGCGAGAGGCCGGGACGTTGCGGGTAACGTCCCGGCCTGAGTAGGCATGAAAGTTGATGTGGGTTGTAAGCGGAGCGTAGCCCGTCTCCCTCGGGCCGGCAGGAAAATTACGTCATCTCGGTTCTGGTCGAACGACCGCCCCGTGAATTCGTTGGGATGAATTGCTCATTCCAAGACTGACACAAAGCACGGGCTGTGCCAGTCTCTTTCTTGCCGACTAGTTTCAGGGGCCGATTGACCACAAGTCCTTTTGTTTCAGGGCGAGATTCACATTTCGTTGATCTCACCGGAAAGTTGCCAACACTCCTGTGACGTGTGTTCTTGTAACTTTTGCAACTGGTTTGAGTTGTAAGTTCTGCAAACGTCGTCGAGGCAGACCGCCTGCGGCGAACCAACAAGATCACTCGACGGAGACCACTTCGATCTTCAGTTGGCCGATCACGAGCATCAGCGGGGCGAAGCTACTGATCGCGGCGGGGCTATCGTCGGACAGGCTGGAATCCGACAGCTTGATGTGAGTCGCTCCCGTGCCGCCTCGACCGAAAGTCGCGTCGAGCGGGATCCATTTCCCACCGAGATGGGCTTCGGTCCACATGTGGCCGCCAAATACGGGGGCGTTGTTGATTTCAACGTAGACCAAGCCAACGACCACTCGCGACGGGATTCCTTTGACCCGCAACATGGCCGCCAACAGGACGGCGTGTTCGGTGCAATCGCCTTCCAGCGACTTGGCCACTTCTCCCGCCGATGCCATCGCGGTGGAGAAGTTCTTTTTCGTCAGCGTCTTCTGGACATACTGTTCCATCTGGCGAGCGATCAACGCGGGATTGGTCGCGTCACCGGCAGCCTTCTTCGCGTGCTGTTGGACGAGGTCGTCGTCGCGCTGGAGATATTGAGACGCTGCCAGGAACTGTTCCTCGACGGGTTTGGGAGGAATTCGGGCCAGCTCAGCCTCCGACGGAATCGGCACGGCGATGACGGTCAATTCGGCTTGCTCGGGACCGACCTTCTTAACGGACTGAGTTCCACCGGACGGGAGGACTTCCGTCGGATCGTCTTGGCCAGTCGTGGTCACTCGATACACGACCTTCTTTGTTCCCATCGCGTTGGGAATCCGAGCCACCTTGATCAGCGTACTGACGGCCAAGTCCAACTGTGCTCCTTCGATCGACTTGAGGGCCTCTTCCTTCGAGACCTGATACATCACCAATTCGGCCCCGAGCATGCTGGTTGAGGTCTTGAGCGTCTCCCCGTTTCCATCCACATAGCCTTTGAGGACGAACCCAGGCAGGATCGCCTGCGTGACTTTCACAGTCAGTAATTTGTGCGACTTTCCATCAAGGAGTTTGACTTCTTCCCAATCGCCTGCGGTCAGGTGGATCAGGGACGCTTTGTTGAAGTCTGGCAGGAAGGCTTCAAACGAGCGGGACTCACCCGGCTTGAGCGGCGTCACACGCAGCACGCGGTCTTGGTAAGCGGGCGACTTCACCTCGGGCCGCCACGGTTGGACCGACTCCTTCATCGTGTTGTTGACTGTTTGTTCGAGCCTCAGTTCGTTCCCGACCACCTTGCCGACTGTGGACGATGATGCCGCCGGCGGGTTGTCCATTTGCGAGCGAAAGCTGAGCAGGCTGCCATCGGTCGTTTCTTCCGTCGTCACGACCTGCTTGATCACCAGCGTTTGACCGAACCGCTTGAACGACATGTTCGATTCGGACTTCGTGCGGATGAGATCGTGGCCTCCCTGCGAGACGGGTTCGGTCACGCTGTGGGCGTACCCAATTCGCTGGCCACTCAAGAAAATGACCTGCCAATTGTCTTCCTTGGCAGGCACCGCGACTTTGACCGCATCCACCGGCTTGGTCTCTTGAGCACAGGCGGAGTCGCCACACGCCGCCAGGCCACACGCCGCCAACAGAGCAACGCTCAGCGGGAAAGAACAGGGCGAGGCCAACATAGATCGAACGTGGTTCAGCATGGATCGAATCCTCGGGAGAGGCGGTTTGATTGTCAGGGTTCTCCAAATTTGGAGCCGGGCGGAGTATACCCCGCGCGGCCGAGATTGACGCACCATCGTTTAACCGCGTGGGCAACGCCTCGCGCGTCAAACGACGTGGAGTCGTGTTTCGCCGCACGACGCGCGGGGCGTTGCCCACGCGGTTAAACGAGGCAGTTCTGACCGCGCGAGGTATATATCGCCGCCGTGATCGAGGCAAAGACCACCCGAGTCTTCCCCACTTTGAAGTGGCGTGAATCGCGAACGTCCAGCGCGGTGTGTCACCTTCGCAAGCCGCCTTGCGTGACGATCCGTCCCAATCGTTTTCATCGGCTCGCGTTCCCCAATGATCTGCTGCGGAGAGGCTTCTCTGACCGGTAGACATCCCGTCAACGGCGTCCCCGGCCGAACAAACGGGATCCCCTTCAGAAATCCCGCGCTCACCGATGGCCTTTTCGGAAGAGTCGAAAATCCCGTGCTAGAGTTGCCTCAGAGCGGGCCAGCGATCATCGCATGGGGCCATTCGCCGAACTGGACTGAGTTGATTGAGCGTTGAGTTTGCGACGGGCCACGGCTGGACATCGCACCGACGCCTCGAAGAGGGGGCCGAGTCATGGGGTTCTTGAAACGTTTCTTCAAGAACACGTATCGCGACGGCGAGCCAAAGCACGGCCGCAGCAGCTTCGAGAATCTCAGCGATGAGCAACTCGAAACGCATCTGCGGATCGCGCGTTACAACGGCTTCATGCTGACCGATGCTGTTCGACCGTCGTATGACGTACAGGTGACGCCGCAATCCGGCTATCGCCACGACACGTATCACGACCGCGAGACGGGCATCAAGATTCCAGTCATCATGGCTGCGGCCAGCCGCGAAACCTTGATGGACTTGTTCTTTGATCTGCTCGATCCGCTCGGCAACGAAGTCGATCTGGTGCTGGAGACCAGCCACGATCGGCGCGGCGGCCACAACGATCTGTATCGCGAAGACATCGACATGCCCGTGCTGAAAAGCACGCTGTGCGATTTCGAGAAGCTGCTGCTCAACGACGGCTGCACCGGGTTGGCCGTGCTGAACCCGAACATCCCGATGGAAGTTCAATTCGACGAGCACAAGCTGCTGATTCTGTACGGCCACGAGTTGGTGGACTTTGAAGACATCCTCGACGACTACGGACTCCCCTGCTGTGAAGACATCAAGTTCATCACGGAAGCGGAGCACGTCCATTCGACCGCCGAGGAATACGTCCGCCAGTTTGAAGAGATGAAATACCGCCTCGGCATCGACGAGGATTGAGGCCGCACGAAATAACGGCCCGTCCATCGAAGCCTGACGCGCAAGCGAAGGACGCTCGGCAACCCGTCCTTCGCTTGCGCGTCAGGCTTCGATACGACCGGTAGTGCAATATATGACGGATGGCTGCGGTGAGGCGAAGGGACTCCACCACGGCAGTCATTCATTTTCCCTGTCCCCACGACGGTGCCACCCCGCACCGAGTTTGGAGACCTTCGTGCGATTCTTGTTTGCTGCGATCACGCTGGCCGCCGCTGGCGTTGGGTTTACGTACCTCGATCAATCCGCGGTTTCGAGTCTCACGACCGAACAGACCACGCGGCCGCCGCTCTTCGATTGGGCGACTTCCGTTGATCCGGCGACTCACCATATATCGGACGCCAACGACGCGACTTCGAGCCTGAACGGACAAGCGGCTGCTGCGCGAGACGCGCTGCTGCACCTCCAAGCTCAGTCGCGCACCGTTCTCAATGACTTCGTGCGAGACCACGGCATCGCCGACCTTTCGTTGGATGACTCGCTCGCTCAAGTGCGCGATCTGGCGCAATCGTCCCTCAGTCCCGCCGACGCCGCGATCCCATCGAGCGCTGGTGATCGTGACGAACTGACCAGCGCCGCTCCTCCCGTGTTGAATGACGGAAGCGACACTCGGTGGGAGTCCGCATCAAGTCAGTCCAGAACGCCGGGTGCCTCCGTTCAGACTGCAACGATCGTGCGCGGCGGCAAGCCAAACTCGCCCGCGTCCAACAGCGTGGCTTCCAACGATGTTGCCTCGGACACCGCCACGTCGAGCAGTGCGGCCTCGGTCAATGAGATCGCTCAGATCGCAGGCAAAGGAAAGAACGTGCCGGTCGTTCAAACGAAGGCTGTCACGACGAGTACCGGTTCAGTTCCCGAGTGGAAAGTGATCGGCAAGACAACGGAAGGACGGCCGCTTCACACGCGGCGCTTCGGAGACTCAGGCCCGCGCACATTGATCGTGGCCGGGCTGGACGGCGAAGACCGATTCGCCGTGCGTTGGATCGACGAACTGGCGGATGAATTGGCTCGTCGTCCAGAGCTGTACTCATCGAGCGAAGTGCTGATCTTCCGCGCGGGCAATCCCGATGGGCTGACACACAAGGTCTCTGAAAACGCGAGGGGAGTCCTCATCAATCGCAACTTTCCGAGTCGCCGTTATCGACCGCTGCCCGACATGTCGTCTGGTTCAGGACCAGCCACTGAAGCGGAGACCCGCGCGTTGCTCGACACGCTTTACACGTTTCACCCACGTCGCGTGATTCATCTCGCCGCGACCTCGGCCAACACCAAGGCGTACTACAACCGCTCGGCCAGAGAGACGGCGAGTGACTTGCAGCGAGGATTTGAGCTGGATGTCCATCCGATCGACATCGAAAAGTATCCCGGTTCGCTGGAAGACTTCGCCGACGGGACACTCGAAGCGGGAGTTCTCTCGATGCAATTGAACGCGGGTCAGGACTGGCAACGCGCGTGGTCGAAGCACCTGCCAATGGTCCTGTCCGCCGTCACGGGCCGCAGCCTCGACAAGCACGATCCCACCCCGCAGTCGCAGGACGAACTGGCTCGTTCCGCTCCGGCCCCCGCCGCGACACGCACGCCGATTCCGGTCTCCAACAGTGAACCGGCTCGCAATAAAAAAGCGCGCGGCTACGAAGAACTGCCCGCACCGCCGCAATGACCACACCAACCCTCGGCGTGAGCGAGGATGCGAGTCACTCGACCTGATTCGACTGCCGCTGGAAACGCTCGTCCTCGCTCACGCTGCGGGTTGGTGTGCTTCTACCCGTGTCGCGCTGACGTTGCGGATCGTGTACTGCGGCTTGCGGTTCACGTTCAGATGCAGTCGGCCGAGGTACTCGCCCATGATTCCGAGCGACAGCAATTGAATGCCGCCCAGCACGAGGATCGACACGATCGTGGAGGCGTAGCCCGGCACACCGATGCCGTCGCGCAGAAATAGCACGAGGTAGTACGCGCCGGTCGTCAGTCCGGTCGCCGCCGCCGCGAAGCCGACCAGCGACACCAGTTGCAACGGCAGCAATGAAAAATTCGTGAACAGATTCAGCGCGAGTACGATCAACTTCGACAACGAGTACCCCGTGCGTCCGGTGCGACGGGAGTGATGCTCGACGGTGACTTCACCGATCCGCTGCGTGTTCCATGCGAGCAGGCCGTCCACGAACGTGTAGTTCAAGGTGTACGACTGGATCGCGTCGAGCAGCTCCCGACGAATGATCCGAAAGCTGCTGATCGTGACCGTCGTGCGAAAGAGCGTTCGATACACGAGGTTCACCACCCACGAACCCAGGTTGCGCCAAGCGCGGTGCTGTCGTCGATCCGCGCTGCCGTAGACCAGATCGAAGCGGCCCGTTTCGATCGCGGCCAGCAATTTGGGAAGCTCTTCGGGCGGATGCTGCAAGTCATCGTCCAGGGTCACGACATACCGACCCTGCGTGTGCCGGAAGCCGCACATCAGCGCGTTGTGTTGGCCGAAGTTTCGCATCAACTGAATGGCGACGATCCGGCCGGGATGCTCACGCTGCAATTGACAGAGCAGCTTCCACGAGTCATCGCGGCTGCCGTCGTCAATCAAGATGATCTCGTAGGGCCGGCCCAGTCCATCGAGAATCGATGTCAACCGCTCGACAAGCGTGCAGAGCGTTGTTGCGGAGTTGTACACGGGAACAACAACGGATATGTCCATCAAACACCTCGCGATTCTTTCAGCCTGTTCCATTCATCACCACTGGGATCGACAGTGTCGGCTGATTCTCGAAGCCAGAAGTGAAACCATTGTCGAACCTCAGTGGGCACATAATTCCAACTTTCGTACAGGCGGCAGGCCATCCGATTTTCGAGTTGTGTGACAACTTTGACACGAGTGGCATCGTGCGCGTGAAACCATTTGTGCGCCGCTGACATCAGTCGAGACGCGATTCCTTGACCTCGATAATTCGGGTGGACCGCAATCAAGCCGATCTGTCCCACACAGCCCGAGACGGACATTGTGATCATGCCCGTCTCGCGGCCCGCAGTAGACTTGGCCACCAGAACTTGATCGGCCATTTCGCCCTTCGTACTCCGATCGATCCATTTGCAATACAAGCTCTGGAATCGCTCCTGCGGAATGCGCGGATCGACGCAAAACCGTGAGTGCGCTCCAGCCATTACCGCTAAATCTCGGAGACCGTCCGTGGCGGGCTGCCGGGGAACGACCTCCAAACACACATCGTTATCGAGGGCCGCGTCAGCGGGTGCATCACCGCGATGGAAAGGGCGGTCGGGGCCTGAAAGGGCTGCCACGAACACGACGCGCTGATTGACCGGCGTGGCCCCGAATTGGTCGAACAGACTGGGTAGATAACGACCGGACGACGTGGACCAGTAGAGCAGTCGATAGCGATTGGCTTGGGCAGCGATAAGAACCTCGAACAGTTGCTCGTCAGTAAGGTCGGGGCATGGAATCTCTCCCACTCTGTCCCCGAAATGGGCCGAGTCCCATTCCAACGCCTGCGGAGTCGTTTTGAGTTCCACCTGCGAAGCGAACATGGCATCAGATCTCACAGTTCTGAGGAGTTTGCTCCGCCAACCGCAAGTTCGACGGTTCGACCTTCGTCCGACGCAAGAACTCACTCAGGCACCCGATGACTCGCGATTGATCGGCGTCGCTCAAGTCGTAATAGAGCGGCAACCGCAACAAGCGTGAGGCCAAGTTTTCTGTGACCGGCAGCGAGCCGGGACGACCACCGCATTTCAAGCCCATCGGTGACATGTGCAGCGGGATGTAATGAAACACCGCCAGAATGCCCTGCGACTTGAGATGGTTCATGAGGGCATCGCGCAGCGTCATGTCGGGCAGCAGCACATAGAACAGGTGGTAGTTGCTTTCGCAGTCTTCGGGAATGCGTGGCAGTCGCAGCAGACCCTCGGCTTCGAGGGGCTTCAGACGGACGCGGTACGAGTTGTAGAGCCGCTGCCGCCGTCGCGTGATCTCGTCCATCTGTTCGAGCTGCCCGAAGAGGAACGCGCTGGCGATCTCACTCGGGACATACGACGACCCCACATCGACCCAGGTGTACTTATCGACCTCGCCGCGAAAGAACTGCCGCCGGTTCGTCCCTTTGTCGCGGATAATCTCGGCCCGCGCCAGCAACTCGGGATCGTTGATGCACAGCGCGCCGCCCTCGCCGCAACTGAAGTTTTTGGTCTCGTGAAAGCTGTACGTGCCGAGGTCGCCCAACGATCCCAAGGCCCGGCCGTTGTAGAAGGCATTTACGCCCTGAGCCGCATCCTCGATGACCCGCAACCCGTACTGACGCGCGATCGTGAGAATGCGATCCATCTCGCAAGCGACTCCCGCGTAGTGGACCAGCATGATGGCCTTCGTGCGCGGAGTGATCGCCGCTTCGATCAGGCTGTCGTCGATGTTCAGCGTGTCGGGGCGACTATCCACGAAGACCGGAATCGCACCGAGTCGCACGACGGCGTTGGCGGTCGAGACGAACGCATACGACGGCATGATGACTTCGTCGCCGGGACCGATCCCGCACAATTGAGCCGCCATTTCGAGCGCCGCAGTACACGAGGGCGTCAGCAGGACGTGACCGATCTGGAACCGTTCTTCGAGCAGTCGGCAACACTTCTGCGTGAAGGCTCCGTCACCGGCGATGTTCCCCAGCGTGACCGCCTGCGCGATGTAGAACAGCTCTCGCCCGGCGATGAATGGTTTGTTGAAGGGGATCGACATGCACAAGCCTAGCGTCCGACGCGGTTCTGCGGCGACGGCGGTGAGAGGGGAGAGATTTCTGGCGGGTGAACACGACCGTCGGCTTCACAAGTGAGAGACGGTCGAGGTCGTCGAGCGGGCGGGCGGGCGGTCAGGCAATAAGCCACTTCGCCCGGAGCATCTTCAGTGCCAGCGGTCGTGCGCGAAGGTACTCCGTTTGCTTTGTCGAACGGTTGCGTGGGAAGGAGGTCCATTGTTTAACCGCCAGACAAAGGCGAGCGCGTATGAACGTGGCTCTGTTCGATCGCGCTCGCCTTTGGCGGGCGGTTAAACGACCACGATTGCTACTTGCATCAGACCCAACTGCCGCGGCACGGCGTTCAATCGAAACAATCCTCGCAAGCGTTGTGACCGGCCTCGTTGCGCATCGTCTGGTCCTGTGGTGTTGAGCAGTCGGATCACGATTAAGCCTCGTTAAACAATCAAAACAGAAACGCCAATGCCTCTGAACAACCGTGACGCCGCTTCGACACTTGCTTCGCTGCCGATTCAGTTCTTGTTTTGGCTGGCAGTGATCGTCGCGTTGAAGTGGCCGACGCTTGCCGAGCCACCTGTGTGGGACGCGGCCTTCGGTCTGTTTCCTGCCGCCGGTGCCTTGGCTGACAGTGGCTTCGATTTGCGGGCCGTGATGCAGATGCCGACCTACTCCCAAGGCGGTCCAAATTGTCATGCGGACTCACTCGTGACGTGGTTGACGGCGGCCGTGTTGATGGCGGTCGGCAAAGGACCGCAGGCATTGGCCGTGTTGCACATGCTCCATTTTTGTGCGGGAGCGTGGACGTTGGCCGTGCTCCATCGCTTCGTCTCCGACAGCATTGGAAGGCGTGAGGCGTGGTTGATCTGCGCGACGCTACTAGCCTGTCCGCTCTTCCGCGTGCAGATCGGTGCGATGTACATTGAATTGCCTCTGGCCGCTTGCACGATCAGTGCGCTGCACGCCTATGCCAGCGGCCGTTTCGGACGTGCCATGATCTGGTCGATGCTCGCCGTGATGGTGAAGCAGTCGGGTGTGATCGTGACGGGAACCTTGATCGCGGCGGTCTTGATGCGACGCGCATCGTGGTCGCGCCGCATCGGACTCGCCGCCGGATTCGGTCTGACGGGCGGCCTCGCCGCCGCCTGGCCGTTGATCGGATCGCTGCAACTGGCCGCCATTTCCTCTCAGACTGCGTTCGAGAATTGGTGGGCCTACATGCGCTGGTATCACGTCCCGTATCTGCGAGCGATTCCCGACATCACGCTCGCGTTCGGCGCGTTCAGCATCCTCGGCCTGCTGCAAATTCGCCGCGTCTGCGAGTCGCTGCGTGCCGTACCAGACTCGGATTCATCACCGCAGACACCGCCGCATCCAGAGACCGTGTTGACTCAATTGTCTCACGCACCGACGAATCACCTCGGCCTCGCGTATCTGATGTGCCTCGCGTTCGCCGGGTTCTTCTTCCTCGTTCCGTTCGTGGCGAAGCTCGACATCTTTTGCCTGCCGCGCTACTTCGTATTCATCCTGCCGCTCGTCGTCTACGGGCTGACTCACTTGCTGTGCGTACAGGTGTCGCGACGCGCTGCGTCCGTCTGCCTGATCGGCGCGATCATTGGATTCGCCGCGAACCGCGATGGTCGTTGGTATCCCGAGTCACGCGGCAACAACCTCGCCGTGATCGAACGGACGGAAAGCTATCGCTGGCTGGTGCAGGCTCAGCAGGCAGCCGCGCAAGCCGCGGCCGACATCGTGGGCGACGACCTGTTGTTGTACGGCCTGCCCGAGCACTACTTCTTTCAGCACTCGTGGATGGGCTACTCGAACAGGAAGCCTGCAGGTGGCCGCTGCGTGACGCTCTCGCAAGAGCGCCCGTTCCCCTTCCAAATCACGGCTCTCCCTGATCGCTTCTTCGTGTTGCTCGATGCCAGCTTGCTGGGAGGCCGCGATCTGAAATCACTGCTGCGTGAAGCGGAGTCCGACCCGACTCGCAAAGTGCGACTCACGCGCGGCTTCACCCACGGCCCGTTCTCGGTGAACCTGTTTGAAGTCACAACGGTCGAACCGCTTGCGGGTCCCGCGCAGTGAATCCGATTCTGGTTCTTTTCTTGCAAGGGGGATGAGGGCCGACAATGACCGCGCTGATCTCCACCGCCCACAACGTAGGCAGTCGTCGGTCGTGCGGGTATCGTCTGCGGCTGTCGCTTGTGACGTTCTTGTTGCGGCTCAGCTCACCCCTTCTTCGGCGTTCGGTTCTCCATGAAAATTTGGTTCAACAAGGTTCACGAAGCCAAGCGCGTGCTGATTGAATCGGACTCGTCTGAGATCCGCATTGGCCGCGATCCGTCGAACACCATCGTGCTACAAAGTCCGCTCGTGTCGAAGCGGCATGCGGTGGTGACGCGCGAGAACGGGAAACTGAAGCTGGAGAACGTCGGCGTCAACGGGTGTCTCGTCGGCGATCAGGAGGTGCTGGGAGGCAACTCGGTCCTGTTCAAGGCGGGCGAGACCGTTCGCATCTGGCCCTTCTCGCTGACGTTTGAATCGGACGAGGTCTCGGCCATCAGCGGCTCCGCGATGGAGGCTCATCTGCGGTCGATCATGGGCGACTTGAATCAGCGCGTTCACAAGAAGCTGCTCGAACGACTCGACCTGTACGAGATCGAGAACGAACGGACGAGCGACGCCGACACGATCGTGCTGCTCGAACGGAACATTGAGGACGTGTGCCGAGAACTCAATCTGTTCGGCAACGAGAACGAGCCACTGCTGGAGGAGATTGTCGGTCTGACGCTGCGCGATCTGCTCATCAACCAGCTCATTCTGGAAGGAGGCGGCGCGGGCTTGGACCTGCTGTCGCGGCTGACTTACAACGAGTTCGACCTCCCCGCGACACTCGTGCCCGAGCGCGAGGCCGAACTTCAGAACCTGCTGATTTTCGCCCGCGAACGGATGAAGCTCGAAGACCTCCTCGACCTGAGTGCGAAGATCAGTCAGGTCGAGCGGATGTTTGGAGATGTCTTCCCGTTCGTGCGACCGCACCTGCATCGCGAGATGCGGAAGTACGTGATCCTGCGGTCGCTCAAGAAGGATTTGAAGGACACCGTGTTCGGCTACGGCCCGCTGCAAGACCTGCTGCGCGCGCCGACGATCAGTGAAATCATGGTCGTGAAGAGCGATCAAATCTTCGTTGAGAAAGACGGCGTGCTGGAATTGTCGGGCCGGCGGTTCATCTCGGACAAGGTGACGGAGAGCATCGTCGAACGGATCGTCGCGCAGGTCGGCCGTCGCATCGACAAGAGCCAGCCGCTGGTCGATGCCCGCCTCCCGGATGGTTCCCGCGTGAACGCCGTCATCCCGCCGCTGGCCGTGCGCGGGCCGTGCCTCACCATCCGCAAGTTCCCCGCGCATCGCTTCACGGTGGACGATCTGATCGAGCGCGGTTCGATCACGTCGTCCGCCGCGATGTTCCTCCGCGCGTGCGTCATCGACCACCGCAACATCCTCGTCAGCGGCGGGACCGGCACCGGCAAGACGACGATGCTGAACATCCTTTCCAGCTTCATCCCGGTGAAGGAACGAATCGTCACGATTGAAGACACGACCGAATTGCAGCTGCATCAGGACCACGTCGTCACGCTGGAGAGCAAGCCCGCCAACGTCGAAGGGACCGGCGCGTACACGATCCGCGACTTGGTGAAGAACGCCCTGCGCATGCGACCCGACCGCATCATCGTGGGCGAGTGCCGCAGCGGCGAAGCGCTCGACATGCTTCAAGCGATGAACACCGGTCACGACGGCTCGATGACCACCGTCCACGCCAACAGCACCGAAGATGTCATCAAACGGTTGGAGGTGCTGGTCCTGATGGCCCTCGATCTGCCAATCGTTTCGATTCACCGACAAATCGCCAGCGCGATCGACATCGTGGTCCAGATCACGCGACTCCCCGGCGGCAAACGAAAGGTCTCGCAGATCAGCGAGATCGCCGGCTACGACGCCGACCGCGGCCAGTTGGTCACGCGCGACATCTACTCCTTCCGCGACGGTGAAGTCCTCCACCCGACCGGCTACCTCCCGACGTTCATCGACTCACTCATCGCCAAGAACCTGCTGAAGCTGGAGTTCCTGTACGGAGGCGATGTGAAGTGAGCTTCAATGCTGCGGTATGAGCGTAATACCTCGCGCGGCCGAGGCTGACACATTTGTGCTGCGGCACACTAACCCGAAGTGTAAACGAGGAGGCGTGTAGCGGTCCTCGCTAACGCTTCGGGTTAGTGTCAGACTCGACCGCGCGAGGTATAAGCTTGTGGCCGAAAAGCCGCCTGCGGAAAAACGTCGGGTCAGCGTCTCGCTTGCCCGTAAACGCCGTTGAAACGCCTTGGCCATGGCCCAGACCACCGTGGGCGTGAGCTGGTCGAACTTCCAGGAAGAGCGCTGGAAGACCGACGAGAAGGCCATCAAGGACCAG
>JAYTGQ010000154.1:0-7144 GCA_043733345.1 Schlesneria sp.
GCGCTAGCCGCCGGTTCTTTGCTTGGAAACACAACTCCATCACACCGGCGGCTAGCGCCTTGCCGCTCAAAGTGAGTGCCATTGGGCGTCAGCCCCCGGATTCTTAGCTGAAATCACAAGGGTCCGAGGGCTGACGCCACCCTGCTCACCACTTCTGTCGGACACATCAAAGCTGCGTGTCTCAGCAATGCCAAGCCGCGCAGCCTCGGGAATAAAGGGAGCCTGCGGCGAGTCTGCTCTGCATGTCACTCCTTTATCGACTCGCTGCGGATGGTGTCGTGGTCTTGCACATGGTCTATGTGCTGGTTGTGGTGTTCGGTCTGCCGGCAATTTGCTGGGGCATCGTGCGGAAGCAGGCTTGGGTGAGGAACATCTGGCTGCGTGGCGGGCATCTGGCGATGATCCTGATCGTGGTTGGTGAGGCTTGGGCCGGGATCACCTGCCCCCTCACGGTCTGGGAGCATCAGCTTCGTGACGCGGCGGGACAGCAGGCGTATCGAGGGGCCTTCGTGGCAAATCTGGTTCACGAGCTGTTGTTCTACGATGCGGAGCCGTGGGTCTTCACGTTGCTCTACACCGCGTTCGGTCTGCTGGTGGCGGCGACGTTCGTGATGGCTCCGCCCCGTTGGCGGCGACGATAACCGGTCGTTGAAATGCCGCAACACAAATGTCGGTGATGACAATTCCAGCCGCGTTGAGCTACGGTCTCAACTGCAATCACAATCTTGAGTAGCCGCTGGTGAGTCTCTTCTCCAGCGATCAGGGAATCAGGAACGTCATCATGAAGCGAAGTCTGACCGCGATCATCGAGCGAGATCGCAGCGGCTATGTGTCGTTGTGCCCCGAACTCGACATTGCCAGCCAAGGTGAATCCGTAGTGGAGGCTCGCGACAATTTGAGGGAAGCTTTGGAGCTGTTCTTCGAGACCGCTCCCGCCGATGAAGTGTCTCGCCGTTTGTCTGATTCCGTGTGAGCCTAAGTCGGTGCGCGAGGCGCAGACGTACCGTCGCGAAGTTGCAGAAACAAGGAACCTGTCGATGACAAATGCCCTTCTTGAAAGTGCGATCCGAGAGCAACTCAACCGGCTACCGTTGGAGCGACAACGGCAGGTTTTGGATTTTGCTCGTTCGTTGGTCGATGCGCGTCCGCGCGGAGTTTCCGGAAAACAGCTTCTGACATTTGCCGGAGCCATCCCCCAAAGCGACCTTGCGGACATTTCCCAGGCCATCAGTGAAGGTTGTGGAAGGATCGAAACTCATGACTGGTGATTACCTGTTCGATACGAACATCGTGATCGCACTTTTTGCCGCTGACGAATCGGTGGGAAGCAACCTCGGTCAAGCTGTTGAAGTTTTCGTTTCCGCCACCGTATTGGGTGAGCTCCACTTCGGAGCGAGGAAGTCAGCCCGTGCGTAAAGCAACCTGCAACGGATTGACGAGTTTTCTGCCAGCGTTTCGGTTCTCGTTTGTGATGAGGACACGTCGAGGCACTGCGGTGAGATCAAACACGCTCTTGGATTACAGGGAACTCCGCTCCCAGAGAACGACCTTTGGATCGCGGCGACAGCCATGCAACACGGACTCACACTGGTGACACGCGATGCCCATTTCCAGCATGTCTTGGGGCGGTCTATCGAGGAATGGTGAGTCATGGCGGCCTGTCATTCGTTTGCTCGAACCCGTCTGGACGAACTCCGGACCATCTGACACACTCCCGCCGCCCAAAGGACTTGGGCCAAACTTTTGTTCCGCGCAGGGAAGCCAGTCATGAGCGTGTCTGTTGTCGTACCGATCTATAACGAAGTGGAAAACATCCCGTTGCTGCATGAGGCGGTGACGAAAGTCATGCAGCAGTTGGGCCGTCCTTACGAGTTGATTCTCGTCAACGATGGCTCGAAGGATGGCTCGACCGCCGCGCTGGAAGACCTTGCGCGGCAGGACTCGCATGTGAAGGTGATCGAGTTCCGCAAGAACTACGGTCAGACCGCCGCGATGCAGGCCGGGATGCAGGCCGCCGCGATGGACGCGATCGTGCTGCTCGACGGTGATTTGCAGAACGATCCGACCGACATCCCGATGATGCTGGCGAAGCTCGACGAGGGCTTCGATCTCGTTCACGGCTGGCGGAAGAATCGGCAGGACACGTTCATCAACCGCAAGCTGCCGTCGAAGATCGCCAACTGGCTGATCTCGCGCGTGACGAACTTTCCGGTTCACGATCTCGGTTGCACGCTGAAGGCGATCAAGACCGAGATCGCTCAGGAATTGCAGCTCTTCGGTGAGATGCACCGGTTCATTCCGATCCTCGCTCATTGGCGCGGAGCCAAGTGCGTCGAGGTCGTGACGAACCATCATCCACGCCGGTTCGGCACGTCGAAGTACGGCATCTCGCGCACGACCCGCGTGCTGCTCGACTTGATGACCGTGAAGTACTTCATCCAGTACGTCGTCAGTCCGATGAAGTTGTTCGGTTCGATTGGGCTGCTCTGTTTCGTCGTCACGGCGATCTCGGGAGCGGCCACGGCGTGGATGAAGCTGTCGGGCGGAGTCGATATGACCGGCAACCCGCTACTGCTGCTGACCGCGATGTCGATGATGATGGGTGTGCAGTTCCTGTTCTTCGGGATGTTGGGTGAGTTGTGTTCGCGCATTTACTTCGCCGCGCAGAACCAGACGAACTACACCGTCCGGCGAACGTGGAACTTTGAAGAGCAAGCCGTGCCGATCAACTCTCCCGCTCGCCGCGCCGCGTGATGTCCCCGAGGCTGAAGTCCGGCTTAGCTTTGTTAGCCGGACTTCAAGGGCGAATGCTGCTGAATTCTGTATTGGCGGAGTGCGCGGTATGACTGCGAGCAACTCACACCTTCCGCTCGTACTGAATTCTGCGACGCCTGATCTGGGGCGCGAAAGCGGAACTGCTCATGCCCGGTGCTGACGAACATCAACACGAATGCGACCGCGATCAAGAACGCTTGCCCGCGAGTCTGTCGGAGCGAACGCACTGTTGCGGTCCTGCGGCGCAGCGTGAGGCTCCCGCGTGGAAAGCGTTTGTCGAGCCGGGCGTTTGTCTGGCGGGGCTGCTCGCGGGACTGGTGCTGCAAGCGTATGGCTCGGATGCCGGTGGCCCTGAGGCCGCGAGTTCTCACCCCGCGTTGCCGTGGTCCGCGCTGATCGCGTACCTCGTGTCGTTCGTGGCGGGAGGAGGCCACACGCTGTGGGAGGCTCTTTCCGACTTGTCTCGCGGTCGCGTGAACATCGACCTGTTGATGATCCTCGCGGCTCTCGGCGCGGCCGCGTTGGGTGACTGGCCGGAAGGAGCGGTGCTGCTGTTTCTGTTCTCGCTTTCGCACGCATTGGAACACTTCATTCTGGGACGCACTCGCGGGGCGATCGCGTCGCTGATGAAGCTGACTCCTGATGAAGCGGTCGTCGTGCGCGAGGGGCGCGAGCAAACGATCCGTGTCGAACAACTGGTCGTCGGCGATCGCGTGATCGTGCGTCCGTCAGAGCGGATCGCGGCGGACGGGCTGGTGGAAGAGGGGCATACGGTCGTCAATCAGTCGCCCATGACGGGTGAGTCGATCCCGATTGAGAAGACCGTCGGCGATCCGGTCCTGGCCGGAACGCTGAACATGCAGGGTTCGATCCGAGTCGAAGTGACACGGGTCGGTGCCGAGACCACGCTCGCGCGGATGGTGCAGTTGGTCGAACAGGCTCAGTCCGTGAAGGCTGACTCGGAGCAATTCACCGACTGGTTCGGACAGCGTTACACGGTGATCGTGCTGGCGGGAACGGCGGCGGTGTTCCTGATCGGACGATATGGATTCGGCGATTCATTCGTGAGTGCCTTCTATCGCGCGATGACCGCGCTGGTCGTGGCGTCGCCGTGTGCGGTCGTGATTTCGATCCCGTCCGCGATCCTGTCGGCCATCGCGAGTGCCGCGCGTGGCGGGGTGCTGTTCAAGGGAGGCAGCCACCTCGAACGGACGGCGTTGCTCCGTGCGATGGCCTTCGACAAGACCGGGACGTTGACCATCGGTCGTCCCGCGCTGACGAGTCTGCTGACGGCACCTGGCGTCTCAGCAGCGGACTTGCTGGTGGTTGCGGCGGCGTTGGAATCGCAGTCCAAACATCCGCTGGCACGAGCCGTAGTCGAAGCGGCTCGTGCGCGAGGACTCACAATCGCCACCGCAGAGCAGGTCCATGAAGTTGTCGGTCACGGAATCGTTGGGATCGTGAATGGACAGCGTTGTTGGGCCGGGAAGCGGAGTTGGTTTGACGAACTCGGCACACCTTGCGATTCCGAACTGACGGCCCGCGCGAACGAGCTTCAGTCGGCCGGTCACACGCTGATTGGAGTGGCCGATGGCGCGCGTGTTCTGGGTGTCTTGGCCGTCTCGGACCCGCTGCGACCGACGGCGATCCCGGCGATTGCCGAACTGAGGCGGCTTGGTGTCACGTCGCTCACGATGCTGTCCGGAGATCACCCTTCGGTCGTCGCACGCATTGCAGGGTTGCTGGGTCTGGCCGGAGAAGGTGGCCTCCTTCCCGAAGACAAGCTGAAGCGACTGGATGCGCTGAAGCAGCAGCAAACGGAACTGGCTCGCGCGGGAGTGGAATCGGGCGGTCTGACCGTCGTTCCTCGGCGAGCCAGAGCGCGGAGGCAGGTCGGCATGATGGGAGACGGCATGAACGACGCGCCCTCGCTGGCCGCTGCCGATGTCGGGTTCTCATTGGGCGGAGCCGGGACCGATGTGGCTTTGGAATCGGCCGATGTCGTGTTGATGGACGACGATTTGATGAAGCTGCCTTACGCGATCGCTCTCGCCCGGCAGACGCAACGGATCATTCGTCAGAACCTCTTCCTCGCGTTCTCCGTGATGATCGTGCTCCTCGTGCTCACGCTCGTCACCACGCTGCCGCTGCCGTTGGCCGTGTTGGGACACGAAGGCAGCACGGTCCTTGTGGTGCTGAACGGCCTGCGAATGCTCGCGTTTCCAAGACCGCTCGCGCTGCCTGTTCAAGACGTGCCGCGATTGGCAGAGTGAGAAGCGCCAAAGACTAGCGCATCAAACACTGCCCGAGTTTGGTGAGCCGGGTGCCGTCAGGCCCCGGACTTTTCGCCGAGGAAATCCGGGGCCTGACGGCCAATGGCACTCACATTGAAAAAATATCCTGAGCGGCACGGCGCTAGCCGCCGGTTTCTTAGTTGGAAAAGAACCGGCGGCTAGCAGCCTGTTGAAAAACGGTGATCGGGAGGGCGAGGCTCCGCCGAGCCGCGAGACACAAGCGACTTCCCTCACGCACATGGCTCGGCAGGAGCCTCGCCCTCCCTTTTTCAACAGGCTGCTAGCGCCGTGCCGCTCACAGAATGCCAAAGTGAGTGCCATTAGCCTGACGGCACCCGGCTCACCAAAACCAAACCGACAACTCACGACAGTGATTGATGCGCCGATCCCAAGTGCAAAGTCTTGGACAAAACCGTTCCACTTGGTGAGTGGTGAATTCCTCATCACCTCACCACTCGCGTTGCTTCCATTCGGAGTCCAAGTTCATGCCGGTCTACCTACTGGGAACGCTCGACACGAAGGGGCTTGAGATTGCCTTTGTCCGTGATTTGCTGCACGAATACGGCGTGCAGACGTGCGTCGTGGATGCCGGTTGCCTCGGTTCACCGAGCATCGTGGCAGACATCTCGCGCGAGCAGCTCTTCGCGGCAGCAAACGCTTCGCTGGAGGCACTGCGAGAAAAGAACGATCGCGGGCAGGCGGTCACTCAAGCGGCGCTCGGTGCGGCGAGCATCGTTTGCGCCGCGCACGCTCGCGGCGAAGTGGACGGCATGCTCGCGTTGGGCGGTTCGGCCGGAACGACCATTGGGACATCGGCCATGCGCGGGCTGCCGCTCGGCGTCCCGAAGTTGATGGTCAGCACACTCGCCTCGGGCCAGACGCGGCCCTATGTCGGTGGCAAAGACATCCTGATGCTCAACTCGGTCGTCGATCTCGCGGGGATCAACCGCGTCAGTCGGCTGGTACTCGGTGAAGCGGCACGTGCGATGGCCGGAATGGTGCTGCTGGGGCGAGGGACCGCTCGTTGCGGCAACAGCACTTCCGGTCCCCTCGCCCCCCGCCTTGGGGGGGAGAGGGCTAGGGTGAGGGGGGCGGATCAACCGGCGACGTTGATAAGCGGTACAAGTTCTGACGAAGGTCTCTCTGCGAATCGGCAACCTCACTCCATCGAAGACCCCCTCACCCTAACCCTCTCCCCCGAAGACGGGGGCGAGGGGACCAGAGAAGAGAGGCCGCTCGCCACTCACGCTCCGCCCGCCACCGACAAGCCCCTCATCGCGGCGACGATGTTTGGCGTCACCACACCCTGCGTCGAACACGCCCGCAAAATTCTCGAAGCGGCTGGCTACGAGGTGCTCGTTTTTCACGCGACCGGCAACGGCGGGGAGGCGATGGAGGGACTGATTGCCGACGGGTTGATCGCTGGCGTACTCGACATCACAACCACGGAGCTGGCCGATGAACTCGTCGGAGGCACGCTCACGGCGGGGCCGACACGACTGACAGCGGCGGGAAAGCGCGGAGTCCCGCAGGTGATCTCGGTCGGAGCACTCGACATGGTCAACTTCGGGACTCCCAATACGGTCCCCGAGAAGTTCAAGGACCGGAAGTTCTATCAGCACAATCCCACCGTCACGTTGATGCGGACCACTCCCGACGAGAACCGTCAACTCGGCGAAGAGATCGGCCGCAAAGCGGCATTCGCAACGGGACCAACATCAATCGTGATTCCGCTTCGAGGAGTGTCAGCGATCGATCAGACTGGTCAGCCGTTCGATGATCCCGCAGCGCGCGAGGCCCTCTTGGACGGCATCCGCGCCACGCATGATTCCGTGGAGCTAATTGAGATTGACCACCACATCAACGATGTTGAATTTGCGGAAGCTGCTGCCAGAAAACTGCTCATGCTGCTGGCGGCGATGTCGCAATAACTGACGTTTCCGACAAAAGTCGAAATCAGGTGAGCCGGGCGGCGTAAGCCCAATGGCACTGACTTTAGAGATGTCAGACCAATCAGCCGGAACGCGCTAGCGTCCGGTTCTCGATGAATTTGAAAACCGGACGCTAGCGCGTTC
>JAYTGQ010000155.1:0-2548 GCA_043733345.1 Schlesneria sp.
CTTGCCGATCGAACCGCCTCGCACGGCGAGACTGTTCTTGCCGAACCGCAGTGACGACGACGAGAAGACCGGGACGTTGTGTTTCTTCGCGACCTCAAAAATCGCGATGGCGTCGGCAAGTGACCCGGCGATCGGCTTGTCGATGAAGCACGGTTTGCCCGCTTTCGCCACGGGGAGGTACTGCTCCAAGTGCGGACGACCGTCGTTCGTTTCGAGGAACACGAGATCGACCTTCGTCAGCAGGCCGTCGATGGTGTCGATGATCTCCACGTCGAGCTTCTTCATTTGTTCGGTGTACTCGGGAACGCGCGCCACGCTCGACGCGATGTCGGGGCTGCCTTTTGGATAGGCGGCGACCATGCGGACACCGGCGACCTCGGGCTTCTGCGGAGTGGCGTTGAGCGTTTTGGCGAAGGCCCCGCAGTGCGAGGTGTCGAGACCGATGATCCCGGCGCGCAGCGGTTTTGGTTCGGCGGCGGGTTTGTCAGCAGGAACGGCCTGCGCGAGCAGTGCGTCGGCCGGGGATGTCACTTCACTAACCCGACGCGCAAGCGAGGGCTTCGCGTCCTCAACGCCCAGCCCTCGCTCGCGCGTCGGGCTAGTTTCGGAAGTTGCATTTGCAGGTTCTTTCTTGGCCACCTCGGGCAATCCCACCGCGAGAAACCCGACGTTCCAGAGCGCGACGCTCTTGTCATTGCCGGCGGTTGCCAGAGTCCGTCCGTCCTTCGACAGAGCGATCGCGGCGATGCGACCTGCGTGAGCTTCCGCCGTCGCCACTTCGTCTCCGGACGCGAACTCCCAGACCTTCAACTCGTTCTTACCCACGGCGCGGCCTCCACTCACACTGATCGCGGTTTCTTCATCGGGATGAAACAGAACGGCGTTCGTCGGGCGGCTGTGTCCCGCGTAGAAGCCCAGCGGTTTCTTGGCCACCAAGTCATAGATGTTGACGTGCTCGTCGATGCCGCTCGACGCGAGATGCTTGCCGTCCATCGAGAACGCGACACCGGTCGCTCTCTTCGTGTGCAGCTCGAACGACTGCTGCACTTCGCCGGTTGCGGCATCCCACACTTTGACCTCACCCGATTTCGTCGGCCGCGTGTCGTCACCCGCTGAAGTCGCGAGCAGCTTGCCATCGGGAGACCACGCCACGCCGGTCACGGGCAGCTTGTGAGCCGTGAACAACAGCGGTGCTTCGTCCCCATCCAGTTTCCAAACGCGAGCCACTTCGTCCTCACACGCCGTTGCCAATCGCACACCCTCCGGCGAGAACGCGACCCCCGTCACGTAACCGCGATGCCCCTTGAGCGACCTCATCAACTCACCCGTCGCTGCATTCCAGAGCGAAACATTTTGATAGCTCCCCGTCACGAGGAGCTTCCCGTCCGCCGAAAACGCAACGGCCCGCACTTGTCCCGACTTCGTCGCCACCTCGCGCACGATCGACCTCGTTTCCATATCAATCAGTTGGACAGCGTCCTTTACTCCGGCGGCCAGCATTTTCCCATCGGGACTGAACGCGACGCTGGTTACCCCACTGTGGAACGCGGTCAATCGCGCGAGCGGTGCCAATTCCTTCGGCTGCGACGCATCGGCCTTCTTCGGCGAACCACCCAGCTTGAAGAACTGCGGTCCCTTCACCACATCGGCGGCCGTCACCGGCGGAGTGATCGCAACGGTGAGTGACGACAGAATCAGCAGAGCCGACCAGAGAACGCGCGGGGACTCGAAGACTCGCATGGAGGAACTCCTCAAAGGGTGAGTGATGACGCCGCACGATTATGTCACGGCCTCGGAACGAAACCAACGAGCCGCGAGAAGTGGTCAGGAACATCGCCTTTTTCAACGTAGGGTGGGACAAGCTCGTTTCGAGCGCCGGCCCACCATCGGGAAACGTCGAGAATTCATGGTGGGCCGGCGCGGCGAAACGCCACTGGTCCCACCCTACAAAGTTCGCCGATCCAACAAGGCGATGGCCCCGAGAAGTTGTGGTAGGACTCAGAATTGACGGCGGTCTCCATAGGGGCTACTGTTTGACCAGTCGAAAATTTAATTTCTAGCAATCGTTGTCTTTGTGAGTCAGGGAGTTCCTTCATGGCTGTCGATACCGTAGCTCGATGTTTTCCGCTGCGAATTCGGTTTGATCGCAGGCTCGTCGCCGCTCTCGTCTTGCTGGGTACGGGATTGCTCGTCGGCTGTGATCGTGGCGCGCCGACCGCGAAAAACGACGGAGCCACTTCGTCGGGAACAAGTTCCCCGACTGCGAGTTCCACTGGCCAAACGGCCGCCGCACGCAGTGACTCGGCGCGGAACATCGTCACGACGACGGGCATGGTGCGCGACATCGTGCGCCAGGTCGTGGGTGAGCGCGGGACCGTCACCGGGTTGATTGAATCGGGCGTTGATCCGCATCTGTTCAAGCCGACGCGCGGGGATGTGAAACGATTGAGCGACGCCGAGGTCGTGTTCTATTCGGGCCTCGCGCTGGAAGGTCGGATGAGTGAGGCGTTCGAGCAATTGCGTCGCGCGGGGAAGCCGGTCTTCGCGG
>JAYTGQ010000156.1:0-2540 GCA_043733345.1 Schlesneria sp.
CAGGTCGTGTTCGCGCACGCTTGGATGGTGCGGACGTTTGTGAAGCACAGTGAGACCGTCGAGGACTTTCCCGAGCTGATGCAGGTCGTGCGGACGGTCTTCGACACGGCGCGGGCATTGGAACCGAAGGTCGCTGAGCCGGCGGCGTATTTGACGACGCTCCGCAAGAAGATTGGAAAGTTGCGAGCGGCGGCCGATCAGTTTCGCGTCGATGCTCCCGCCGCGTCCGATCACGAGAACTTTCGGCAGGCGGTGATCTCGCTGGACGGCTGCGTCGTCGAGTTGGAGCGAGTTCTCGCACTGTTTCCGCCGCCACCGCCACCAAGTCTTCCCGCCAACTTTCGACGAGCCACCGCGTCGAGTAGTCTAGGCGGGACGAATGAGTCGGTGGCGGATCGGAACGAGATGGAGTGAGGGACGCTCGCTATCGGCCGCCAAAATGATCGACCATCAACTTCGTTTAACCGCGTGGGCAACGCCCCGCGCGTCGAGTGGCGAGGCGACGTTGAACGTCGCTCGACGCGCGGGGCGTTGCCCACGCGGTTAAACGAGTGAACTCCGCCGACAAACCTTCCTCCGTTGATGTTCTCACTTTGGGTCTGTTGCGATGTCCGAGCCGTTGGTGTTCATGATGGGCAAGTTTGAGGCGAAGGTTCCCACGGATCGTCGCTACTTGGACTCGCACGTCTGGTTGGTTCCGCAGGGAGATGGCTTTCGAGTGGGGTTCACGTCGTATGCGGTGAGGCTGCTCCAGGATGTTTATTTCTTGGACTGGCAGATTGACCCGGACACGGCCGTGCGACGGAAGCAGACGATTGGAGAAATCGAGAGTTCCAAGGCCGTTTCCACGTTGTATGCCCCCGCCGATGGACGAGTCTTGCTGTTCAACGACTCTCTGTTGAACGACCCGTCGCTCATCAATGCCGACAACTACGAACGAGGCTGGCTGTACGAACTCGCCACTAAGTCACCGCTGCTGACTCCCGAGCAGTACATTCAGTCGCTGGATGCGGGCTGGGAACAGACGCAGCGCCTGCTGAAGAACCAGTTCAATGAGTAGTCGAGAGTTGAGTAATGAGTAGTCGAGAGTTGAGTACTGAGAGACAAGATCAAGAAAATAGGAATCGAGAGTATGAATCGGACGTGAGAACTGAGACCCGGGAGCTGGCATGGCTCTGATCTGGCTCTCGTCTCTTCGCTCTCGACTCTCCGCTTCCGCAAAAAGGACGCCCAAATGGCCGGACGTAAATTGACCGTCGTGATCTCGCAGGCTCCGGGGAAGAACCCGGTGAAGCGGCATCTCGAAGAAGAGATCGCCACGCAGTTGATGCTGTCGGGGACGGCGGAAGTGTCGGTCGTGCCGCATCTGTACGACCTGACCTCGGACCACACCGGCATGCTGTGGCTGAAGTCGCTAAGGGGAAACCTTGTCGTGCTGGGTTGGCTCTACCCGCGCGCGATTCGCTGGGTACTGGATCGCAATGGCGTGAAGGGACTGGCGGGGGAGTCGCGGCTCAACGTCGTCGAGAATGACGAAGAGGCCGACGAAGAAGAGACTGCTTCCGACGAAGCGGCCGACGCACCGCGCGGGATCGGCGCAATGAACGCTCCCAACCGTGTCATCTACACGATCGATCTGCGCGATCATCCGACCGTTGAAACCTATGTCAGCGAGATCGAGCGGATTGCCGATCTCACTTCGACGCCGCTTGTGCAACTCTCGGGACTGGGACGGAGCAGTCCGTCGCTGCTGCCCGTGTTGCCAAGTTCGTCGCAGGCAAACGGGGCGGCGTCCACGAATGGCGTCCACGGGACGAATGGAAATGTTCAGACCGATCCGTCCGATCAGACGGATCGGTCTGATCGGACCCCGGCAACGAACGGCGCATCTGCCCGCAACGGTTCGGTGTCGCCGAACCAAGCCTCCACGCTGCCGACGATCATCGCGGGCGACGACGTGCGACGACGCTGGTATCCCGTCATCGACTACAGCCGCTGCACGAATTGCATGGAGTGCATCGACTTCTGCCTGTTCGGCGTCTACGGCGTGGATAACGTGGATCGCATCTTGGTCGAGCAGCAGGACAACTGCAAAAAGGGCTGTCCCGCGTGCAGCCGCGTCTGCCCCGTCAACGCGATCTTCTTCCCCGAACACAAGACGCCCGCGATCGCCGGCGCGGAAGGGGGCGGAGCGATCGACTTCAAAATCGACCTGTCAAAACTGTTCGGCGCACCGTCTCCGCTGGACATGGCCATCTTGGAACGAGACACCGAACTGGTGGCCGACGGACGCGATGCCGTCGGTGCCACGGTCGGCATCCCCAAGCGTCAGTGCGGCCAACCCGCGAAGCCACGCGATGCACTCGACGACTTGATGGACGGCTTGGATTCGCTCGACGTTTGAGTGCCGGTTGAAAAACGTAGGGTAAGCGTCTCGCTTGCCCGTAACTCTGACTGCGATTCGGGCAAGCGAGACGCTTACCCTACGATCAGGGGTCAGGTGGTTCAAAGTTCATTTTTCGCGGGGTTGACGGCGTCGA
>JAYTGQ010000157.1:0-2527 GCA_043733345.1 Schlesneria sp.
TCCTTCCCAAGAGGAAGAAAGCTAAATGTGCAAACCCCCGTGCCAATCCCCTTCCCATCCAATATTTTCAAAGTGAGTGCCATTGGCCTGACGCCACCCCGCTCGGAAACCTCTCACGTTGTGCCGCGTGAGGTATAGCCGCGTGGGCAAGGCCCCGCGCGTCGAAGGCAAAATCGCTGTCCATGTCGCGCGACGCGCGGGGCGTTGCCCACGCGATTAAACGAAGACTCTTTAGCGGTGAGTGGTCGAAGCGGACATCAGAACCGCGAGGCGGCTGACATCACGTATTGGAACGTCGCTTCCGTCGTCGCATCGGTCGTTTCCAGCCTCGAGACATCGAGCGCGAGTTCCACGACGAGGTTGCCGAACCGGCGGAAGAAGTCGTCGGGACGAGCGACCTCCAGCAGCAGTTCGTCGGTTCCGGTCAGCTCAATTCTCAAGACGTGTTCCCATTGAATGAGCCGCGTGGCGAGTTCGCGTTGCTGGCGGCAGGCGATCCTGATTTTCAGCGGCTGCTCGGCAAACATCGCGCGGATTTCGAGCAAGGTTCCCTCCGCGAGGACTCGCCCGCGTCCCATGAACACGATGCGATCGGCCAATTCGTCCATCTCTTCCAAAATATGACTCGACACCAGCACAGCCTGTCCTCGATCGGCACACAGGCGAAACAGTGCCATCAGCTCGCGCCGTCCGACCGGATCAATTCCGTTGAGCGGTTCGTCCACGATCAAGACATCCGGTTGATGCACGAGGGCTTGAGCCAGCTTGATCCGCTGCCGCATTCCCTTGGAACAACCTCGCAACGTCCGATCGGCTCGGTCTGACATCCCGACCTCGGCCAAGACTTCTTCCGTCCGTTCGTGAGCCATGCGCGAGGGCATCCCATGCAGTCGGGCCATCGTCTGGACGAAACGTCGCCCCGACATCTCTTCGTAAAAGGAATCGGCATCGGGACAGTAGCCCATGTACCGCCGCGCGCGGGCCGACCGCGCGGACTCACCTCGCACCTGGACCTCACCGAGGCTCGGCCGCAGTTGCCCCGTCAGCAGCTTGAGAAATGTCGTCTTCCCCGCACCGTTCGGGCCGAGCAATCCGGTGATGCCCGGCTGCAATTTGAGGCTGACATCGTTCACACCGATGACCGCTCCGTACCACTTCGTCACCGAGCGAAACTCGGCCAACGAAACGGGATGGGCAGCGTCGTCTGAGATCGTGGTTTGCGACATGATGGAGACTTTGATGGAGCGTTGGGAACGGGCGGAGTGTGGCTCGCGTGGTCTCCGGAGAAAAGTCTCAGCGGGATGCCGTCAGGGCCATCGTCTTGTTCAACGTAGGGTGGGACAAGCTCAGTTCGAGCGCCGGCCCACCATCATGCAATCACTGGAAATCATGGTGGGCCGGCGCGGCGAAGCGCCGCTGGTCCCACCCTACAGGTTGCGGTGCCCCAACAAGGCGATTGCCCTGGGATGCAGAGTGTTACCCGTGGCTCACCTTTGAACATCGCCGCGCTCTCGCATAGGCTTCGTGACGGATGTGGACTTCACAAATCACAATCACGAAATGAAACCGCAATGACCGACGGCGAACTTTTCTCGAAGCTGACATTTGATCGCGACCAGTGGGGCCAACTTGTAATGAGCCTTCCCGATGGGACGCGCCATGCGGGAGTGGAGCCGGTGCGTTGCTTCCCGCTCACCGATCCCACGCACGCGATCGCGCTGCTCGCTGTCGATGGTCGAGAACTCTTCAACTTGCCGAGTCTCGACGTGCTGTCTCCTGCCGCCCGCGAAGTATTGCAACGCGAGTTGGCCGAACGTGAGTTTGTCCCCGTCATCCGACGCATCGTCTCCACGAGTACCCCCAACCCGCCCTGCCGCTGGGAAGTGGAGACCGACCGTGGCCGCACGAGCTTTCAACTGGAGAGCGACGACGATTGCCGTCGCCTCGGCACGAACGGCATCCTGATCGCGGACTCGCACGGCATCCGCTACACGATCCCCGATGTCACTCAGCTCGACGCGGCCAGCAAGCGGATCGTCCGATCTCTGGTTTGAAGCTGATTCACCCGTCGAAGCCTGACGCGCAAGCGAAGAAGGACTTCGCTTGCGCGTCAGGCTTCGATGCACGGGTACGATCTTTCGCCGGGGTTGCCAGAAGTCGGTCATTCAACGGCGCTGTTTCGTTCTCACGCTCCGTGTTGAATGACCAGACGGCTTCGTCGTCATCCGTGCTGCGGCTTTGTCGGAAAACGGTTGAAAGAGTGTCCCGGACGCTCAAAGCGTCCGGGACATTGCCAGCAGTCCCGTAGGTCGCGGTTGGGTGGCCGGGGCTGGACTGAGGCTTTGCGAGGGAAGCCCCGAGATTTCGAGAAGAAGCTCCAACCCTGGCCACCCATTATCAACACACAAATTTAGACCTGACCGACCACTAGTGGTCGGACAACTTGAGATTGCGGGGTTGTTCCACAACTAGCCCGACGCGCAAGCGAGGGCAAACCGTTGTCGAAAGTGAAGCCCTCGCTTGCGCG
>JAYTGQ010000158.1:0-17702 GCA_043733345.1 Schlesneria sp.
CAAGCTCATGCAGCAACCCCGCCACGTCCTGAAGAAACAACTCGAATCCGGTAACGCCAAAGCGTAACACCAGTTACAGCCACGACAGTGCCATTCCCCATATGGATCACCTCTTGTTTGACTGCCATCTCCACACAGCGGAAGCTCCAATTTAGGCGGAGGTTCAACGACTGGGCAGGGACACGGTTTACCAGAGCCGGGCAGGGGTAGCCACCTTCCGCCTGACGGCCAAGAGGATCGAGGAATTGAACGCACGCCGGACGAGATCGCTGGCATCAATGTGTCGTGGCTGCTGCTCACCCCGCTGCCGATCGAAACGCTCGGCGACATCCTGCGCATCATCGACGATTACGTCGCACGCTGGGCGGTGGAGATCTATTTCCGCACGCTGAAAACCGGCTGTCGAGTGGAAGACATCCCCTTGGAAACCAATCACCGACTCAAGAACTGTCTGGCGTTCTACAAGATCATCGCCTGGCGCATCGTGTCCTTGACGTACCTCAACCGCACCTGCCCCAAGCTCCCCTGCACCGCCGTGTTCGCCGACAGCGAATGGAAGTCGGTCTGGCGCGTCGTGAAGAAGAAGCCGCTCCCGAAGAAACCGCCAGTGCTGTCGAACTTCCTGCGCCTCCTGACGCAACTGGGCGGCGACAACAACCGAGCCACCGAAACCCCACCCGGCCCCCAACCCCTCTGGATCGGCCTCCGCAGAATGACCGACTTCGCCACCGCCTGGCTCGCCTTCGGCCCGCACGACGGATCGCATTGTGTATAAACGCCAGACCAAGGCGTCTAGGCTACGTTTTCAACAGGCAGTTAGTTCTACTGTGACGGATTACTCGATTGAGATCAGTGCCAAGTGCAAAAGTTAAGGCACTCGCATCCGTCACAACGCTTGGCGCTGCCACTCTCAGGTGGCGATTCGTAGCTGTCAGAGTCGTGGCCGCTCTGTCACTTTGCACTTTGCACTTTGCAATGATCACTTCTCACTTTGCACTGAACCCTCCCACTCAATCCGTCACAGTAGAATTAGGTTCTGTCGGAAAACTCAGTTGGGGACCAGCGGCTGTTTGCAGTGTCCCGGACGCTTTAAGCGTCCGGGACACTCTTTCGACCGTTTTCCGACAAAGCCTAGTATTGAAACTGCATTGAGTCAGCTTATTAAGGATCACTCGAATGCGAATGGCGTTCTGTTTGATGGTGTGTTGGGTGGGCACCGCCTCTGCACAGTTGGTGCCCGAGATCGGTTACGTCTCTCCTGCGGGTGGCCGCGCCGGGGCGACGGTCGAGGTGGTCGTGGGCGGGTACGACTGGACGCCCGACATGCACCTGTTTGTGCATGACTCGCGGATCAAGCTCGAGTTGATTGGTCCGGCTTCGCCGGTGCTGGTCCCCGAGCCGCCGTATTGGTTCGGGTTCAAAGCGCGTGGTCCGGCGTGGCCGTTGCCTCGCGAGTTTGCCGCCCGACTGACAATCCCGGCCGACGTGCCACCGGGACCGGTTCTCTGGCAGGTGGCTAATGCGAACGGAGCCTCTTCGCCAGGAACACTTCAGGTCAGCCTCATGCCCGAAATCGGTGAGGACGCGAAGCGGAAGGTGGCTCAAGTCTTACCCGCGTTGCCGATCACCGTCGCCGGTCAGGTCCGGCGCATTGAGGAGATCGACCGTTATCAGTTTCAAGTTCCCAAGGCAGGGCCGGTCACGATTCAACTGATCGCGCGGCAGCTCGGTTCGCCACTGCATGGCATGATTCAGGTGCGAGATGCTGAGGGACGAGTCGTGCTCGACGCCGCCGATCCCGAAGGCCGCGATCTGACGCTGACAATGATCGCGCAGGCTGACCGGCCCTACGAACTGAATCTCCACGACCTCGACTTCGCGGGAGATCGTTCTTACGTCTATCGACTCGCGCTGACTGCGGGACCAAACGTGCAGGCCGCTTATCCGGCGTCAGGCAAACGCGGTGAAGTGAGATCGATTGAGTTCGTCGGAATCGGGTTGGCGACGGGCGGTCCGGCGTTGGAGACAGTCAAACGCGACGTGAGTTTTCCTGCCGCCAGCGCGCTCGCTGGCGATGGTCGCACGAGAGATTCGTTCGCCTACGTGTTAGAGACGCCGTGGGGTCACGCGCTGCCGTACTCGCTCGGATTGTCGGACCTCACCGAGTCGGTCGAACCGACGACGGGCGAGTCCACATTGGCCGCACCCGGCGCGATCACGGGGAGCATCGAAACGCGGTTTGGCTCCGATCGTCATGCCGTCACGCTGAAGCAGGGCGAGGCGTGGCGCGTCACCGCGCAGGGACGCGAGATCAGTTCGCCGCTCGATCTGGAGCTGACGATCCTCGGCATTGATGGCAAGCCGCTCGCGAACTCGGACGACGTTCCCGGTACGACGGACGCACAGTTGTCGTTCGTCGCTCCGGCCGATGGGGTTTATCAGTTCGTCGTCGCAGATCGCTCGGGGAAGAGCGGCTCGCGCGGGGCGAACTATCGGTTGAGCATCGAGCCTGAACGCGAAGATGTCTCGCTGACGATGCCGACTCAACTTGGCATCCCGCTCGGGACGACAGGCAAGCTCATTGTGAAGGCTGTCCGTGCGGGGAGCTTCAAGGGGCCGATCCCATTGGCGTTCGATCGGCTTCCTGAAGGGGTGAAGGCTGTCGCCGACTTGACTATCCCTGAGAACAGCACCGACCTGACCATTGATCTCGTGTGCGCTGCTGACGCACCGACAAACGCGGCGTTGTGTCGTCTCACCGCGACGCCTCGGATGGGTGAGCAACCCGTCACTCGTCTCGTCGGGACCGCGTTGATCGCGACGACGATGAAGCCGCGCATCAAGCTCACTCCGGAAGGACTCGACGATGTTCGCAAGGTGCATCGCGGCAGCACGTTTCTCGCACCAATCTTGATTGAACGACTCGAAGGCTACGCGGGACCGATCACGTTGGAGATGACTGCCAAACAGCAGCGTCACCGCCAAGGCTTGGCCAGTGACGAGTTCATCGTGGTCCCCGATGCCAAGCGGATCGAGTACCCGATCTTCGTTCCCGAGTGGATGGAGACGACCAAAACGAGCCGCATGATCCTGAACGGTTCGGTCCAAGTCGCCGATCCGAAAGGAACCGTGCGAACTCTTCTGCAAAGACAAGAGTTGCGGATCGGCATCCTGCCCGAAGGGGCGTTGATGAAGCTCAGTCACACGGGAGGCGAGGTCTCGGCGAGGCTGGGGCAAGAAATTCAAATCCCCTTCGCGCTGGTCCGCGCTTCCGAGTTCCGCGCTCCGGTGCAGATCGAACTCGTCTCGAACGAATCTCAGATCGGACTGCTCTCCGCCACACCGATCACCGTGACGGAACAGCGCGAGGGCATGTTGACCGTACGACTCGGCAGCGACGTCCGACTGATTGGTGAACAGTCGCTCACGTTCCGCGCGAAGGGACTGAAGGACGGCCGCTGGCCCGTCATCGCGGAGACGACCGTGCTGGTGAATGTCCGACCAAGCCTTTAGGGGCTGGTCCGCAATAACTTCCCGCTTTCCTCGCCTTTCCTTCCTCCCCTCGGCGGGGAGGGCTGGGGAGGGGGGAGGATAGTCCAGTCGATTTGCCACTCGCCCCCTTCCTAACCCTCCCCGCCGAGGGGAGGGAACAAGATGGGAACTCGGGAAGTTGTTTCGAGCCGAATCCTTAGCAGCCTGTTGAAGAACGTAACTTGGACGCCCTCGTCCGAGTGATTTCGAGTTGAAAACGGACGGACGAGGGCGTCCATCCTACGTTTTTCAACAGGCTGTTAGCCCAACGGCCCCGCGTTTCACGTAGGCTGGACGCCTCGTCCGTCCGCGATCTTCTTGTTCGCAAACAGGCGTTTGGGAACGGGAGCGATCGACCGCGCCGAATAGACTTCACGCGGCCGAAACTGACACATTTGCGACCGCTGCACACTCACCCGAAGCGTAAGCGAGGATGTGAGTGGCGTCCTCGTTTACACTTCGGGTTGGTGTCAGTTTTGGCCGCGTGAAGAACAGAACCGACGATCCCCGACAACGAAAAAAACGGAATCCAGATGGCCAAGAAGACAACCGCCGCGTTACCTCCCACTCCTGAGTCGCGGGAGGCCGTGTGGCACACGATTCGTGGCAGTGACAAGCCGCTGACGACGAGCCAACTCGCCAAGTTGGTTGCCGCACCGCACAAACTGTCTGCCGCAGTGCTCGGTTCGATGTTGGACGAGTACGTCGCGGTCGGTACGTTGCATTCGATTCTCCCCGCGAGTGGGAAGGGCAAGCCGCAGTATTGGGACCGCGATCCCAACACGCTCGGCCGTGCGGCTGTGTTGGATGTGATGCAGCGGGCCGTCGGGCCGCTCACTGCGAAGGAACTTTCCCGCCAGCTCGAGGCTCCACTCAAGATTGCCGAAGTGGCACTGACGGAGTTTCTCAACGAGTGCGTTGCGGCCGGGAGGTTGCATGCGATTCCACCGAAGACCCCGAAAAGTGGGCCGCAGTATTGGAATCGCGATCTCGTGCAATTCGGGCGCGGGTTGATTGTGGCCTTGCTCGACAAGCAAGGTTCACTCTCCAAGACTGATCTTAAAAAGGGAGTTAAAGCGCTGAATGCGACAGCATTTGAACAGGCGTTTCAAGCTCTGATCGCGGAGCGTCGCGTGTGCGAACATCCACCGATCGGTCGGACAAAGTCCGTTCGGTTCGGCAGTCAGCCACCCGCGCCGGAACCGTACTTGAAGGACGTGGGTGTGCAATTGACGAAAGTCGTCGCGCAGTTGATGGCGGCGAACGTGCCGTGCGACGAGCTGCGTCGAGCTTTGGTGCAACTGATCGAGGCGGCGGGCATTCCCTTTGGTTCGACAACGGCCCCGCGCGGCGCCACGGTTCCGGCTTCCACCGTCGATTTGACGGCTCTGATGCGGCGGATCGAACCGGGAGCCGAACGCGGCGCGTTGGTCACGGCGGGTGATCTTCGTCGCGCGGCGCGGCTCGACAAGTCCGAGTTCGATCGCGTGGTGTTGGACCTCGCACGGCAGGGGCGAGTGTCATTACACCGGCACGACTACGTGGCAAGTCTTAGTCCAGCCGAGCGCGACGAACTCGTGACGGACGGCGCGGGGACGTACTACGTCGGCATGGCGTTGAGGCAGCGCGAGGGCTAGCAGTCATTGGCCAAGTGTCAGTAACCCGAGGTCAGTTGAAGGACTCGTGGGGTAGGTTTGTAACCTGCCCGTGACCCATGAAAACAAGGGGCTGGCAGGTTACAAACCTACCCCACGACCCCTTTTTCAACGGGCTGCAAAGTTCGCCGTCCTCAGGTCATTAACGTTGGCGTGTTGTTGGCGGCGCTGCGAGTCCACCGGTAATCACTGGACAGGGAGGCATCGAGAGTGAATCCGTTTCGAGAGACCATTGTGGCGAGTCCGTGGGTGCCCGCGCCCGTCGATGTCCCCGCGATTCACGGCCAGGTGTTCGACGAATGCCTGCGCGGGATCGAGCACGTGCGACAGAGCCACCGTTCGGCGGCGTTGTTGATTCACGGCGAAGCGGGCAGCGGCAAGACGCATCTGTTGAGCCGACTCCGCGCACGCCTGACTCCGCAAGCACCGACCGCGACCGATCGTGAAGAATGCCTGTTCGTCTGGGTCCGCCTGCAAACCAGTCCGCGCATGATTTGGCGGACGCTGCGGCGGACGCTCGTTGATGATTGGTTTCGTCCCGTCTGCGGGCTGCGGTCGCAGTTCGATCGCATACTCTTCCACCGCCTGGCCGAAATCCGCGTGGCCGAGTACGACCTCGAACCGTGGTACGAGTACATGCTGGATGAGGACCGCGACGGCCTGAAGCAACTGATGGAGCAGATCGCGGTCAAGCTCGACCTCGACCGGAACACGGCCATTGCGTTCGAGCACATCGCGTTTGGCAGGCACATTCGCGACCTGCGGGCTTGGCTGCGCGGCGATTCGCTGCCGGAAGCGGCCCTCGCGCGCATCGACCTCGCGCCGGACGAGGGAACCGACGAAGAACAGGAAGACCACTCGCGGCAGGTTGTCCAGATGTTGTGCCGTCTGGCCGGCAACGACCTGCCGATCGTGCTCAGCTTCGATCAGGTCGAGGCGTTGCAGATGTTTCCCGGTGACCGCGATGGTTTGTTCGCGTTCGGGCAAATGACGAGCACGCTGCACGACGGCACGACGAACGTGCTATTGGTCTCGTGCGTGCAGTCGACGTTTGCAGCGGAGTTGAAGGTCCACGTGCGCGAAGCCGACTATGCTCGGATGACATCGTTCGGCACGCTGTCGCTGGCACCGCTGGACCGAGTGCAAGCCGAGCAACTGATCGCTGCCAGGCTAGCGGCGGCCGTCGATCCCCTCCCGGCGAATGTCCGCCAGAATCCCTGTTGGCCGTTGGACTCCAGCGAGTTTGCGGAGCTGGTTGCGAAGGGCGATTTGTCGCCGCGCAGGTTGCTTGGCCTCTGTGCCGAGAGATTCGAGACGTGGGCGAGGTCCGCGCAGAACGATCGGACAAGCTCGGCGGATTCGACGGCCATTGTGCTCGAACCGTCTCGCACAGAAACGAGCCTTCCGAACGGAGAGCCTGTTCACGACACGACGGTGGAGACGTTCCTGGACGAGGAATGGAACGCTCGTGTCGAGCAGTCCCTGTCCGCGAATCGCACCGAACTCACCGAGTTTATTCTGCTGTCCGCGGTGCCGTCGCTGGTAAGACTCGCCGTTCCACAATGGAAGGAGACCTCCAATGAGCAACTGCCCGATGTGGCTCTGGTCTTCGACGGCCCGGCCGGTCGCACTGGCATCGCGATTTGCACGCAGTCCAACATGAACAGCCTCAACGCCCGGCTGAAACGGCTGAAGAATCAGTTCACGCCGCGACGCTTGGCAAGACTGATCGTGGTGCGCGGAGCGCCGTTGTCAAAGGGGGCCACGGTGACTCGTCAAACGTTGAACGAACTCGAAGGCCAGGGCGCGGTCATTGCGCATCCATTGGCTGAAGTGTTGGCAGCGCTCGACGCCTTGCGGTCCTTGCTCTCCGATGCGAAGTCGGGCGACTTGGCTCGCGATGGCGAAACGCTCTCGCAGCAAACTGTCGAAGAATGGCTGAAGTCGCATCTCCCCGAAAAACTGGCCGAGTTCGCCCAGCAATTGACCGGTGGCTCGTCGACCATCGTTCAGCCGCCCGCACACGACTGGCTCGATCTGGAAGAACTCGCGGCGCTGCTGGCCGAGCAGCCCGTGCTTCCGCTCGACAAAGCTTCGGAACAGTTGAAGCGGCCGTCTGCAACTGTCGTCGCCACAATCCAACGGCATCCTGACCGCTTCGGCCTGCTGGCCGGACCGCCCGCCGTTGTGTTTCGGGTGACCAATGTTGCGAACTGAAAACACGACCGGGACGTGAACGACATCGACTATCAGGAGACGCTTCAATGTCCGTGACGATCACCGTGAGCGAAGTTCGCGCGGCACTGTATCAGGCGGCGGGAGCCGCGAATGATTGCGGGGACGGTGCGCCATCGACGGCAGCGCTGGGGCAGTGGTTTCACGAAGGGCTGAGGCTGCTGGTGGGAGATGATTCGCGGACGAGTCTGCTCGCCGCGCTGGCCGAAGTCGATGAAGACCTCGATGTCTGGAAGCAGACGCTCGTCGAACGAACGTACTCGCAGTTCGTGGGGCCGCGACTGACGCGGCAGCAGGCGGCGCTGCACGATGTCGCGCCGCAGGTGCTCGCGTTCTGGCAGGCGATGCTGGCGGCCTGTCACTGGCTGGCCGAACTGAGTTGGAGCATGCAGCCCGCACGTGCGTCGCATCGCACGGCTCGAATCGCACCGTGGCAGACGCTGACCGAATGCTTCACGACCGAAGAGCCGCTGACGTGCGAGTTGCGCGAGCCGGGTTGGTCTGACAGCGTGCGGCTTGTGGGCGTGGCAGATGTGGTCGTGAGGCTCGCCAACACGGGGGCCTGGTGTGCGATCGAGTTCAAGTTGGGACGGACTTCGCCCGCCGCAGACCTCGGCCAAGCGTGCCTCTATCACCTGATGTTGATGTCGGCCGAGGCGACTCGCGAACCAAACTCTTCATCGGAGCCAGACGCCTCCCCCACGGGAACACTGGCACTGATCAGCTTTCGCCCCGAGCGGCACGAGCAACTGTTCGCGGCCACCGAGTTGGCCGCAGCGCGAACGCGGCTGATCGACCTGATCGGTAAGCTGGCGGGAGTCGATGCCGCGCAGACTAGGCCACCGGTCGGAAGGACCGGGCCGACGAACATGTCTCCACCGTCTTCGACTCTGAAGCCGAAGGTACTCGATGCCATTCATCCGACCGAGGAACATCTGAAGCTGGGACGAGACTTGGTCAAGACGCTGGCCGAGTATGGCGTACACGTTTTGCCCGACGGGCCTCCCCTCGTCGGGCCGACGTTCCTGCGCTTCCCAATCACTTTGGGACACGGCACGAAGGTGAAAGCCGTCGAATCCCGCGCGGCCGAGTTGCAGGCTCGGCTCGCGCTCAAGGCCGAACCGTTCGTCAAACTTGAGGACGGCCGTCTGCTCATCGACGTGCAGCGGCCCGACCGGCAAACCGTGATGTTTGAACAGGTTCGCGGACAGCTCGTCGCGGGCGATGCGATGCTCGGCGGATCGCGCGTTCCCGTCGGCGTGGATCTCGATGGCCAACTGTATTGTGCCGACTTTTCGCGGAACGAGCATGCGCATCTGCTGGTCGCCGGGACGACCGGCAGCGGCAAGAGTGAATGGCTGCGGTTGGCGGTCGCGGGGCTGCTGCTGACCAACACGCCGCAAACGCTGCGGCTGTTGATCATCGACCCGAAGCGGAACGCGTTTCACGCGCTGCGTGAGTCGCCGTACCTCTGGCGGCCGATCGTGTTTCCGGACGAGCAATCGGCCAGTGACGTGCTGCGGGCTCTCGGCGACGAGATGGATCGCCGCTATCAGCAGCTCGACGGCGCGGACTCGCACGCGGAACTGGTGGCCCGCTCGCGGAGTCCGCTGCCGCGTATCGTCTGCGTCTGCGACGAGTACTTCGACCTCATCAATCGCAACCGCGTCGAGCGAAAGCTGGTCGAGGAGCAGGTCTGTCGGTTGGGAGCCAAGGCGCGGGCCGCCGGGATTCACCTGATCTTGGCCACGCAGCAGCCCAGTCGCGAAACGATCAAGGGGGCGCTGGACTCGAACATCCCCGCGCGCGTCGGACTGCGAATGCAGAAGCCGCTGGAGTCGAAGATGCTGCTCAGTGAAGGGGGAGCCGAAAAGCTGCTCGGCAACGGCGACCTGCTCTTCAAGGACATCGGCAGTCCCCAGCGGCTCCAAGCGCCGCTGCTCACCGCTGACGAGCGAGACGCGATTTTTGGCAAACGATGAGATGGATTGTTGCATTGCGCCCGCTCGCACCGAAAGCGTTCAGTACTCAGTACTCAGTACTTCGACGAGTGCGTCCCTTACGACATGGCACAGTTCCACGACGAGTTCCTCCGGCATCGCGGGGGCGGGCATGAGGACGATCACGTCACCGATGTTGCGCAGGATGACGCCTCGACGGCGGCAGGCGAGCGTGACTTGATGGCCGATGCGCCGCTCGGGGGGAAAGGGCGTGAGTGTCTCGCGATCTTGGACGAGTTCGATGCCGACCATCGTTCCTTTCTGGCGGACTTCGGCGACGTGAGCGTTTGTTCCTCCGAGCGAAGGACGTGAGTCCCTCGGTTCCGCGAGTGGAGCCAGTTCACGCCGCAACACGGCCTCGATTCGCGATGCGTTGCCAAGCACATCGTTCTCGTCGATGAGCCGCAGCGACGCGAGTGCCGCCGCGCATGCGAGAGGGTTTCCGGTGTACGTGTGACCGTGATAGAAGGTCCGACCCGACCACGGATCGCCCAGAAAGGCGTCATAGATTTCGTCGGTGACCAGCGTCGCGGCCAGCGGCAGATAGCCGCCCGTCAGACCTTTCGACAGGATCAAGATGTCGGGCGAAACATCCTCTTGCTCGCAAGCAAACAACGTCCCGGTGCGACCGAAGCCGACCGCGATCTCATCGGCGATCAGCGGGATACCGTACTGCCGCGTCAGTTCGCGAACCCGCTTTAAGTAGCCCGGTGGATGAACGAGGATCCCCGCCGCCGCCTGCACGAGCGGCTCGATCACGAAGCCCGCGATGCGGTCGGCATTCTCGGCGAGAACTCGTTCGAGTTGTGTGAACGCATCCCCCTCGGCCTCTTCATTCTGACTTCTGACTTCTAACGTCTGACTTCTTCTTCCCGGCGACGGCACACGCAGCGCCGGAAACATCAGCGACCCAAACAAACTGTGAAACCGATCGATCCCGCCGAGGCTGATCGTCCCGACCGTGTCGCCGTGATAGGCGTGGTCGAGACACACGAAGAGGTCTCGTTCCTCGGGACCACTCGGCTTCTGGCGGTGATACTGGTAAGCGATCTTCAGCGCGACTTCGACTCCCGCCGCGCCGCAGTCCGCATAGAAGACCTTGTTCAAACCGGCGGGAGTGCGCTGCACCAATTCGGCGGCCAGTTCGATGCTCGGCTCGTTCGCGAGTCCGAGCATCGTCGAGTGAGCGACGCGGTCGAGTTGGTTGCGAATCGCGGCGTCGATCGCGGGAACACGATGTCCGTGGATGTTGCACCACAACGACGAATGTCCGTCGAGATAACGGCGTCCGTCGGTGTCGGTCAGATGGAAGCCGTCGGCCTCGACAATGATCGGCGCGGACTCATCGCGATACGCAGACATCGCCGTGAAGGGATGCCAGACGTGGGCGTTGTCGAGCTGACGAAGCTTGTGTGAGTTCATGGCGGAGACAAATGAAAAGAGCGGGAGAGGACTCCCGCTCAGTGAACAGATTGCTGAAGTCCGGCTTGTCTTCTAGCCGGACTTCTCTCCGGGAGAAGCACCCCAGCGGAATCCCAACCGGGAAGTCCGGCTTTCGGAAAAGCCGGACTTCTGGACACGCGACTACGGCAGCAGATCCTTGACCGTGTCTCGTTCCTGCTTGAGTTCGGCGACGGTCTTGTCGATCTGGCTGCGGCTGAAGTCATCGACTTGGAAGCCGGGGAGGACTCGCCAGTTGCGACCGTCGCTCGACAAAGGCAGGCCGACGACCAAGCCCGATTCAATTCCGTAGCTGCCGTCGGAACAGACTGCCGCGCTGAAGCACGAGCCGGCCGGCGTCGGCGTGATGATGCTCTTGATCGTGTCGAGGGCCGCGTTGGCCGCGCTGGCGGCACTCGATGCGCCGCGGGCCTTGATGACGGCCGCACCGCGCTGTTGGACGGTGCTGATGAAGTCGCCCTTCAGCCAAGCCTGATCGGTAATGACTTCGGTGGCGGGCTTGCCGTCGATCTTCGCATTCACGAAGTCCGGGAATTGGGTCGCCGAGTGATTGCCCCAGATGGCGACGTTCGAGACCGAACCGACCGGCCGTCCCGCCTTCTGTGCCAACTGAGCCGCCGCGCGGTTCTGGTCGAGCCGCGTCATGGCGAACCACTGATTGCGAGGCACCTCCGGCGCGTGCGACATCGCGATCAGGCAGTTCGTGTTGCAGGGGTTGCCGACCACGACGACTCGCACGTCCTTGGCCGCCGCCGCCTGAATCGCCTTGCCGGTGCTGGTGAAGATCGGGCCGTTGATGCGGATCAGATCGGCTCGTTCCGTCCCCTGCTTGCGAGGGATGCTGCCGACCAGCACGATGAAGTTGCAGTCACGAAAACCCTCTTCCATGTGATCGCTGTCGTGCTTGACGACTCCAGCGAGGGTCGGGAACGCGCAGTCATCGAGCTCCATGTGGATGCCATCCAGCGCCGCCATGACGGGCGGCACTTCGATCAGGTGCAGCACGACCGGGCGATGCTGGCCGAAGATTTCTCCCGACGCGAGGCGAAACAAAGTGGCATAACCGATCTGACCGGCGGCACCGGTGACGGCGACATGGAGGGGGGCAGTCATCAAAAAACTCCTTCAAAATGAGCGAAACGCGAACCGGGTCGGAGGGTAACGTCTCCCGATTTGACCGGCAACCGACGAGTTGCGGTGTGGTTCGTTCTCATTTGTCTCGCACGGCCAGGAGTGAGGCGTTCTTGGCGAGCCGTGTGCCGTCAGGCGACCGGCAAGAAATGATTTACCCGAACACACCAACCCGAAGCGTGAGTTTTGAAGTTGCGCTGCGGGTTGGTGTTGCTCACGCAGTGGGGCGTCTATCGCTTACAGTGCATGGACGTTCACTTTGTTTGGCGCGAGTGACCTCGCGCGGACTCTGGCTGGAGTCGGAAGGAGATTCAAAATGAGAATAAGTTCAAGGGTGGGAGCGAATCGTCGCGGCCCCGTTTGGCGAGCGCGCTTGATGGCTTTCTGTGGCATGGCGGCCTTAGGAGTCTTCGCGATCACGGGCGTTGATCGAAGCCTTTTCAACGGTCCCGCGCTGGCAGAAGAAAGGGACGCGGTTGCACCTCGCGAAATCGAAGCGGTGGAGGTCAAGAATGCCCGAGTGATGCTGATTGACCGCGTCACGCTGGCCAGCTCACGCGCTGGCGTGTTGGCATTCGTGGAACCGCGCGAGGGGGACACGGTCGAGTCGAAGCAAGTCATCGCGAGTCTTGATGTGGAAGTCGCCAAAGCCGCGTTGATGATCGCGCGACACAAGGCCGCGAGTACCGTCGATCGGCGTTTCGCCAAGAAGGTGATTGATCTTTCTCAAGCCGAGTTCAAAAAGGCACAGCAGGCGAATAACAATCTCACGGGCGGCGGCGTCTTCACAGACATCGATCTGCAACGCCTGCAACTGACCGTCGATAAGTCCACGCTGCAACTGGAGCAGGCCGAGTCCGACGCGAGAATCAACCTGCTTGCCGTCGATCAATTAACCGCCGAGTTGAACTCTTACGCGGTCGTCACCACGTTTGGTGGAATTGTCACGAAGGTCCATCGGTCGAAGGGCGAAGCGGTGGGTTTGGGCGATCCGATTGTGGACGTGGCCAACCTCGACCGCGTGAAGGTCGAAGGCTTCGTCGGCGTGCAGGATGGCCTGCGAATCAAGCCTGGGACGGCCGTTGTAGTCCGTCTCGATTTGCCGAACTTGGAATTGGAAGAAAAGCGTCGCGAATTCAAAGGCAAGCTGGTGTTTGTCGATGTCGGGGTCGAACCGGTCTCGGGACAGATGCGAGTCTGGGCGGAAGTCCCCAATCTGGATGGCCTGCTGCGAGCTGGCCTCCCCGCACGCATGACGATCCTTGCCCGATCCGCCCGGTAGACTGACAACCGTGCTGTTCCTTGGGCGCGCGGCAGAGGTTGTCATACCGGCAATTGAAGCCTGACGCGCAAGCGAAGGACGTTCGACATCCGAACCTTCGCTTGCGCGTCAGGCTTCGATGAGACGCTTTTTCTTGTCGCTCGCCTCACCACTTGGTTGCCGCAGCGCGTTCCAGAGTGAAGACAATCAGGCCGTTGCGAAACACGGTCACGGTGCCGGTCGATTGGCTGACGGTGATCGCCATCGCCAGCGTGTGAGCCGTGATGGCGGCGGCCGTTTGGTGCCGCGCGCCCAGACCCGACGGCAAACCGGGAGGAGCCGACTTGGGCATCAAATACGTCCCGGCACTCATGACCACTCCGTCACCTTGCACGATGAATGCGCCGTCGATCAGCGCGAACTCTTTCATCGTCTCAGCCAAGCTGGGGTCGAGGACGTTGCGAAGGTTCTTCGAGTAGCCGTGGAACGGATTGAGAACCAACTGTTGCGCGTGTCGTTGTACGTTGCGAGCGTCTCCCACAACGAACATCGTGCCTACCGGATGGGCTTCGCGTCCTTCGGCGGCGATCTCGACGGCGAGTGAGAGCACGCGCAGTACGACTGCCGGACGGACGATGTCCAAACCGCGCCGGTTCTTTTCGGAGAGCATCGCTCGGAAGTGAACTTCGGGTTTCGTAATCGTGATGCTGTCGAGCCGTCGGCCATCGGGACCGGTCACACAAACCACGCTGTGCTTCTCGTTCAGCAATCCCTGCGACGCGGCCAGCAGCAGGCCGAGGTTTGAGCGGTCCATGCGAGACAGAGTGGCATGCAGTCCATCGAAGACGTGCGTGTCTTCGCGCTTGATCTCGAACTCATCGTTGTGTTCCGTCGTCACCAGCAGCAGCCGCCCTTTCCAGTTGGAAAGCGATTCCCACGGCACGCTCTCCAACCGATCCACCGCCAGCAGCAAGGCTTGAGCACCGACGGACTCGACCAATAGCATCGCTTGCTTGACCAACGTCTGCGTCAGTCGCGGAATCCCCGCTGCGCGCGTCGGGCGTTGATCCGGTTGCAAACCCGCCTTGGCGAGCAGCAACGTATCGATCGACTTGGTGTCTTTCGAGTCGATCAGTGACTGCCGGAACTCGGGCAGCTTGAGCAGTTCGGCGAGTGCGGCCAAAACTTCGACGTGCGTCTGCTGGAGCTTGCGACCGATGACGAGCAGCACAATCAGTTGCACGTTCTGGCCGGTCGGGACGCCGTAATCGACTCCCGAGCGGCTGCGTCCCATCACGACGCGGAAATCGCCTTCCCAATCAATGAAGGCGTGGGGCAAGGCGAAGTCATTCGCCACCAGCGTCTGAGCCGCTGCTTCGCGTTCCTCAATCGCCTCCAAAACTTTCTCGGGAGCGATTCCATCGTCTTCCCAGTTGGCGGCCTGAACCAGTGATCGAATCGCCGCCGCGCGAGACTTCGCCGTCAGCTCCACGATCCGCATTACACTGACCAGTTCACCCAAGTCCAAGGGGGTGTCTCCCGTGCTGGTTTGACGAGTTTACCAAGCTTCCAAATTCAAGGGATTAAGCGAGGCCGCCTTATAGTTCAGGCCCGCAGACCTCGCAACCGCGACTCTCTGAAACCTCCTTCAGCCGCTTATGAGTGGTCCATTTCAAGTGAGTCCCCACGGAGTTGCTTCGATGTTCGCACGTTTCGGGGCCTGTTGAAAACAGCCGTAGCACGGGCGGCTCGCCTGTGCTTTTCTATTTGAAAAGAGAGCAGGCGAGCCGCCCGCGCTACGTTTTTCAACAGGCTGTTATGGGCAGAGGCTGGAAGGTGTCTTGAGTTGACGTGTCCGACAGAAGTCAAAGTAGTAGGCACATTCCATGTGCCGTTCACCGAATTCCTCGGCGAATCACGGTATCGCGGACGGCACATGGAGTGTGCCTGCTACTTTTGTCGGACACGTCTGAGTTGGCTCAACAATGATGTAACCGACAGAAGTCAATGTAACCGACAGAAGTCCGAATCAGGTGAGCCGGGCGGCGTCAGCCCAATGGCACTCACTTTGTCATTCGCCGACTGAGCGGCACGGCGCTAGCCGCCGGTTCTTTGCTTGGAAACTCAACTCCATCACACCGGCGGCTCAGGATATTTTCCTGAAGTGAGTGCCATTGGGCTGACGCCCCGCCCGGCTCACCACTTCTGTCGGAAACGTCAACGATAGCAACAGTTCACTCCGGGATCGGGTCGCTGCGGCGAATGAGCGTTCCTTCCCAAACCGCTTCGTCGGTCTGCTTGTCGTAGGTCAGAACTCGATGGGCACTGTTCGCGGCTGGAGGAACCTCGACCTTCGGCAGCCAGCGTCGATGCTCGGCGATGACGCCCGCGTGTTCGGGCTTCGCCGCGAGATTCGACCATTCACGCGGGTCGGCTTGCAGATCGTAAAGCTCCTCGCTGTCATCGGCGTAGCGGATGTAACGCCAGCGTTCGCTACGAATGCCGTGGTTACCTTGGTTGTGCGACGTGATTGCGGGCCGCTCGCGCTTCGTACTCGCGTCGCGGAGTTGCGGGGCCAAGCTGATCCCTTCGAGATCGGAGCGGCTCGACAAACGACACAGGTCGCTGAGCGTCGGATAGATGTCGAGCAACTCGGCCGGTTGAGTACATCGACCACCGGGCGTCACTCCCGGCCCGGCAAAGATCAGCGGCACACGCGTTCCTCGGTCCCATAGCGTGTTCTTGCCAGTGATCCCCTTCTCGCCGAGGTGCCAGCCGTGATCGCCCCACAACACCACAATGGTGTTGTCGGACAGTCCCGCTTCATCCAACGCGGCCAACACGCGACCGACCTGTGCATCGACGAAGCTCGTACACGCGAGATAGGACCGGACGAGGTTTCGCCATTGATTATTCTGACGGACCCAGTTCAATCGCGGCTCGGGCAAGTTCCAGTGGAGATACCACGAGAAACGCGGCGTGTCGTCGCGATCATCGTCTTTCACTAGCGGCAGCACGCTGTCGTTGTCTGGGTAAAGATCGAACCATTTCTGCGTGGCGTAACACGGGACGTGTGGCAGAAAAAAACCGGTCGCGATGAAGAACGGTTGGTCCTTGGGGGCGGACTTGAGCTGTTCAATCGTCCAACTCGCGATTTGATAGTCCCCTTTATCTTCGTCCTGGTGGGGGAAGACGCCCCAGTCCATGAGTGGGTTGTTTCCCATCGGCGTCGGGCCGATGAGCTTCTGCTCCGGCTTGACACCGATGCCACCCGCTGGTCCCCAGACATCGAACTCTTGGGCACGCTGCTTCGGTCCACCGACAGCACCGTGATAAATCTTGCCCGACGTGAACGTCCGATAGCCGTGAGCTTTGAAATGCTGAGGCAACGCGACGCGATTCTGCCATTCATCGAGCGTGCGAAACCACGGCGACAGCCCGTAGATACCGGTCGTGGTCGGACGCAGGCTCAACATCAGACTGGTGCGGGACGGGTTGCACAGCGGAGCCTGACAATGCGCGTTGAGAAACACCGTCCCACGTTCGGCTAACCGATCGATGTGCGGCGTCTTGGCCAACGGATGGCCACCCAACGTACCAATCCAGTCGTTCTGATCGTCGATCGCAATGAACAGCACATTCGGGCGAGTCGGCTTTCCATCGCCCTCGCGTTGAAGAGCCTCTGAGGCGAACACATGACCGGCGATAGCCAGCATGAATCCTGTCACGCACAAAAGTGGTCTCGTCATGGTGCGATACCTCACTCGCTGGTTTTGGACCGTTGTGGAATAGGGGACTGAAAACAGGCGAACTCGTTTTTCACGCGAACCTGTCCGACAAAATGGAATGGAATGAGATATGGCGATTGTCTTCATCGTCCGATAGGGACACCACCTTTGTAGAACGCCTTTCAAAACCAGGCCGACGCGCAAGTTTTGAAGTTGCGCTCTTTGGTACTGGATTTAAGCGGGGGTTCTGTATTCCTTGGGCAACGCGGCGGCGAGGAGGCGTTTGAGTTTTGGGATGCCGCCGGCGGATTTCAGGCGGTCGGCGAGGTATTTCCGTTCGCGGCCGGCGGACTCCTGCCGGAACGCCGAGCAGAGCAGGCGCAACGCCGCGCAGAGACCGTGCAGGCGTTGGCTCTGCCACCAGCGTCGGGCGTCCGGGGGGCGCGGCAGTCGGTCAGGTGTTGGGCGCGTTCGTACTCCAAGAACAGGACCGTCGTGAGGGCGATCTCGGCCCACGCTCGAACCGCCGCGAAATCCTGGAAGCGGTACTGGTGGAAACCGAGCGTGGACTTCCATTCCTGGAAGAACAGTTCGATCTGCCCGCGCAGCGAATCGAGTTCGATCACTTCGGTGACACTCATTCCCGTGGCGTTGGTCAGCAGGATTTTCACATCGTCGGGCGTCGCTGTTTTGAGGTGTG
>JAYTGQ010000159.1:0-2522 GCA_043733345.1 Schlesneria sp.
GGGCTTTGCGTGGTCGTGCTTTTGTCATAGCGAAGACACGGCCACGCAAAGCCCTGACCGTGGCACGCAAAGTCTTCGCTTCGGTCAAGATGCGGCAAATGCAATTTCCGGATAGCCTCTAAGTCGGATGAACCGGAATTGCCTCCGTTTCAGTCGTCCATTCGCCCTCGAACGCCACGAATCCGGCAGAAGCCTCACGATCGGACAAGATTGTCCCAAGAGATGCTGTCGTTGCGACCGATAGTTCTCTCACAACCGTCAAAGTCGGCGCGGTTGCGCATGTAGTTCGGCACGAGGCCGAACGGCGTGGATCGAGTTTTCGCAGTCTTCCAGGAACGCGAACATGTTCGGGCGAATGTTTCTTGGTTCGCTGCTCGCCTTGGCCCTCGCGGCACCCGTCGCGTGTTGGGCTCAGGCAGGCACTGGCTACGGCCCCATGAATGGACCGAATGGTCAAATGATGTCGCCGTATCCGGGGCAGTACCCTGCTCAACCGCCCGGAGTGGCGGCACCCAACGGCGGCTATCGCAACACGATTTTTGAAGAACTCCCCGATGATCGCGGCTGGTTATTCGATGACTCGCCGTTGAGCAAGTCCATTGAAAACGGGTTCCGCCACGCCTACTTCCGGGCAGAGTATTTGAACTGGGGGATGGGTGATCCCGGTCGTGTGGCCCTGAGTGGTCCACAGCTCACCGGAGCCGATCCACGGATTCCTTTCAACGTGAATGACCTGACAACCGGCGCGCCGCTCGGTCAAGCGACGGCCCCCACATTGGACAATGCCAATTTGCACGGGAACAACGGCTTCCGAGGAACGTTTGGAATTCCCCTCGGCCAAGGGACGTTTGAAGCGAGTGCCTTCACGCTGCTCAACAACGTCAATCGCCAAGATTTGTCGAATCTCCGGACGGTCGCGGATCCGGGCGATCCCATCGCGGTGATTCTCGCTCCGCAGACCTTCGTGGCTCAGCCCGTACTTTCGAATGGAGCGTTGTCGATCGACAGCCTCGTTTACACGGGCATCAACAATGGCGCCGGACACTTCTCGGATGTCTATCGAGCGGTATTAAAGACGAGTGTCTGGGGAACGGAAGCCAATTACGTGTTCTCGTCCCCCGGTATCGGTGCTGGAGACTTCGTGACAGTCAGCCCGCTGGTTGGGTTCCGCTACGTCAACTACCGGGAACGACTCACGCAGCGCGGCATCTATCAGTTCTCCGATGATGGGGGTGTCACGTTCCGCGATGTCGAACGCTTGATCGACGCCTCGACGTTCAACAACTCTTATGGTCCGCAAGTCGGCTTCCGCGTGGAGGCACACATGGACCGTTTGACGTTGGGTGCCGAACCGAAAGTCATGCTCGGAGTCAACAACTACGAGAGCCGGCTACGCACGGAGCGAATTCTCAGCGACACGGAAACCGCACTGAATCTCGGCCAGAAGAAAACTTCGTTTGGCCCCTTGGCCGACCTCAGGTTGTACTCGCGGTTCTCGATGACAGAGAACGTCAGCGTGGTCGCGTCGTATGACCTTTTGTGGCTGGGGCTGGTCACACGCCCCTACGACAACACCGTCTACAACGTGGCCGGTGGTGCCGGTGCCTTTTCTCAGAATGTTCGCCACACGGATGTCCTGATCGAAGGAATGACCGTCGGCGTTGAGTACAAGTATTGAGTTAGGCGACCGGCAGGAGTTATTTGACCCTAGATTTAAGCCTGACGCGCAAGCGAAGGATCATTCTCCCAGCGTGCTTCGCTTGCGCGTCAGGCTTAAATGTGTCCCGCCATCCGTGTTGATTCTCGTGGCGAATGGGCCGTAGGGCGCTAGCCCCGGTTGAAATTCGCCGCAACCGGGGCTAGCGCCCTGCGGCTGATGATGGACATCCAACACAAATGGCGGAGAGATTCGGTGAGCGTTGGGCGGGGGCATTTGCTGGCCAGTCTGCCCCCTGATCGATCCAGCCTCTCAACAAGCCGATCTGCTCGTCGGTGAGCTTGTCTCCCTCGGGTGGCATCAATACGTCGGGGTCCACGCCCGCGACGTATTTGATGATCCGGCTCTCGGCGCTCTTGCCAATCACGAATGCCGGACCGCTGTCGCCACCATTGAGTGCGTCATCACGGCGGTCCAAGCGCAGACCGCCCTCACGCTTGGACGCTCCGTGACATTTGTGGCAATGAGTCACCAGCAACGGCTTGATCTCACGAACAAAGTCCACCTTTTTTTTCGTCGCGGCGGGAAGTGTCGGCTCCGCTGAAAACGCCACTGCTGCTGCTGTGATTGTTGCCACCGAGATCACAGTCATGACACCCCAAAGGCACCAGTTCATTCTCTGTCGGTCGCGCAAGGACATGGCAGACTCGAAGGTTGAGATGTATCAGGGCAAACAAACGGATGAAGGCGAGTCATACGTTCCGCCGGTTTATACCTCACGCGGTAGAAGCTGACACTAACCCGAAGCGTAAGCGAGGATGCAACTCACGTCCTCGCTTACGCTTCGGGTTAGTGTGAATTGTGC
>JAYTGQ010000160.1:0-17697 GCA_043733345.1 Schlesneria sp.
AAACAGGAAGAGCGATCCGGCAGTCAGCGCGAGTAGCGCGACATCTCGCCGCGACAACCATGCGCCGCACAGCGCGAAACCAAACAGCGGCAACATCGCCAGCAACACGACCACCATCATGAGCTTTGAATCACGAAACTGAGCCGCATTCGGGACGAGGCTCCAGTAACGTCGCTGCTTCTCCAACGCGAGACTCATCGCGCGAACAGGGTTCTCCCACGCGAAGGTCATCGCGCGACGGCGATACGCGCGGTCCATGTCGTACTCGCTCATTCTCGCCATCAGTTGTTCCTGCTCGTAGAAGGTCATGTCGCTGTCGCCCGTCGCGCCGGGATGCAGTCCGTCGTACAAGCTCGGCCCCACCCAGAGCGTCGTTGGGACGAGATGCCCGGTGACGAGGTAGTTCCTCGCGACCCACGGTGCCAGCGTCAGCAAGACTCCGACCATCAGCCAGCCCAGCGCGAGCCACTTCGGCTTCATTGTCGGAGTTCGTCGCAGCGAGGCCAGCACAACCACCGCGATCAACGGCCCCACGTACAGCCAAGTCGGACGCATGTACGTGGCGATCCCAATCCAGATTCCCGCGAACAAGGCCGCGACGGTGAACCGCCTCAACGACGCCGTTCCACCTGCAAACCGAGCCATCCGCGCGATGGCGATCAGGCTGGCGAGCAACGTCGTCGCGAACGCCGTCTCGCTGAGCAACAGCGTGCTGAACAGAACCAGCGTTGGCGACAGGGCCGTGTAAATCGCAGCCAGAAGACCTGCCGTATGGTCGCACAACTCCCGCCCAAGCCAATACGTCAGACCACACGCCAAGGTGCCAACAAACGCCAGCAGGCCTCTTGCCGCAAACGTACTCTCGCCGAACAAGAAGTGCGAACCGGCGAGCAACAACGGAAAGCCGGGCATTCGCAGCGCGTAGCGCGGCGGGACGTAAATTGAGTAGTCGTCGCCCGCGACGATTTTCTGAGCCAACTCCCAATAGCCATCGGCATCACCGGGAATCAGACAGACGCTGACAGGATTCGCGGCCACTTTCTGCTCGACGACGATTGCCAACCCGCAGCGCAACACGAACGCGACCAGCAGCGTCAGCAACAGTCCCACACTCCAACCGCGCGTCGTGCGCGAGGTCGATTCGCACGGAGCCAATCCGGCGCGCAGAGTCGATCCGTCCATACTTTCCCCCAAACGTCACTCTTCCCGGACGGGGAAAAGCGGGGGGATCGTATGAGCGTCCTGCAAAAAGGGTCAAGACGGATCGGCCGCTGATGTGAGCGGCAGGAGATTGCGGCCCCTCTCGTAGGATGGACGCCCCGTCCGTCCGAGCTTGCCGCGAGGGGCCGGACGGACGGGGCGTCCATCCTACGGGCAATTCAGCTCGTGCGCGCCGCCTACTGCGGCTTCGTCTTCACTGCCGGGTTGCTTCCCTTGCCCCAGCGGGTGTCGTGCTGCATCTGCTTCCGCTGCATGTGAACACCCACCATCAGCAGGTCGAAGACATGGCTGTACTCGCAAAGTGCCTTCGCGAATTTGCGGCGTTGCATCGCGTCCTCGGCCAGACGGAACGCCGCTTCGTACTGCTTCCACTCGATGGCCCAACCTTCATCGACGGCCGCTCGTTGCAATTCGGCCTCCATTTTGGCGATCCGCTGCACGAACTCTTCCGTCACTTTGGCCGATGCCGTGCGGTACGGACGCCACGCGATAGTCGAGTGTGAGTCGCGTGGTCGCGGTTGAGGCACTTCGACGCGCGGGTGTCTGAGTCGCGGTACGAGCAGCCACGCGGCGGAAACGACACCGGAGGCGACGATCAGACCGAGACCACCCGCTTTTTGTTGCGGATCCAAAACGACCAGGCCCAAACCCACCAAAAACATCGCAGCCAAGAGGCACAGGAGCGAGAAGGCCCACCACCCGGAGACGCCGCTGCCGGGAATCACATCGTCGTCGTCGCGCTCCACGGCATCAGCCGGGACATCACCCGCGCGAGCAACAATGACGGTGATGTTGTCCGGACCGCCTCGCAAATTCGACAGGTTGACCAGCAACCGCGTCGCGTCGGTGGGAGGCAATTCTCCGGCGATCATGCCGATCTCGGAATCATTCAGCAGACCGCACAAACCATCGGAACAGAGGACAAACACGTCGCCTGGAAACACGGGCGTCGGGCCTTCCACATCGACCTGCACTGTCGCATCGGGACCAAGCGACCGTGTGATGACGTTGCGAGGACATAGCCGCTCCGCATCGCGCGGATGGACTTTGCGTTGCTCGATCAATTCCCAAACGAGACTGTGGTCGCACGATAATTGGTCGATCTGCCGGTGCCGAATACGGTAGACGCGGCTGTCACCGACATGCCCGACGATGGCTCCCTGCGGACAAAGCAGCAGCGTCGAACAGGTCGTTCCCATCCGGTGAAAATCGACGTTCTGCATCCCGCGTTCGTAGATCGCCGCATTCGCCGCCTCAACCGACGCTTTCAACGCGTCCGCCGGGCTGAGGTGCCTCAGTTTATCGAACGTGTGCGGAATCGTATCGACCGCAATCTTGCTGGCCAGCTCACCCACGGCGTGCCCGCCCATGCCGTCAGCCACCACGAACAGGTGCCCACGCAACTGCCAAGTCGCCTGATCGGGACTCAGATGAACCACGCACGCATCCTGATTGTTCTGTCGGCGAAACCCGACATCACTCAAGACGGCGTAACGAATCTGCTGTTCCCAAAGCATGAGTGCCTCTTTTGGAGCGAAGGCCCGGCCCTCACTGAGTATCCGAAACGAACTCTGTGTCGTTGACGAAGTGGCTCGCGAAATCGAGGCCGCATCTTATCTGCCAACGTCGATTCACGGAAAGAGACAGTGCAAGAGACTACAGGTAGATTTGGGGAGCGATTCGGTCACTCGCGCTCATCCGAAACCAAGTCCTGAAATGTGGCAACCGGCATGGAGCAGGGCGTGAAAGGGCGTGACGTAAGGCAATTCCGGCGAAATAGCGTACCCGCGCATCGAAGCCTGACGCGCAAGTGAAGTCCTTCTTCGCTTGCGCGTCAGGCTTCGATGGGTAATTCATTTGCCCGATATTGCCTAAGTCACAAGTCAAAACTGCACTAGGCTCAATGCGGCTCGAAAATTACCATCCCCACCCTTTCTAACTTCCCGCCCCTTTGCGGCGAGGTTGCGGCCCGGCTTCACCGATGGACGGCGCATGATGACGGCAACAACGGGACATCTCGATGACAACTTCTGCGAACTTGGATCGAGTCGCGATACCACGCAACCCGGCGTGAAATCTCATCGACACGCTTTCCGCCCCCTGTTGCGCCGGCTTACTGGGAACGCCCTCACAGCCACCCTGCTCTGCATCGCCGCGCTGTCTCAAGCAGGCTGCGTGAGTCGCCGTTTGATGGTTCAGTCCAACCCTCCTGGGGCGATGGTTTTACTTGAAGGCCGGGAAATCGGACTCACTCCGACGGGAGTCGATTTCACCTACTACGGCACGCGCGAGTTGACGCTCATCAAGGACGGATACGAAACCAAAACGCAACTCGTCCCGATCCGGGCACCGTGGTATCAGTGGCCCGTCATCGAATTCTTCTCCGACAACTTCCTGCCGGGACGAGTCACCGACCGCCGCAGCGTTCAGTTCGAGATGGAACCGAAACGCATGGTCCCCAACCAAGAACTCCTGAATCGCGGTCAGTCTCTCCGCAACGAAGCCCAGATCGGCCAGTAAAGGAAGGCGATTGCAAATTGATAATTGCTAATTTCTAAATGCAAATTGAAAGCGAAAGTCTCGCTGCGAGCGCCCCCCTCAATTTGCAATTACCAATTACAAATTAGCACTTTGCAATCTCTTCCCAAACTGGACTCAAAGAGTCGTGTTTGGAACTCGAAGGAGTCCACGCACCCGACAGCAACTTCCGGACGTAGTTACTGCACAGCCCCTTAGGAACTGGCACGCACTAACTTCCCGATTTCCAGTCGCTCGTTTAACCGCAAGCCAAAGGCGAGCGCGGCGGGGTGACTCAGTGCATCACTCCGTACCGCCTCCGCGCTCGCCTTTGGCTTGCGGTTAAACGAGGAAGTTGTTTCGCACCGAATCCTAAGCTTTGGTAGCCGGACTTCCAAAGCGTGAGGGGATGTTCTGGCTCATAGCCATCTCCGGATACTCCCAAAGGGCGCGTCAACTGACGCCAAACGTCACGATCCAACTCGTGGCAAACACCACAGCGTGTTGATAGCATCCGCCCTCGCTCACAGCACTTCACCGCCCATCCTGCATTCCACCTTCGAGGGCCAGCGCATCATGCTTTCGACACACGCCGTTGGCATCGACTTGGGGACGACCTACTCGTGCCTCTCGTACCTGAACGAACACGGCGAACCGATCACCGTCCCCAACAAGGATGGCGAGCTTTCGACCCCCTCGGTCGTGTTGTTTGATGGCGATCACGTCATTGTCGGGACTGAGGCACTTCGCAATTCGATCCGGCATCCCGACAGAGTCGTGGTCCACGCGAAGCGGTACATGGGGAACCCCAATCATCGCTGGAAAATTGGCGGCAAGAGCTATTCGCCGGTCGATATCAGCATGTTCATTCTGAAGTCGATGCTCGACAGTGCGCGCGAGCGAATCGGCGACATCGAGCGGGCGGTCATCACGGTTCCGGCCCAGTTCAGTGACGTGCAGCGACAAGCCACCGCCGAAGCGGGTAAACGGGCGGGACTCAAACACGTTGACATCATCAACGAACCCGTCGCGGCAGCCCTCTGTTTCGTGCTCGGAACCGAAGGAATTTGGTTTACCGAGTTGGCAACGGCGCAGACGATCATGGTCGTCGATCTCGGCGGTGGGACATTCGATCTCTCACTGGTCCGCTATCAGAAAAACGAAGTCCGGGTCATCGCCAGCGGCGGTGATCTGCATCTCGGCGGCCTCGACTGGAACAAGGCCCTCGAAGTGGCGATCGGCAAGCAGTTCCAAAAAGAATTTGGGATCGATCCCTCGAAGGATCGTGAAAGTGCCCAAGCCTTGGCACTCGAAGCGGAGCAAACCAAACGCAGCCTGTCGGTTCGCCCCAAAGCCGCACTCACCTGTGCGTCAGGCGGGCAGCGCAAGACCTACCAAGTAGAACTCGAACAGTTCGAGCGGCTGACGAAGGACTTGGTGGACCGATCGGAGTCACTGACACTCGACCTGCTCAAGGAACACAACTACGGCTGGGCCAAGATCGATGTGGTGCTGACAACCGGGGGCTCGTCACGAATGCCGATGATTCGGTCGCTGTTCAAGCGACTGAGCGGTCGCACTCTGAACACGTCGCTGTCGCCCGACCAATCGATCGCGCACGGAGCGACCTATTACGCGGGGATGCTGCTGTCGAACAGCAGCTTCGCTCAGTCGATTCTCAACCCAACCGCTGCCGCGCGACTGAAGCAGTTCAAGCAACACAGCGCGACCGCACGAGCACTCGGCGTTCTCATCCGAGACATCGACACACAGACGCGCGTGCCGCACTACATTCTTCCGGCCAACACTCCGCTCCCCGCATCTGTCACGCAGATTTACGGCACGGTCTCGTACAACCAGCGTCGAGTCCATCTGCGAATCGTCGAGAGCGGCACCGCCGCCGACGCACAGTTCGTCGAACTCGGCATGTGCAAGGTCGATCCGCTCCCCGAAAACCTGCCCGAGGCGACTGAGATCGAAGTGACCATCCGCTACGACGAACAGGCGCGAGTCCACGTTGAAGCGAAGGTTCTGCTGACCGGACAGGTCGCTCAAACCGAGATCGTGCGTCCCGAGAACATGATCGTCAGTGCTCTCAGCGAAGGAGTTCAAGCCGAAGAATCCGACGCGGAAGTCTTGGTGCGACCGGCCCCCGCTGTCCGGGTGGCACCCGCAGTTCCGCCCGCCCCTCGATCCGAAGCGCGTGTTGAATTCATCGCTCCAGCAGGACCGGCCGCGTCAGCTCCACTCAAAACGGCCACAGCAGCCAGACCGACGAATGCTCCGGCGACTCGGCCAGCTGCGACGAACAAGCCTGCCCACACGCGGGCGGCGCTCTTGGAAGACTCCAGCCTCCCGGTGCCGCTCTGCAATCAGTGCGGCAACCCGCTCGATCAGCGCGGTCAATGCACGAAATGCCGTACTTCCTCAGGAGTATCCAGACCCGCAGCCTCACCAACCCGAGGAGGTCCGGCCGCGCAGTCGGCTCCCGCGACCACGGCCAAGTCATCGACAGCCGCTCAACGCTCAGCCATCTTGAAGTCGGGGCCGATGGCTCTACCACCGTTGCCCAATGATGACGACATCATCGAACTCGAAGAGGCTCGCCCTGCCAGTCCTCTCAAAGGGACAGCCAGCCCGGCCGCATCCGCAGCAGCGTCGGGCAAGCCCCGCGTCAAAGCACCACCGCTGCCGCCAATGCCGGGACACGGAAAGCCCCCGGCAACTCCCGCAGGCAAGAAGTCCACCAGACCGCCCGATTCGGGGGAAGCCGAGTTCTGGAAGGCGGTCGATTCGTGACGCGATGATTCGGCAACCACTAGCCACTTCGTTCCAACGTGTAGTCAACGCCCACGAAGTGAAACGAAAAATGGGCTCATCGGGCGAATACGTGTTGATGGCTGGTTGCATTAGCCCGGAGGGCGGCAGGTAATAGCCCACGGCGTGAGCCGTGGGGAAACCCGAACGTCAGCCGCCAAGCCCCGGAGGGGCGACACTTTTGATCGCGGGTCACGCGACATTTGCGAGTCACGCCACGACAGTGTCGCCCCTTCAGGGCTGAAGACGTTGTTGACTGACCTGACCCACGGCTCACGCCGTGGGCTATTACCTGTCGCCCTCCGGGCTGAAAACACGAACGCTCCGCACGCATTCCACGCGGTGAAACAAAAAAAGTGACACGCTCCCTCATCAAGGGAATAAACCTGATCGCAGCGGAGTCCTCTCCGCGTGAGGTTGCTCATGGCTGATGGAATTCCTCTCCCGACGATGGATGAATTGATCGAACAGCATTCCACGCTGCTCTATCGGTACGCCTATCGCCTGACAGGGAATTCGCACGAGGCCGAAGATTTGACTCAGCAAGCGTACCTGCTCGCCCAGCAACGTGGTCATCAACTGCGAGACGTTCAAGCAGCGCGAAGCTGGCTCCTGACGATCGTCCGCAATGCGTTTCTCAAATCGAAACGACATCGCGGCGGTCAATCACTCGACGGAATTGAGGAACCTCAAGTCGTTGAGGAATCTTGGAACTCCCCCATTGATCGCGAGCAATTGCAACTCGCCCTGCTAGAGCTGAGTGAAGAGTTCCGTTCGCCTCTCGTCCTGTTTTACTTTGAAGACTTCAGTTACCAGCAGATCGCCGAACACATGGCCGTCCCGATCGGCACCATCATGAGTCGCCTCTCCCGCGCGAAAGCATTCTTGAAGAAGCGACTGACCGAGGTTGTGGAAGCAGCCGAATTGCCTCGCCCCTCGAAACATTCCCTCACCCCGTTGCCTCGCGCAGCCCTGTCACACGGTTGAAAATCGCCCGCGCGGCACACGCTGACACTAACCCGAAGCGTAAGCGAGGAATGGAACTCGCATCCTCGCTTACGCTTCACTTCGCGTTCTCGCTTACGCTTCGGGTTAGTGTGAAATGTGCCATCTTCCACCGTCTACGGTATCACCATCGACTCGCACCGAAGAGCATCTCGAAATGTCCGATCAATCCACTCCACCACCCGTGTTGACACGCGATGCTTTCGATCGGGGAATGGCTCGTGCGATGGAAGATGTCCCCGTGCCTGCCGGGCTGGTTGCTCGCCTGCAAGCAGGGGTGAGTTCGCTGCCAATGCAATCCGCAGCCGACGCCAGCCATCATGCCGCGAGACCCCGTTGGTCACGGAGGCTCCTGCTGGGAGGCTGTGCCGCCGTCGCGATTTTCGCCGTGTGGAGTTGGTTCGCTCCGAACGGAGCCGTCGTGACCGAAGCCGACGTGCGACGGCTCGCAGGACTCGGCGCGAGTTCGCTCTCACCCGCAACGTCAGAGACGCGTTATGCCCTTCCAATCGGTTGGCAATCCGTGCGAGGACTCGAACTCGCGAATCGACTGGTCGTCGCGCCAGGCGACTCGCTCAGCGTTCAAATGCTGCCGCTGTCCTACCAAGCGGATCGACGATCCTCACGAGTAACCGGTCTGCTGCTGCCGCTCCACGAATCGGGTTGGGCTGCCCCGCTCTCAGCGGGACCGTTTTCGGAAGCCGATGTTCAGTACACCACGACTGGCACATGGGTCGTCTGGCGGGAAGGAACGGCGGTCTTCGTACTGATGCTGGGCGGTGACGCCCGAGTCATGGAACGCCTTCAGCAGGCTGCCGCCAACCGGCCGAATCTCACGTAAGGCAACGCCGGCGAACTATCGTACCCACCCATCGAAGCCTGACGCGCAAGCGAAGTCTTTTTTCGCTTGCGCGTCAGGCTTCGATGGGTCAGAGAAAACCCGTGGCCTGCAACGGTAAACGTCTCGCTCATCGCCGCGACATCGATCACAACCGCGTGCAGCGTACAGAGAGCAGAGACCGGTCAGTTCCAAACCCGTCCCATGTCGTCAGAGGACCGAACAAATCTTCGCCAAGAAGTCGGCGTTCGTCGGGTATTTGGCCAGCGTCTTGGTGAGCATCTCCATCGCCTCAACCGGACTCAGCGAAATCAGACTTCGGCGGAGTCGCGTTACACTTTCGAGTTCTTCCGGAGTGAACAGCTTCTCATCGCGCCGCGTTCCCGATTTGCCGATGTCGATCGCCGGCCAGATGCGCCGTTCGGCCAGTTCGCGACTGAGGACCATCTCCATGTTGCCGGTCCCCTTGAACTCTTGAAAGATGGCGTCGTCCATCCGTCCGCCGGTTTCGATCAGCGCGGTACCGACCACGGTCAGCGATCCGCCCTCGTCGAACTGACGCGCCATACCGAACATCTTCTTTGGGATGTCCATCGCCTTCACATCGAGTCCGCCGGTGCCGGTTCGTCCGGTGTTCGTCCACTTGTTGAAGGCCCGAGCCGTGCGAGTGATGCTGTCGAGCAACAGGAAGACATCGCGTCCCGCTTCGGCCATTCGTTTGGCCTTTTCAAACACGAGTTGGCTGACACGAACATGGTTTTCGACTTCGCGATCGAGTGACGAGGCCACGACCTCGCCGTTGACGCGACGCCGCATTTCCGTCACTTCCTCGGGACGCTCGTCGATCAGCAGCACGATCAGATAAATGTCGGGATAGTTCTTGCTGACCGAGTCGGCGATCTCTTGCAGCAGCATCGTCTTGCCTGATCGCGGCGGCGCGACAAGCAGTGCCCGCTGGCCCTTTCCAATCGGACAAAGCAGATCCATGACCCGCATCGTGATCGGAGTCGGTCCCGTTTCGAGCCTGATTTGCTGAAAGGGGTTGATCGGCGTGAGGTCTTCAAATTTTTTGACCGTCTGATAGAACTCTGGCAACCGCCCCTCAATCGTCTGCACCGACCTGAGTCTCGGCCCCTGACCGCGCCCGCCCGAAGCGAATTCGCCGGTCACGTGGACTCCTTCACGGAGAAAGTACTTCTCGATGAGCGTCCCGGACACGAACGGGTCCGAATCTTGAGAGACATACCCCGCCTTGGGATCGCGCAGGAATCCGTATCCTTTGGGATGAAGTTCGAGCGTCCCTTGCACCGGGATTAACACTTCAGGACCGCGAGGCTCTCCGCCGCGAGGTTCGCCACCACGCGGTTCGTTGTACGGTTGACGTTGCGAATTATTGTTCTGGTTGTTGTTCTGGCCGCGCTGACCACCGCCATCGCCGTGAGGACGCCGCTGATTCGCCGGTTGACCGCTGCGCCGATCCGGCTGACCGTTGTTGCTGCGACCGCGCGGAGGCCGGTTCTGATTTTGATTCTGAGCGTAGTTTTGGTTCTGCGGAGGAGCCGGCTGCGATGCGTAGCCGGTGTTGTCACCTGCGCCGTTTCCACCACGACCACGTCCGCGGCGACGACGACGGCGACGGTTGGCATCATCGCCACCCACAAAGTCGCCACTACCTGTCGCTCCCGCATCTCCCGCCGCTGGCTCGGAACCACCGGCATAGCCACGGGGAACCTCGCCCGCTTCGAAGTCCATGTCGCGCTCCGAGGGTGGCGACTGTTCAAACTCGGCACGCGCGGCCGCGATCTCTTCAAACACGTCTTCAATGACCGGCTTGAGAACAACATCCTTCTCGGACATGCCCGTCTCCAGCACTCCTCCCAATTCAACGGCATCCGTTGCCGGTGCTCTCGGTCGACGAGGCCGAGGTGTTCGCTTCGGAGCGCCGGGTTCCATCTCTGTCATACAAACCTTCCCCATGGAAAAACTGGTCGAGCGACAACTGTCACTCAAGTAGAAAATGTGCTGTCACCCAACGGAACCTAGACAGCAACCCCTTCAAGGCATGACACCATGCCAAACGGGGGGGCACTCACTCAACATGGCAACACAACGTTGCCCGGCCTTCAGCGGAAATCGAACGGTCCCCGGTGTGATGCGCTCTCATTCCGGAGCGATCATCCCATCCATTTGGGCAAGCCATCGACGAATTCGCACCAAACCAAATCCTGTCGCGGGCCAACAAACCGAACGACGGAACATCCAATGAACCGACACCAAATGGGCTGCGGGACCAAGTGGTTCACTGAGTTACTCCAGCGAAGCAGACCACAATCCGCCTGAGGATGAACTTTCGAGAACATGCGTTTCAGCACATACGGAACAGCCGCGACTCGACAACGAGCATCGCTCAGCAGACTCGGACACGCGCGTTTCAACCACGATCAACCGCCGCGACCATTTCGGGATCGCAGCCTCCCCGCACCAGAATCGAATGCACGCGACCACCGACAAAACGCCGCGAATCTCGAAGACAGACTCGAACATGACGGGGGACATTGGCACGGCCTAGATACCCACCGCAGACCAGTCGCCCATTGGCAGCTTTCGCATCACCGTCACTGCACCCACCTAGCAAAGCTCGCCACGCGAACACCAAGCGGGTTTGATGAAGACGACTCGCGAGATCACTGCGGCGGAGCATCAGGGTGCAAATTCACGCCGTCGGAGTCTGACAAGAGAATCGCTTGAAGACCATGACTGTAGGAAGTACTCGACTGCGGACGACCGCTGAAATACAACCACTTCCCACAGGCTGGGGTTGCCATCACTCTGAACCAAGCCACCCCAAGAATCGGCGGGATGATATCGAACTTCAAAGTTCTGTCAATTCAAGTGTCTCCTCTTTCGATGGTTCCAGCGAATTGATCGGCACCGAATTGATCGAGACCGGCAAGCAAGAGTTTCACTTCGCCACGAATTCAATTCAGGGCGGCTTGCTCCGTCATGCCGTACGCGGTTCCAATGTCTGCTCTGCTCATTGCATCGCGTTTCATTTGTATCGCTAAGGACCGGTCGATGAATTAAGGCAACACCCGGCAAACGATTTACTCATTGAAGCCTGACGCGCAAGCGAAGAAGGACTTCGCTTGCGCGTCAGGCTTCAATGGGTGAATACGATATTTCGCTGGTGTTACCTAACTCCGCCGTTTGTCGCCTTTCGCTCCGCGAAAGAACGCTCGTTCGCGGAGCGAAACAGGACTTTGTTTTGGGACAGATTCTCAAGGCAGGAAGGCTCTTGACCATGCGTCTGCGGTTGGAATCGATTGCCGTAGTAATCACCTGGATCGCCTTGATCGGGTTGGGGGATGATCGCACCAAGGCACTCGCTCGCGCCGACGATTCACCCGCGCAATTTGTTCGCGGGTTAAACTTAAATGGCCCCGCTGTCGTCATCGACAACCAGCAATGGCAAGGCAAAGACGCCAGCAACTACACCTGCAACAGCCAAGCTTTCGACAACCAGACTGTTCCTCTCAAACCAACGACGGATGCTGAGCGAGCCAAGATGATCCGCAGTAGCCGGTGGGGGAGCGAGATCGATGTTGTGCTCATGAACCTCGCACCGGGACCGCATCAGATTTTGTTGTACGTGTGGGAGGACAACAACTCCGAGACGTTTCAGTTGCTCGTGAACGATCAAGTTGTCGTCGAGAAGCATCAGAGCGGGACGGCCGGTCAGTGGAAGATGCTGGGACCGTGGAAGACCGATGTGCGTGACGGAACGATCAAGGTCTCGGCGCGCGGTGGCGCGGCGAACTTGTCCGGGATCGAAGTCTGGTCGGGAACCGGACCGATTCCGCAGCCGCAGCGGCCCGAGTTTGCTGCGGCACCCACCGACGAGCAGCTCGCGTTTTTCGAGATGCGCATCCGGCCGCTGCTGGTCGAGCGGTGCTACGAATGCCACAGCGCGTCGGCGAAGGAGATCGGTGGCAGCCTGCTGCTCGACTCGCGGCCGGGAATCGTGAAGGGAGGCGACAGCGGTTCCGTCCTCGTGCCGGGTGATCCGGAGAGCAGCCTCCTCGTGACGGCCATCAGCCACAAGAACCCTGACCTCAAGATGCCACCCAAACAGAAGCTGTCCGACTCCGAGATCGACGACCTGTCGAAATGGATTGCGATGAGAGCGCCCGATCCGCGCACCACTTCGACAGTGATTCCACGCCAGACGATCGACGTGACTGAGGCTCGCACGCGCTGGCCTTTCGCACCAGTCACCGATCCGCCGGTCCCGACCGTGCGCGATGCGAAATGGCCGCACAACGATGTGGACCGGTTCATCCGAGCCGCTCAGGAAGCGAAGGGCCTCGATCCCGTGGTCGATGCCGAACGGCGAATCCTCATTCGTCGTGCCACCTTCGATCTGATCGGCCTCCCGCCGACTCCTGACGAGGTGACGGCCTTCATCAGCGATGCGGCCAACACACGGACGGCCTTCGCCAAAGTGGTTGATCGACTGCTGGAGTCGCCTCACTACGGAGAACGATGGGGCCGACATTGGCTGGATGTCGTGAGGTACGCCGACACGGCAGGCGACAACTCGGACTATCCGATTCCGCAGATGATCAAGTACCGCGACTGGGTCATCGACGCCTTCAATCGCGATCTGCCCTATGACCAGTTCATCCGCGATCAGCTTGCGGGAGACTTGCCGGATGATGTGTCCTCAGTCAGCCCGGCACGGGCTCATGTCTCCTCTCCCCCGTCTTCGGGGGAGAGGGTTAGGGTGAGGGGGCCGAGCGGTGAGGAGATTCCCGATCGCAATTCGACGCTTACTTCTTCCGAAGCTGGCCAAAAGCAAGCGCCCACCAATCCGAAAGCCCCCCTCACCCTAACCCTCTCCCCCCGAAGACGGGGGCGAGGGGACAAAGCCGTCCGAAACGGAGCGCAACCGGCGGATCATCGCGACCGGTTACATCGCCCTCGCGCGGCGGTTCGGTTCGCGGGTCGATGACTATCCGCAGCACCTGACCATCGAGGACACGATCGACAACCTCGGGCGAGCGTTCCTCGGACTGTCGCTGTCGTGCGCCCGCTGTCACGATCACAAGTTCGACCCGATCTCGACCGACGACTACTACGCGGTCTATGGCATTTTCCAAAGCACCCGCTATCCGTGGCCCGGCATCGAACTGGAGAAGAAACAACGTGACCTAGTTCCGCTCGCCTCAAACGATGTCGTCGAAGCGGCCACGCGGGAACGCCAGGCGAAGCTGACAGAGTTTGATGCCGCACTGAAACGGCTCGACGAGGAAAAGAAGTCCGCCGGCGACGACCAGAAGAAGGAGATCGACAAGCGCATCGGCAGCATCAAGAAGCAGCGCGATGATCTAAACAACTCGCCGCTGCCGTTCGACACGGCCTACGCCGTCGCCGAGGGCAAGAAGATTGAGAACGCTCGTATCCAGATCAAGGGGAACCCGGACAAGACTGGCGACGAAGTACCGCGACGGTTCCTAAGTGTCCTCGGCGGACAAACGCTTCCGCCGGATGAGAAGTCTTCAGGCCGCAGGCAGCTTGTCGATTGGATCGCCTCACCCGACAACCCGCTCACCGCGCGCGTCATGGTGAATCGTCTCTGGCTGAATCACTTCGGGCAGGGTTTGGTGCCAACTCCCAACGACTTCGGCAAGCAGGGCCGCTCGCCCACGCACCCCGAGTTACTCGACTGGCTGAGCCGTCGCTTCGTCGCATCGGGTTGGTCCATGAAGGCGATGCACCGGCTGATGATGAACTCGCGGACGTACCAGATGGCAAGCAGCAGCCCACAACTAGCCCGACGCGCAAGCGAGGGCGTCGGCAACGATTCCAGTTCCCGCGCGGAAACTCAAACGGAGCCAAGCCCTCGCTTGCGCGTCGGGCTGGTTGAAAGCCTCGAACTCGATCCCAACAACGACCTCCTCACCCATTTCCGCCGCCGCCGTCTCGATGCCGAATCGCTGCGAGACACGCTGCTCGTATTGAGCGGCCAGCTCGAACCGGGGCCGGGCGACCCGCATCCGTTTCCTCCGCAAAAGGACTGGAATTTCACTCAGCACAAGCCGTTCAAGGAGGTTTACGACTCGAACCGCCGCAGCGTTTACCTGATGACGCAGCGTATCCAGCGTCACCCGTACCTCGCGATCTTCGACGGAGCCGACACCAGCGCGAGCACCTCATCGCGAGCCACGAGTACGACCACACTGCAAGCTCTCTACCTCCTGAACGACACCTTCGTCCACGACCGCGCGGCAGGCTTCGCCGCCCGCCTCGAACAAGCCGCCCCACAAACCTCCGACCGCCTCGACCTCGCCCACCAACTGGCCCTCGGCCGCCCCATCACCGCCACCGAACGAACAGCCGCCGAAAACCATCTGGTCCAAGCGAAGGCACGCCTCGCCGCCGCCAACGTCCCCGCCAACCAACACGACCCCCTCGCCTGGCAAAGCTACCTCCGAGCCATCTTCCGCCTGAACGAGTTCGTGTATGCTGAGTGATGGATCAACAACAATCAGGTGGTCCTGCGGCACCACGGAGACTCCAATGGCTTATGCAACAGCGAGAACAGCAACGAAAACGGTGATGTCGCGGACGGAACTAACTTATGAGGCACGGCTTTCCAACGAGCTGGAGTGGGCGATGGCTGAAAGTGACGCATTCTTTCAGGAGTCGGGCAAAGTTCACGAAACCTTGAAGAGAGTGACCCGACGACTGACTGAGCTGGGTATCCCGCACGCCGTGGTGGGTGGGCTGGCCCTTTTCAAGCACGGGTTTCGCCGCTTCACCGAAGATGTCGATTTGCTCGTGACTGCGGACGGTCTCAAGAGACTTCACGCCGAGTTGGAAGGACGCGGATACTTGCCCTCGTTTCGAGGCAGCAAGCAGTTGCGCGACACTGAATCCAAAGTGAAAATTGATTTTCTCACGACGGGCCAATACCCCGGTGAGGGCAAAGTGATCCCCATCGCATTTCCGGACCCCTCTGACGTGGCTGCGGACATGGGTGGTGTACCGTATGTCCGTCTGCCGGTCCTCATCGAACTCAAATTGGCATCGGGCATGACGAAAGCCGATCGAATGAAGGATCTGACCGACATTCTGGAACTGATCAAACTCACCAACTTGCCTGAGAATTATGTGGAGCAATTGCACCCGTTTGTCCGCGAGAAATTTTCGGAACTCTGGCGGATTGCTCACCCGAAATCGAAGCGTTACATGACGATTTGGCGCAACAAGTTCCTCACGGTTCACACAAACAGCTTTGACGAAATGATCGAGTCACTGTCGGGCGCGGTTGAGACTCTCAAAGCGATGAGGGCCGATGGAGTGATGTTCGATCCCGCAGGCGGTACGGCAGACGATTACGTACACCTTTTCACCTCCGACCCCATTGTCGCCAGCAAGTACGACATGCACGACGAAGCTGATTTTTGGGGCGACGATGAGCGGGGCGATAAATCCGAGTCAGAGCCTCCACATAACACGGACAAATGATGTTGTACTCAACGAGTAAAACTTCCCGCCGTCACGTCATTCGATCCCTCGTCGGCGGATCGTTGTTGCTGCCCGGCATCCTGTCGGAGTTGCTGGCCGATGAGGCGGGAAGTGGCACATCACCACATCCGCTCGCGCCGAAGCGGCCGCACTTTGAGCCGAAGGCCCAGCGGGTGATCTTGCTCTTCTCGTCCGGCGGCGTGTCGCACATGGACACGTTTGACCACAAGCCGAAGCTGTTTGCCGCCGACGGGAAAACCGTGGGCGTCGGCGGCGGGTTGTCGAACCAGTCGAAGCCGCTCGTCAGGCCGTTGTGGGACTTCAAGCCGGGCGGCCAGTGCGGGACGATGGTCAGCGACCTGTTTCCACACGTGCGCGAGTGCATGGACGACATCTGCCTGATCAAGTCGATGAAGTCCGACGACAACGAGCACTATCAGGCGTCGCTGGCGATGCACACGGGGTCGTTCTTCTTTTCGCGGCCGTCGCTCGGATCGTGGCTGAGCTATGGGCTTGGGACGCTGAATCAGAATCTGCCGTCGTTCGTCGTCATCGCACCGCAGCTCCCTTACGCGGGGGCACAGGTCTGGGCGAATGACTTTCTTCCCGCGTATCACCAAGGGACGCGAGTCGTCCCCGGTGCCGACCCGATTCCCAATCTGAAGCGTCGCACCGACATCGCGGGCTTGCAGGAGTTGGAGCTGGGCTTGGCCAACGCCTTCAACCGCGAGCATCTCAAACGGAACGGCGACGACTCGAACCTCGCCGCGCGGATTCAGTCGTTTGAGACCGCCTTCAAAATGCAGACGGAAGCTCCCGAAGCGTTCGATCTCGGCCAGGAGACCGAAGCGACGCTGAAGCAGTACGGCATGGAACGCGGCGAGACACAGGGCTTCGGCTGGCAGTGCCTGATCGCGCGGCGGCTGGCCGAACGGGGCGTGAGATTCATCGAACTGATCGACACCGGTTCGTCAAACAACTGGGACGCGCATAACGACATGGCCGAGCACGCACCGCTGGCGAAGAAGATCGACCAGCCGATCGCGGGGTTGCTGCGAGACCTCAAGCAGCGCGGGATGCTCGACGAAACGCTGGTCATCTGGACAACCGAGTTCGGCCGCACGCCGGGCCAGGACGGCGCGAAGGGCCGCGGCCACCACTCGGCCTGCTTCTCAAGCTGGCTCGCAGGAGGCGGCGTCAAAGGCGGGATGAGCTACGGCGAAACGGACGACATCGGCGCGGCCGTCGCCTCGAACCGCGTCCACGTCCACGACTTCCACGCCACGATTCTGCACCTGCTGGGACTGAACCACGAAAAGCTGACCTTCCGCCACGCCGGCCGCGATTTCCGCCTGACGGACGTCGAGGGGAACGTGGTTCGAGAGATCATCTCCTGAGCACGAATCACTCGGTTTTGCTTCGCTCGTTCGTGGCACTCTTGGACGTTGCCTCCGAACTCGATATGTTCATATCCCCTGACGGCACGACTCTCGTTTGAGATTTACGGGCCGACAGGGATTCGAGCACTGGCCAAGGCCTGTCTCTCTTTGCCAACAAAGCGGTTCAACAAGTGAACCGCTGGCATTTATTGATTCGAAAGAAGTTTTCATGCGCATTGCTTATCTGGACTGTGCCTCGGGAATCAGCGGCGATATGACTGTCGCGGCGTTGATTGATGCCGGGGTTGATGTTGATGCCATCCGCGCCGGCATCGAATCGCTGCAGCTTCCCGGCGTGAAAGTTCACCTCGACGAAGTGATGCGAGGCGG
>JAYTGQ010000161.1:0-7065 GCA_043733345.1 Schlesneria sp.
AACAGGATCAGCGCCAACAGAACGGCGAATCCGGGCTTGGGGTCACTCGTCGCAACAGCGGCCAACAGCATCGAGAAGCTCCTCACGAAAACAACCGAGTCGTCGTCCTGCGTGCGTTTCAAACGCAGACGATGGCACATACGGGTAAAGCGAAAGACGGACCACGGATGGCCCAGCGCGGCCGCTGGCCGCAACCCCATTGAACAGAAGGAAACGAAGGGAACGAAGAAAAGAGTTGTTGAGCGCGAGGTTTGGGCGATGACAACCCACGGAGATTGCCCCTTCGTTTGCTTCTGTTCAAAATCTGCGCGCCTCGCGCAGAATTGCAGCAGACCAGATTAGGCAAAATGATGAAGCACAGAATCATCAAGCCGGGCGGTCTGCTTGCGGGCCTCTTCCATCATTCTGTGCTTCATCATTTTGCCATTCCGGTTCTCGCTGCGTTGGGTTGCGGGAATCCCGCGCTGTGCCATCCGTGGCTCTGCTGTTTCTCTCGGTGGCAGCCTTTCGGACGCGACTACGAATCCAAGTCCTCGTCCTTCATGAAGCCGAACGCGAACCAACCTGATGCGGCGGTGCAGGCGGCCCACGGAACGATCAAGCCCCAGAAGACCCAATCGGGAAATCCGAGCACGAATGTCAGCGACTTCGGATCGCGTTCGTAGCCCCACGTCGTGCAAACGCCCACCGACCAGACAAGAGCGACAAACCACATCGCCACTGCGACAAGAGCCTCTCGCCGTGCCGAGCGGATCAGCGGATGTTCTTTGGTCTCTGGCATTGCGATTGTTTCTCTCAATGTAAACGTGTGGCTTGTTCCGCGACATGAGTTTCCCGCCACTGCGGCAATCTCGGATTCAGCCGCTGCCAACCGATCCCGTGGTACGAAGGCCAGCACATTTCGATGGCGATCACAGCGACAGTCACAACCAACGAACCCACCACCGTGACCAACCAACCCGGTGCCTCGTTCATCACGGTACTACCGGCCAAGGCCACGAATGCCGCAGCCCACACCAATTCGAGCGGTCGCGATATTCGGAAGACGTTGCAGAACAGAAAGAAGTGAGCCACCACAAACGCGATGACAAAACCAACCCACCACACCCACTGCCAAGCCGCAACCGATCCCACTGTCCCGCAAATCAACACGCCGACATCGAGCGCCGACAGACGGACTCCGGGTTTGAATTCAGACCGAGACAAGTTTGCTTCCATCACGGGTGAGGGAAAGAGGTCAGGCCGTTCGCCGAGCGATCAACCACTCGAATCCACCTCATATTGTTGTTGGACGACAGTTTGTTGTTGGACGACAGTCGCACGAGCCTATACCTCGCACGGGTGAGGATGGCACATTTCATACTAACCCGAAGCGTAAGCGAGGACGTGCGTGGCGTCCTCGCTTACGCTTCGGGTTAGTGTCAGCTTCAACCGGGCGAGGTATAGCCGAACGATTCGCGAAGGGCCACCGGTGCCGCGCCTGACGAAATGACCGTAGTGCCGTCGCTCCGCCGACGGCACCGAGTTACGGAGCGCGCACGAACTCGATGGAGACGCTCGTCCCAATACGTCCCGTCGGCGGAGCGGCGGGACTACAGTCAATCTGTTGAGACTACGTCACCGGCGGCCGATGACACCCCACGCTGACTTCTGGTTTCCGCATCACGCGTGGCAGAGTCAGCCCGATTGTTGACGGTCTGTTTGTCGGCTCCCTAAACTCCGCCCCCATTCAACTCGACCTGCTCTTGAAGGGTTTTCGATCATGTCTCACTCGCGCGCGATGTGGCTCTCCTACACGATGCTGCTGGCTGCGTTTGTTGTCACCGGCTGCAAGCCTCCCGCGAACACTCCCGCTGGCAACGGCAAGTCGAGCAACGGCTCAACCACCACCGGCGGCAACCCGAGCGTCATCAAGATCGTGAGCAGCTTCCCTCGCACCGGCAGCGCGAAGCAGCAGACCGACACCATCGTCAACGGCATCAAGATGGCCATCGACGAGGCAGGAGGAAAGATCGGTGAGTTCACGATCGAGTTTCTGGATCTCGACGACGCCACCGCCGCCGCCGGTCAGTGGACGGCCGAAGCCGAGACCTCGAACGCCGATCAAGCGGTCAAAGACGCCGACGTGATGGCGTACATCGGTACCTACAACAGTGGAGCGGCCAAAATTTCGATGCCGATTCTGAACCGGGCGCAGTTGCTGATGGTCAGCCCGGCGAACACCTGGCCCGGTCTGACCAAACCGGGGACCGGCGATCCGAGCGAACCCGAGGTCTACCGTCCCACGGGGAAACTCAACTACGTCCGCGTGGTCCCCGCCGATGACTTGCAAGGGACGCTCGCCGCCGACTGGGCCAAGGAGATGGGTCTCACGAAGGTCTACATCCTCGACGACAACGAAGTCTACGGCCGGGGCATCGCACAATTGTTCGAGGAACACGCGGGAGAGATCGGCCTCAACGTCCTCGGTCACGAGAGCATCGACTCGAAGGCCCAGGAGTTCAAATCGCTGATGGTCACGATCAAGGCGAAGGGACCGGACCTGATCTACTTCGGCGGGACGACGCAGTCGAAGGGAGGCCAGATCGCCAAGGACCTCGTCGCTGCCGGATTGACCGCCAAACTGATGGTCCCCGACGGCTGCATGGAGGAGGCGTTCATCACCTCCGCCGGTGCCGAGAACCTCAACGACCGCTGCTTCGTCACCTTTGGCGGCCTCCCCCCCGACAAGCTGACCGGTGCGGGGGCAGAGTTCGTCAAAAAGTACACCGCCAAATACAAAGCCCCGCCCGAAGCCTACGCGATCTACGGCTACGAGGCTGGCAAAGTGACGCTCGAAGCGATCCGCCGAGCCGGCAAAAAAGACCGCGCGGCCATCACGCAGGCGGCTCTCGGCATCAAGGACTTCGACGGCGCCCTCGGCAAATGGTCCTTCGACGCCAACGGCGACACGAGCATGAAAGTCCTCAGCGGTAACGTCGTGAAGGATGGCAAGTTTGAGTTCGCAAAGCTGCTCGGGCAGCAGGACGAGAAGTAAGAATTAGGCACAAGTAGCATGCCTCACCGAGTGAGAAACATCGTTGTTGCGGTTACATCTTGGCACTTGATCTGCCTTGTGATGCTGTACGTCTACACACACGGTATCGCACAAAATATCGTGGCCCTGTACACGGCGGCGTTTGGCGACATTCAATCGAACTATGGCATTTATTATAGAATTGCGATCTTGCATGGGTACGCAGCCATAACTGCACCTGCGAGCTTGGCAAGTCTGTTCCTGTTTGACCGCCTCTCGCACCGGTCAGCGGGTAGGAACCGAGTGGTATGCGCGGTTTGCGTCTGGCAGTTGGTGGTTGTAGCTGTGCTACTCGGCTCATATGAGATGCAGTTCGCTTGGTGGCTACATCAACTTGGATGGGCTGTCTTCGGAGTACCAGAGAATCTGTACAGCTTCCGCAATCTTGCATTGCATCGAATCGTCGCCTGGTTCATTTGCACCACCCCCGTCGCATGCGCGGCACTCTGGCTGTACTCCAAGAACGTAGTCGAAGCACAGGACATTTCAGCGGATCGTATTGATGCCACAAAACGGATAGATCAAATGCCGCTTGCTGGGAGCACCTTGCCGTGACTGGTTCCCATGAAGAGTTGATTCGCTTGATCGAGCAGTTGAGCGACGCCGACCCTAACTTGCGTCTGGGGCAAATGCTCACCAACTTGGCCACACTCGCGCGCGGGCCGCAGCCCGAGTCCGTTTGGGACTGCGAGGACGACGAACTGGTGGCGGCAGCTCAGCGATTGCTGACTCGGATTCAGGAGCGTCAGACTGTGGTTGCTTAGCCAGAACAGAGTGAAGGTGAATGAACGTTCAACAGGAGTGGCCGAAGGCCACGCGACTCCGGTCCCCTCGCCCCGGCTTTGCGGGGAGAGGGTTAGGGTGAGGGGATTCTCTTCGCCTTTTGGTTTTGGTGCTTCAACGCATTTGTTCTTCAACGCACTTGAATAGGTCTGGTTTGGGCATTTTTTGGCGGTGAAAGGCGGAAGACCCCTCACCCTAACCCTCTCCCCGCAAAGCCGGGGCGAGGGGACAAGGCATGCCGACAAGAAGGCGAACGCTACTCAATAACTCAACAGGACCAAGCCCACTCCTCATGCCGTTCCTCCTCCTCGCCGATACCGCCAGTTCCACCGCGTGGGAGCAGTTCCTTCAGCACTGCCTGATCGGGCTGACGACGGGTTCGCTGATCGCCCTGATTGCGCTCGGTTACACGATGGTGTATGGCATCATCGGGTTGATCAACTTCGCGCACGGCGACCTGTTCATGCTGGGGGCATTTCTGACGCTGACACTGCTCAGTGCGATCGGGATCGTGGGGATTGAAGCCACCACCGGCGGGGCACTCGTCGGACTGGTGATGTGCTTTTTGATCGTGCCTGTCTTTTGTGGCGGCTTGAATTGGGCGGTCGATCGGGTCGTGTACAAGCCGCTGCGTAATGCGCCGAAGTTGGCTCCGCTGGTCTCGGCCATCGGGGTCTCGTTCATCTTCATGAATGTGGGACTGCTGTGGGGCGGTGCGGCCGATGTGAATTTTCCGAAGCTCGTCTCGTCGCAGAACCTGTTGGGGGACTCGGCGATTCAGTTCACGGTCAAAGACTTGCTGGTCGTGCTCATCACCGTGCCGATCATGGTGGGGCTGACGTTGTTCGTGAAGTTCACGAAGCTCGGCAAGGCGATGCGGGCGGTCGAACAGAATCCGGTCGCGGCCCAACTGATGGGGATTCACGTTGATCGCGTGATCGGGGCGACGTTCGTGATCGGCGGCGCGCTGGGCGGCGTCGCGAGCATCGTGTACTCGCTCTACATCAACACGATCAGTTTTCAGATGGGCTTTCAGAACGGGCTGTATGCGTTCACGGCGGCGGTGCTGGGCGGGATCGGCAAGCTGCCGGGAGCCGTGCTCGGCGGACTGATCATCGGGCTGGCCCGCTCGCTCGGCTCGGCGTATCTCGGCGAGAAGTGGACCGGGACGCTGGTCTTCACGATCCTGATCGTGATCCTCGTCTTCCGCCCCTCCGGCCTGCTCGGACGCTCGGCACAGGAGAAGGTATGAACCGGCAACCGGGCAAAGTAGTGCAAAGTGAGAAGTGCAAAGTGCAAAGTGCAAAATTACGGAGTGATCGACACACTTTGCACTTTGCACTTTGCACTTCTCACTTTGCACTCTCTTCATACGCTTTCGCACGAAACTCAAGTGCGACTAACCAAGACTCGCATCCTTGTCTCGGTCGGGGGTGCCGATGAAATCCTCATGGCTCTCGTCCTTGAAATCCCTGCTGCCGGAACTGGTCGGACTGTTCGTTCTGCTGCTGTTCCCAGTACTGCCGCTCGGTTGGCGTGCGCTGCATCTGCCCGAGGTGATTCTGTTCGTTCCCGTGCAGGAATTTCTCGACCGCGTCGCGAGTCAGCTTCCGATCATCTTCATTCTGACGATCCTCGCACTGGGTCTGAACGTCGTCGTTGGCTACACCGGACTGCTGCATCTCGGGATGGGAGCCTTCTTCGGAATCGGAGCGTATCTCACCGGCATCCTGACCGTTCCCGGATATCCGTTTGAGTGTGGCTTCTGGCTGGCTCTCGTCCTTTCGACGGCGGGAGCGGCGCTGGCGGGAGTCATGCTCGGCGCACCAACGCTGCGGTTGAGAGGCGACTATCTCGCCCTCGTCACGCTGGGGTTTGGTGAAGTCGTGCGGTTCTCGCTCCGCAATTTGGAAGAGATCACGGCGGGGACTCGCGCCCTGAATCCGATCCCGCCGCCGAACCTGCGCTGGCTGGGTCTTTCGACGGGGAGTTGGAGCGACGACATGCGGCCGTTCTATTACCTGACGCTCGTGCTGTTGGTGGGCATTGTCTGGTTGCTGAGGAATCTCGAACGCTCGCGACTCGGCCGCGCCTGGGTCGCGATTCGCGAGGACGAACTCGCCGCGACCTGCATGGGCATCAACGCCCCCCGCGCAAAGCTGGCCGCGTTCGCCGTCGGCTCGGCACTGGCCGGTCTGGCGGGGAGCCTCTACGCGACGAAGCTGACCACGACGGCCGGTCCCGATGCCTACGACTTCAACCGGTCGATCATCGTCCTCGCGTGCGTGATCCTTGGCGGATTGGGGAGCATCCGCGGCGTGATCGTCGGCTCAATGTTGCTGATCGGCTTCGACAACGTGTTCGCTCCGATGCTCGATGGAGCCATCCAAAAGGCGAACATCAATCCGACCGGCAACCGCTTCCTGATGTTCACCAACTGGCGACTGGTCATCTTCGGCTTGGCGCTGGTCCTGATGATGCGGTACCGCCCCGCCGGGCTGCTGCCTGCCAAACGTGGGGCAGGTTTGTAACCTGCCCGAAATGCCGTGAATCACGGGCAGGTTATGCCTCAGGCGGCCGAGAATGACAAAAACCCCCATCCTACCGAGGCCAGGTTGGTGGGGTTTGGGCCATCCTCCGTACGCGGCATAAACGCGTGGGCCACGCCCCGCGCGTAAAGAGTGACATTGGGGCCTGTTTTCCTCTCGATGCGCGGGGCGTGGCTCACGCGGTTAAACAAGGACAAGCACGCAAAGAGAATCTCAACGATCACCAAGATGAGCGATTCGCCTGCTGTAACGCGGCGATGTTTTGCAGGCACAGCATCGCGAACAACATCACCGGGAACCGATTTTCGGGATCGACCGCGAACAGCCACGCGGCCATTCCCGCTGCGACCGGGATGCTGATCTGAGTCGCCAGTCGCTGCGGATCGCGCACGCGCAGCAGTTCCCAGACCGACCGGCAAACGTGTCCGCCATCCAGCGGCAAGACCGGCAGCAAGTTGACCAGCCCCCAGTAGAGATTGATCCACCTCAAGTTGGAGAACACGAAGTACAAATAGCGATGTTCCGCCAGCACGCGCATCGGGAAGAAGGCGTACCGCACCGCTTCAACCAGTGCGAAGAGAGCAAAACCCGCGAACGGCCCGGCCAGTGAGACGGCCATCTCCCGCCAAGGCGTTCGCCGGGAAACGCGTTGAGATA
>JAYTGQ010000162.1:0-2514 GCA_043733345.1 Schlesneria sp.
CGGGGCGGCGTCAGCCCCCCGGTTCTTGGGCGTCAGCCCTCTCTGGAAGAACCGGGGGGCTGACGCCGCCCCGCTCAGAAGCCACTCACGACGTAATCCAAGACCAATCCACCTCCCACTTCATCCGCAGGAGAAGATCATGCCCAACGTTCCCGTTCGTACCTCGCAGCGTCACTCGTCCCGCCCCGGCTTCACGTTGATCGAGCTGCTCGTCGTGATCGCCATCATTGCCGTGCTGATCGCGCTGCTGCTCCCCGCCGTTCAACAGGCGCGGGAAGCGGCGCGGCGGACGCAGTGCAAGAACAATCTCATGCAGATCGGACTCGCGCTCCAGAACTACACGATGGGACACGAAGTCCTGCCGCCGGGGACGCAGAACGCCACCGGGCCGATCGTCAGCAAAGAAGACGCGACTCAGTACCACATGGGCTGGATCACTCAGATCCTGCCGTATGTCGAACAGCAAAACGTCTACCACCACATCGACTTCACGCAGAGCGTCTACGCTCCGGCGAACAGCGCGGTTCGCGTCCGGCCGATCCACATACTGATCTGTCCGTCCGACCCGCACACGTGGGGTAAGCCGGTCGGCCTGACGACCTACTGCGGCATTCACAACGACTACGAGGCCCCGATCAACGTGAACCAAAACGGCGTGCTGTTCCTCAACAGTTCGATCCGGTACGAGCAAGTGACCGATGGCAGCTCGAACACGATCTACGTGATGGAGTCTCGCGCCGAAGCGGGTGCCGATCTCGGCTGGATGGCGGGAACGAATTCCTCGTTGCGGAACGGTGTGCTGTGGACCAACCGCAAAGAGATGGAAGCCGCTGTGGCGGCGGCTCTCGCCAAAGCGGCTGAACCCGTCCCGCCAGTGGCAGCCGCTGTCGCCGCTCCCGCCACGGATGCGTTGCCCGGCGCGCGGGGCATTGCCCCCGCAGGGGGACCGCCGGCGTTGCCTGAAGCCAGCTACCAAGCACAGCTCAGTATGCGACGCAACGTGATCCCCATGCAGCAGCAACTCGCCAATGTCGCCTCTGGCAACAGCGGCCATGTGGGCGGTCCGAGCAGCCACCACACCGGCGGTTGGCACAACGTGATGGGCGACGGCTCCGTCCGGTTCATCAGCGAGAACATCAGCCTCCCGCTGTTCCGCAATCTCTGTCATCGCGCCGACGGTGAGATGCTCGGGGACTTCTGAGAACCGTAGCTGCGTCGTTTAACCGCGTGGGCAACGCCCCGCGCGTTGAGCGGCGAAACAGCTTTCCACGCCGCTCAACGCGCGGGGCGTTGCCCACGCGGTTAAACGACGCAACTGACTGCTGACACCCGGACTACTCACTCCCAGGACAGACCATGCCCGGCACTGTGACTTTTTCAACAAGCTCCGGCCGCCGCCCGCGCGGCTTCACGCTGATCGAACTGTTGGTCGTGATCCCGATCATCGCGGTTCTGATGGCGTTGTTGTTGCCTTCGGTGCAGCAGGCGCGCGAGCGGGCGCGGCGAGTCCAATGTCAGAATAATTTGTTTCAACTCGGGCTGGCCTTGCAGAATTACGCGATGGCACACGGCGTGTTACCGCCGGGGGTCGTGAACGCGAAGGGGCCGATCTCGGCGATAGCGCGGGTTTCGCAGGGTGGACAGTACTTTGATGAATCGGATGCTTCGGGCCAAACCGCCGCTCAAGCGAACGCCAGCGAGTACCACATGAACTGGATCGTGCAGCTCCTGCCCTTCCTCGAAAAAAGGAACGAATACCGCCGGATCGACTTCACCAAGAGCGTCTACGCGCCCGAGAACGCCGCCGTCCGACAGCAGATTCTTCCGGGATTGCGCTGCTCAAGCAGCCCCGCTCCGGCGGGCGGGACCGAGTACGTCGGCATCCACAACGACTACGAGACACCGATCGATGTGAACCAGAACGGCGTGTTGTTCCTCAACAGCTCGATCCGCCTGCGCGATGTTAAGGACGGCTGCTCTCACACGATGTTTGTCGCCGAAGCCAACATCGCGTCAGGCAGCGGACTCGGCTGGATGTCGGGAACATCGGCCACGCTTCGGAATGCTGTCTTTTGGGAGAACCGAGACAAGCCGGAGGAGACTCCGCGCTATCGCGGTCGCGCGATGAGCCATTTCGGCCCTTCGATGCATGTCCAACCCGCCAACCGCGAAAACAGCCCCGCAGCCGTCGGTGGCCCCGGCAGCTATCACAGTCTGGGCTTCAACTGTGTGATGGGTGATAGCAACGTCCGAATGATCTCGGGCAACATCGACGCCTTCGTCCTCCGCAACCTCGCTCATCGCGCTGACGGCGAAATGATTGGTGAGTTCTGAAGGCTCGTTGAGACCTCACACGGTACTCGATGAGATATTCTTGGTGAGCCGGGCGGCGTCAGCCCAATGGCACTCACTTAAGAAGGTAGCAGGCACATTCCATGTGCCGTCAGCCTGAGAAATGCGGACGGCACATGGAATGTGCCTGCTACTTTGCCGACAAAGTGAGTGCCATTGGGC
>JAYTGQ010000163.1:0-2512 GCA_043733345.1 Schlesneria sp.
TTTGGATCTTCCGGGGGCCGCCGAACGCCAGTCGATCTGGCAACTCTATCGCCGTCAGTACGACATCGCGGCCAGTCAGCCGATCCCCGCCGACACGGACTGGACGGGTGCCGAAATCAAGTCCTGCTGTCGGTTGTCAGCACTGCTGGATGTCTCACTCACCGAAGCGGCGAAGAATGTTGTGCCGGTCGCTCACACAGCGGCCGAGGCGGTGTCGAAGCTGCGTCAATGGGCCAGCGGCCGGTGTCTGTCGGCGGATCGGCCCGGTTTGTATGTCCATCAGACGGATTTAGCGGACGCCTCACGCCGGAAGGTCCGGCGACCGGCCGATCCGATGAACAATTAAGGATTCTTGGCACACTGATCGTGTGCTTCACTCATACCAATCAGGAGCACATCACATGGGTTTGACGATTCATTGGAGCTTGAAGACGAATGTCCGCACGGAGGCTGCGGCGCGCGGGCTGGTCGGGCAACTCCGGCAACGCGCCCTCGATCTCCAATTCTCCAGCGTCGGTGAGATCATGGACCTGTCGGGCCGGAACGCCGACTACAAGATGCTGCCCGCCGAGTCTCCGGCGCGGTGGCTGCTGATTCAGGCGGGGCAATACGTCGAGAAGGATGACTGCCATTACGCGGTCGCACCGCAGCACGTCATCGCGTTTCAGACTCAACCCGGCGAAGGCTGCGAACCGGCCAACTTCGGTCTGTGCCGCTATCCCGCGTTCATTGAAGTTGGTGACCACCGGGTGGGGCTCCTCCCGCGCAAACGGCGAGTGCGAACCGGCCTTACCGGCTGGTGCTGGGGCAGCTTCTGCAAGACGCAGTATGCCAGCAACCCCGAGTGCGGAGGTGTCCAGAACTTCCTGCGCTGCCACCTCAGTGTGATCGCCCTGCTCGACCTCGCGAAGTCGCTCGGCCTGGTCGAACACGTCTCGGACGAGGGCAACTACTGGGAGACGCGCGACGTGGAAGCCCTCGCGAAAGAAGTCGGTTCATGGAACGAGATGATTGCCGGCTTCGCAGGCCAGCTCAAAGACGCCCTCGGAGCCGGGGTCGTCAGTGAGATTGCCAACTTCCCGAACTTCGAGCATCTCGAAGCGCGAGGCCGACGCGACGCATAAGCGGCCTTCCTCTAACCCGTGGAGACCCGCTCATGCTCACGTCCCGTGAACTCGCCACAACTCTTGCCGCCCTGCGGCACTGGCAGAAGGAACTGCAACGCGAGGGGACTGCCTTCGCGGATGGTTTGCCCCACTTCAGTGACGAGCCGCCGCTGTCGGTCGGTGAGATCGACAGCCTCTGTGATCTGCTGAACGAAGCCGACACACGCTGCGACTGTGAACTGCCAGGGGCATTCTGTTCGGGCGTTCCCGGCATCCTCGCCCACATGGAACAAGGCCGACTGGCCCCGAACTCCAAAGTCGAACGCTGCGACATCTGCCGCCACTTCGCATCTGACGACGCCGCCCGTGAGCGGCTCGTCGTACTCGGCTTGATCTGACGCCCCTCGCGTCAACGGCCGTCTTGCTCTTCCCCCTCCCATTTCGACAAGGAAAATCCGTATGTCCACGTTGCTCTTGGATGACCCCGCCACCACGGAAATGCCGAACGTGGAGGCCGCCGATCGTCTGCGGACCACGATGGCCGCCGTTCGCGTCTGCTTTACGTGGTTCGGCACCCGCAAGACCCTCTCTCCCGAACAGAAGGCTCAGGCCGCCGAGTCGTTCGGGGCCGAAGGCCAGTACCTGACGGCCGGTAAGAAGCTGTTGGATGGGACGCACCCCGCGTTCAAGACGGTCACGGCCATTCGTGGTCGGATCATCAGCTTCTGGAAGGGGATTTCGCTGCCGTTCCCCGAGCCGGGACTGCGGCTGATTCGCCAGCAGGACATCGCGAGTTTTGATGTCCAGATGACGAGCAACCGTGTCGAGTTGGAAGAAGCGGTTTGCCAACTCGACACGCACTATGAAGAACTCCGGGCAGCGGCGCGAAACCGACTCGGATCGCTGTTCAATCCCGGTGACTATCCGGCCAGCCTGCGCGGACTGTTTGGGATCGCGTGGGAGTTTCCGAGTGTGGAGCCGCCGGAGTATTTGAGTCGTCTCAGCCCGAGGTTGTTCGAGCAAGAGTGTCAGCGGGTCACGGCCCGGTTCGACGAAGCCGTGCAACTTGCTGAAGATGCGTTCGTCAGTGAACTCGACCGATTGGTGAGCCATTTGTCGGAAAGACTCAGTGGTCAGGAAGACGGACGCCCGAAGGTCTTTCGTGACACGGCCGTCGAAAACCTGCGCGAGTTCTTCACGCGGTTTCAGCAGTTGAATGTCCGCTCGAATGCGGAACTCGATGCGCTGGTCGAACAAGCCCGGCGCGTGCTGCGGGGAGTCGAGCCGCAGACGCTGCGAGACAACGCCGCCCGGCGTCAGCAGGTCGCCTCACAGTTGGCGGGCGTCCAAGCCTCGTTGGACGGTCTCATGGTGGATCGTCCCCGGCGGTCGATCATCCGCCCCAA
>JAYTGQ010000164.1:0-17637 GCA_043733345.1 Schlesneria sp.
TTCCCAGCAAATGGCCTTTGTGGGCGATCAGGACCGTGTTGTAGAGGTCCGGCCCGCGCAGCTCGTTAAAGCCGACGATCACCACCGGCTCGAAGCGACCGTCGCAGGCCAACACTGGCGTCGAGAGCCAAGCTCCCGAGGTCGGCCCTGTCCCCGGCTTACAGGCGGTGAGCGTGAACTACATCTTGGGCATCTCATTCCCCGCGCCGAGTGGTCGCAACTTGCAGGGGCTCGTCCATGTGCCGCAGGGGGCGTACGCGTACTTCGCGAAGTTCCAGCCGATCGCCAAGCCGGGCTATTCGATGTGGGTCTTTGATTTGTCGGTCGAGGACGTGAACCGCGTGCGGGCTGAGTTGGGGGCGAGCCGGCGCGTTGAGTTCGGCGGGACCGGTGCGACCGGAACAGGCATTCGACGTGAATGCGATGTTTCCTTTTTGCAACCTCACGAACGTGACCTAGGTTTGGCGGGAGAGGCTGGACTGTGCCGGTTTTCGGTGAGTTTGGTTTCCTGCCGGTTGTTCCCCCCGAACAACGCTTTGCTCGATGACGATCCCCCCGTTCGGAGTTCACACAAGATGGCTGCCCCCAGTTCTGCTCCTCCTCGTGGCCGTGGTCCCGCTACTGAGTTGGACTTTGAGAGTCTCAAGCGGCTCATTCACGGCAAACTGGTCGAGAAACTCGACCTCTCACGCCTAGGTGATTTGCAGGGTGACACACTGCGCCGCGAGATCCGCCTGGTCGTCGAACATCTGTGTGACACCGAGAATCCCGCGCTCAATCGATCGGAACGCGAGCGACTCATTGAAGAAGTCCTCGACGAAACGTTTGGCTATGGACCGCTGGAGATTCTGCTGAAAGAGCAGGGCGTGGCGGACATCATGATCAACGGCCCGAAGAACGTCTTCATCGAAAAGAACGGCCGCATTCAGCGGTCGGAAGTGACGTTCCGCGACAATGCTCACCTGATGCAGATTCTCGACCGGATCGTCTCGCGCATCGGACGCCGGTGCGATGAAACGTCGCCGATGGTCGATGCCCGACTGGCGGACGGCTCCCGCGTGAACGCGATCATCCCACCGTTGGCCCTCGATGGTCCCTCGTTGACGATTCGGCGATTCGGGTCGAAGCCGCTCGGCTTGGAAGACCTGATGAAATTCGGAGCCTTCACTCCCGAGATGGCGCTGTTGTTGGAAGGGGCGATCAAGGCTCGTCTGAACATCATCATCAGCGGCGGTACGGGGTCCGGAAAAACGACGCTGCTGAACACGCTGTCGAGCTTCATTCAGAACGACCAGCGCGTCATCACGATTGAAGACGCGGCTGAACTCCAACTGCAACAGGACCACGTCCTGCGACTGGAGACTCGCCCCTCGAACATCGAAGGCAAGGGCCGCGTGACGGCGACCGATCTCGTGAAGAACGCCCTGCGAATGCGACCCGACCGAATCATCATCGGTGAGTGTCGCGGTCCCGAATCGTTGGACATGCTGCAAGCCATGAACACGGGCCACGAAGGCTCGATGACGACCATTCACGCCAACACGCCGCGCGACTGCATGTCGCGACTCGAAACCATGATCGCGATGGGCGGCGTGGAACTGCCGATCCGCGCCTTGCGCCAGCAGTTTGCCGCCGCCGTCGATCTCATCGTGCAGGTGCAACGCTTGCAGGGCGGACCACGCAAGCTGACCTACATCACGGAAGTGCTGAACATGGAACAGGACCAGATCGTGATGCAGGACATCTTCTTGTTCAAACAGGACGGCATCGACGAGAACAACCGTGCGTTCGGTCACTTTGAAGCGACCGGCGTGCGACCTCAGTTTATGAGTCGTCTCGAAGGTGCGGGGGTCAAGCTGCCGTCGAACCTGTTCGCGGCGAGGCCACTGGGCAAGTAAGGATCGTCGCCTCAAAAACTGTCGGCATTGCGAACCGGCAAGCCCGGATGATTCACCACGAAATACTCGGCGCGGGACACCCACAACCCAACGAGGCCAGAACGGGAATGGCAAAATGATGAATCACAAAATGATGGAAGAGGCCCGCAAGCACACCGCCCGCCCGACTTGATGATTCTGTGCTTCATCATTTTGCCGAATCTGGTCTGCAGAAATTCTGCGCGGCCGGCAAAGAAACAAGACGTGAGTAGTACGAAAGACTCGAAAGTGAAGAAGCGACGAGAGTGCTGATCCCAAGTGACCGCAATGGCACGACGCGCGATGTCTGGCGATGCACTGATCGCAACTCTCTTCAATTTCGTGTCGTTCGAGTCTTTCGTGGTTCCTCCTGAATCATCCGGGCCAGCGTCCCGGTCGCCCAGAGCGTCCGGGACACTGGTTCCGACTTGAGATGCCGTTAATCGAGTTCGTTTCATTTTCAATCGTGACCGGGAGTAGATCAGATGGATCCGATCTGGATGATTTCGGGAGCCGCTTTCATTGGAGCGGCAGCACTGGCCTCGGCGATCTACACGATCGTCCACGAGGCGGGATCGACGCGCGCCGAAGACCGGCTGGATGCCTTGGCGGGCAGCAAGACGGCCGAAGCCGAAATCACGCGCAGCCTGATCAAGCAGGACAGAGTTGGCAGTTCGAAGGGCAAGCCTTCGGCATTTGGAAAGTACTCGAAGAATCTGGGCAGTTGGGGCGTGTTTCTGGAACAGGCCGATTCCCCCATCGATCTTCAAGCACTCTTACTGCTGTCTTGCGGTGCCGGAACGGTGGGAGCGATCGTGGGACTCGTCCTGAATGTGCCGACACCGTTGCTGCCGGTCTTCTTCGTGGTGCTGGGGGCGCTGCCCACATTCTGGCTGTCGTGGCGACGGAAAAAGCGGTTCGCTCGGTTCGGTGCGCAATTCCCCGACGCGCTCTCACTGCTGGCGCGGGCACTCCGCTCCGGTAACAGCTTGAACGCGGGGATGCACATGATTAGCGAAGAAATGGCCGCGCCGATCGGACTCGAATTTCAAATCGCCTTCGAGGAACAGAACCTCGGAATTCCCGTCGAGCAGACATTGAAGAACATGATGAAGCGGATTCCGAATCTCGACCTGAAGTTCTTCATCACGGCAGTCTCGATTCAGCGGCAGACGGGCGGTGACCTGGCCGAAATCATCGACAAGATTTGCGAGGTCGTTCGCGAGCGGTTCAAGATTTTCGGCATGATCCAGGCATTGACCGGCGAAGGCCGTCTGAGCGGAGCGGTACTGATGGGTTTGCCCATCGCCCTGTTTCTCGCCGTCTACAAATTGAACCCCGACTACGTGATGCTGCTGTTCACGCATCCCTTCGGAAAAAAGATGGTCGCGGGGGGCATCGTGCTGCAAATTCTCGGAGCGGTGGTCATCCGAAAGATCATCGACATCAAAGTGTGAGACGGGAAGGTCATTGGTTCAGGCGAGCGGTTACGGCTCTTAACAGCCTGTTGAAAAACCGTAGGGTCAGCCTCTGGCTTGCCCCTTCTCCAACTGCAATCACGGGCAAGCGAGACGCTGACCCTACGTTTTTCAACAGGCTGCTAACGGAGAAACATCATGGACCTCGCTGCTGTCATCCCGTGGGCGATTTTTGGAGCGATCACCGTGGCCCTGTGGGCGGTGATGAGTGCCTTTACGCCAGAAGAGTCGCGTGCCACCGAGCGACTGGAAGAGCTGCGTGACCCGACATCGCGTGGCAAGAAAAAGAAGTCGAAGAACGGCTTGGTCCGTGCATTGGAATCGGCGGCTCCCGCGCTAGCGAAAACCCTCGGTGAAAAATCCGATGTCGAACACAGCGAACTGGCCGTGCGGCTGGCCAACGCGGGCTTCAACCAGGCGAATGCGGGGCAGATGTATTTGGCCATCAAGGTGGCGATGCTCGGTGTCGGCGCTCTCTCGGGCGGCGGCTACGGGATGCTCGTTTACGGGGCCTCCATGAGTGGCCTGATGTCACTGGGGATCGCTGCGGGAGTGGGGTTCTTCGTCCCGGAACTGGCGCTCAAGATCATGTCGTCGTCTCGCAAACAAAAGATTTTTCTGTCTCTGCCGGACGTACTCGATTTGCTCGTCGTCTGTGTCGAAGCGGGATTGGGGCTGGATGCCGGACTGCGGCGCATCAGTGAGGAACTGGAAGACGTTCATCCGGAACTCTGTTCGGAAATTGCGCTGTGCAACTTACAGGTTCAGATGGGACGCCCCCGTCGCGACGTGCTGCACGACTTTGGCCTGCGGACGGGAGTCGATGATGTCAAAGCCTTGGCCGCAATCCTGATTCAGGCCGAACGATTTGGCTCGTCGGTCGCGTTGGCCCTGCGTGTTCAGTCCGAAGCGATGCGCGTCAAACGCCGACAGATGGCCGAAGAGAAAGCTCAGAAGACCGCCGTGCAGATGCTCTTCCCCATGGTGCTGTTCATTTTCCCCGGCATCTTCGTGGTGCTGGTCGGACCGGCCGCCATTCAGATGATGGAAAACATGTAAGGCGACCGGCAAGAAATGATCGAGACAAACACACCAACCCGAAGCGTGAGCGAGGACGAAGTCTGTCGCTGCCCTCGTTCACACTTCGGGTTGGTGTGGGTCAGTCAACTCCTCCCGGTCGCGGGAGCGTGATCGAACCGTGCCTCACAACTTGAAGGGGTCGGTGCTGCTAATCGGGGTAGACATTCCGTCAAGCTTTGGCATCGTGTCGTTAGCATTCCGAGTTTCGACAGCCGGTGACCTGCGCGAACGAGACAGTAGTTGAGCGTTGTGAAGCAGATTCGCCGGTACTGCGGGTCGCGACGGTTGCCTCGCTGGAATGAGCGGGATCACCTGCACCGCTGGTGAATTCATTGAGCGGCCTGAGATGAGGTCGGTCTGTACCAGTTACGCTGGGCGTCACGATGAAACAGTGTGAGCCAGTTACGTCGCTTGGCGGGATTCGTTCAGATGCAATGGTCTCACGCCGGTGACTTTTGAACTCATGCCGCTGCAAGACTCGTGAGACATCCCTCCGGCATCGTGCTTGCAAACTGCATCACGGGAACAGCCCCCTTGCCCCGCCTGAAGTGACCACCATCACTCACCGATGCCCCTCTCGATGGAACCGATCCAAATGAATACGCCCCCCGAATGGCTGGCCGCACTCGCTGATGAAGTTGCCGCAAGAATTCAGCCGTTGGAAGCGATGGGACCAATCGGTTGCCATTACTTTCAGGCACCGACTGGCTGGGAGATCACGGTTTTCCCGGCTCTGACCGAAGTCGTCGGCGGCCCGAACGACGGTCAAATGTTTGGATCGCGGTTTGAAGTCGATGTGGTCTCGCTGCTGAGCGTCTTCTCGCAAGTGAACGCCGTGCGTTGGCAGTCTCAGGGACTCAGCGACAACGATGAACTTGGGGCACACCTTTCGATCGAAGGCCACTACCACGACGAACCGGTCTGGGTCCGCGTTCCTGCTGTCTCACCCGAACGATTTGAAGCCGGCCGCCAGATGCATGTTCATCGCGGCCACTGGCAGGAAACTTGGTGAGGTCGCGGCGGACTGGAAGTCCGGCTAACAGAGCTAACCGTCTGTTGAAAAACGTAGCTTGGACGCCCTCGTCCGAGTGCTTTCTAGTTGAAAACGGACGGACGAGGGCGTCCATCCTACATTTTCAACAGGCTGCTAAGCCGGACTTCAATCGCGTCGTTTCAGCCTCCGCCCTACTCTTTGCGCAGGCGCTTGCCGAGTTTGGCGATGACATCGCCGCACTCCTTACGAACCGCGTTGAAGCCCGTCACGGTCACATCCGGCTGCTTGAGGTAGTCGAGAATGATTGCCTCGGCGATGGCGACTTCGCGGCAGACCTGCGGAACTTCCGACGCGATCTCGTGCGGGATCGTCGTCACGCCGTTCAGGTCTCCGTGCAGCAGATCGCCGGGATAAACAATCATCCCGCCCACGGTGATCGGCACGTTGATGTGGATGATGTGGCAGTAACCGTGTGCCGCGATCGCTCCGCCGGTGAAGGCGGGAAAACCGAGACCCTCAACCTGCGCGAGATCCCGTCCCGTCCCCGACGTGATCAGTCCCTGCGCGCCGAATCGCTTGTACGTCGAACACATCACTTCACCGAACGTCGCCGACGCGCACGGTTCGTCGAGATCTTGAAAAATCAGCACTGGCGGTCCGGGGATCGTCGAAAAGGCGTCGAGTTGTGCGCCGATGCTGCCGTAGGCATCGCCTCCGCGCGGAGGGGCCATGCTGCGGAAAGTCGAGGTCAACGCATAGCCAACCATCGGTGGAAATGCCGGGAAACAGGCCTTGATCGACGAGTTCATGTAGCCGGTGTTGCGTGGTCGCAGGTTCCACAACTCGACAGCGTTGCAGATCGTGGGGGAATCGAACTGACGAAGTTCGGCAAGTTGCTCAGGCAGGAGACCAACAACAGACATGACGGTCCTTTCGAGGCGATGGCGAGGAGGAATGCGGGGCACGCGGTTCACGGCAGCCCGCCGCGAGGCGTCGGATGATAGGCGGAGTCTTCGCGAAACTGAATCCAGCGCCAGCGGGCATCACTTGCCAGTCGAATCCATTCTCTGCACGTCCCAAACATGAACCGTGCGATCGAAGCCCGCCGACACGAGCAGCTTCCCTGTCGAATCGAATGCGACGCTGTAGACCGAGTTGCGATGAGCCTTCACCGCAGTCACCTCGCGCCGTTCGGAGATGCTCCAGATGCGCACGAATCCCTCGAAGCTGCCCGAGACCAGCCAACGACCGTCGGGCGAGAACACCACCGACTTGAACCGCTCACAGGACAACTCAAACGTCGCCACGTTGTCGCCGCCGATGGTCCACAGACGCAAGCTGCCATCGGCGCTAGCGGAAGCCACGAGCGCGTCATCGGGAGAGAACGCGAGCCCTTCAATCGTTCCCGCATGACCGGTCATCGTCTTGAGCAGCGACTTGGATTCCACATCCCACAGCCGGATCGTTCGATCGTCTCCCGCCGACGCCACACGCTTGCCGGTCGCCGTGATCGCGACGGCCTGCACGCTGGCTTCATGTCCGGTGAGAACCGCCACCGACGTGTTGGTCTGTGTCTCCCACAGTCTCACCGTTTTGTCGAAGCTCCCTGAGACGAGCAGTGTTCCCGCGCGCGCCACCGCCGCGCAGGTCAGATAGTCCTGATGGCCCGTGAACGTCGCTGTCGCGGCACCACCGTCTGCGGGCCAGACCTTCAACGTCTTGTCGAGACTCGCCGTGACGATTCGTCCGTCGGCGAGGAACCCGACAAAGGCGACTCCATCACCGTGGCCTTTCAGCGTGCCAACGTGTTCGCCGCTCGCGACGTTCCACAATTTAACGGCGTTGTCCAAGCTGGCCGTTGCCAACCGCTTGCCATCGGGCAAGAACGCTGCCGAGTACACCGCGTTGCCGTGAGTCAGCGAATGCAACTGTTCGAGGCGGAGGGTCTCGGGCATGAGGGCGTCGCTTCTGGGAGTCAGGGAAAACGGATGAAGACAATCGTCTCGAAGTCCGATGAAAGCGAAGTCCGGCTTTTCGGAAAGCCGGACTTCTTGGCGTGGCGTACGCTCCCGCAGTGAAACCGCCTCGAAGAGAAGTCCGGCTAACAAAGCTAAGCCGGACTTCAGCGGAGTGTCTCGGGCATCAGACCAGCTCCGGCAACGGCGGGTAGATCGGATCGACCAAGAACTGCGGCCGACCGCCGACATCGGGAATCGTCGTGCGGGAGACATCGATCCCAAGGTTCTGATACAGCGTCGCGAAGACTTCTTGAAAATGAACCGGCCGCTCTTTGGGGAACTCGCCCAGCCGATTGGTTGAGCCGATGACCTGTCCAGTTTTCATGCCGCCGCCCGCCAACATCGCGCACCCCACCTGAGGCCAATGATCGCGACCGCCGTTCTTGTTGATGACCGGTGTCCGTCCGAACTCACCCCACACGACGACGCTGACATCCTCATCCAGCCCGCGTTCGTGCAGATCGTCCAGCAGCGCGGTGAGACCCTGATCGAACAGCGGCAAGTGGTCGCGCGCGTTTTCAAAATTCGTCCCGTGAGGGCGACCGTGCCAGTCCCACCGACCATAAGCCAGCGTGACAACGCGCGCTCCCGCTTCCACGAGTCTTCGCGCGGCGAGGAAGTAATCGTTCATCAATGGTCCCGCGTCACCGTAGCCCGCGTTCTCAATCGCGCCCCGGCCATAACGGTCTCGCAAGCGCGGGTCTTCTCGTTCGAGGTCCAGTGCCTCAACGAGTTGATTCGAGGTGAGGATCCCGAACGCCGCTTGGTACTGCGACTCGAAGCCATCCAACGCACCGCTCTGTTCGACCTCGCGCTTCAGTCGGTCAATGCCGTTGAGCAACGACCTTCGTCCACGCAGCCCTTCCACGCTGATCCCGCTCAATCCGAGTTGAGCCTGCTCGGCGTTGGGTGAGAACGGCGCGTGCGCCTGTCCCGCGAACCCAGCCTGTCCCGGATCACCCCACGGCGCGTTCTTCATGCGCGGAGAGAGGCTGACAAACGGCATCGTCCCCGATCTCAGCGGCCCTTGCAGTTTGGAGACCGCCGCTCCCAGTGATGGCCAACCTCCAGCCGGTTGACCGTTGACGCTGTGTCCCGTCATGCACTGAAACGCCGCGTGACGACCTTCTGAACCGACCAGTGACCGGATGATTGCCAGCCGATCCATGCGTTGCGCGAGCAACGGCAGATGCTCGCAGATGTCGATGCCGGGGACGTTGGTCGCGATCGGTTGGAACTCGCCGCGAATCTCGACCGGCGCATCGACCTTCAGATCGACCATGTCCTGATGCGGCGGGCCTCCCGATAGGAAGACCATGATGACCGCCTTGTGAGACTTCCGCCCCGAGACCGCTTCGGCTTGAAGCAACTGCGGCAGCGACAGCCCACCCATCGCCAGTCCGCCGATTTTGAGAAACGAACGACGAGTCATCCCGTCACAAAACTGATGTCGCGGACCAAACACGTTCATCATCAGTCAGTCTCCGCCGTTTCCATTGGAAGTTGCCACTGCGAGCAAGATAGGGCGACTCGTCCTGTATTGTCCATCGAGAAGATTGTTTTCAAACTATGTCTCCTGCCCATTTCAAAACTAGCCCGACGCGCAAGCGAGGGCTTCACTGGGGTTGAATGTCCAGACCTCGCTTGCGCGTCGGGCTAGTTTTTCGAGGCAAAAACAGGTTTTGAAATACGTTCTCGACGGAGTCACCTCATGACCCAGCCAACTCCCGAACCAATCGACCTCACTCAGTTGTCCGAGTTGGCGCGCGCCGTGATCGCCGCCGATCGGTTTCCCTATCTCGCCTCAATGGATGGAGACCAGCCACGTCTGCGGCCGGTCTCGCCCGTGCGAACCGACGGCTTTGTCGTGTACGTCGCTAATTTGAGGATGTACCACAAGACGGCTGAGATCGCGGCGAACCCAAAGGTGGAACTCTGTTATCTCGACGAACGCCACGATCAAGTCCGGATCACGGGTGTCGCGGAGGTTGTGACGGAACCAAGCGTCCTGCAAGAAATCTGGGACGCCAATCCGCTGCTGCGACATTATCTCGGCAGCTTGGACAACCCCGCGCTGATCGTCTACCGCATCGTCCCGAGTCGGGTACGTTTTATGCGCGAATGGGCACTCGACTACCACGATGTGCCGATGGGGTGAGACGACTAGCAGCCTGTTGAAAAACGTTTATCGGGAGGGCGAGGCTCCTGCCGAGCCGCAAGAAACAAGTGTCTTTCCACACGTCACCGGCTCGGCGGGAGCCTCGCCCTCCCTTTTTCAACAGGCTGCTAGAGGTCGCAACCAAACAAAGGGTCGATTTTTCGGTATTGGCGGGAGGAGATGCAGTGGTTTCTTTTTTCCGACTCTTTGATGCGATCTGGCAGCTCCAAATTGACGGCCCCTTTGTGAGCCACCTATCATGCTGCCATCAGTCGTGCCCGATGACTTGCCCGCCTCCACTGCCCCACCCCACTTTCATCCGCCTTCGGGAGCTTCCTTGCATGAACTCACTCGCCTTGCTGCGACCGCTCGCTCTGTTTTCTTTTCGCACCTTGTTGGTTTCGATGGTTGGCTTCGCCGCGACCACTTCCCTGGGAATGGCCTTCGCCCAAGAGCCTGTGGCCAACTCTGTGACGCCCGGCGCGATCCCCCCCGGCGCTGCGACGAACCTGCAAATCAACGGCGGAAATCTGGCTGCGGCGAAAGGGCTGTGGACGAGTTTTCCATGCGAGAGCAGTCTCACGGCGGGGATCGACAAGAACGGCGAGAACCCGGCTCAGGTGACGTACACGTTGAACGTTCCGGCCAACACGCCGTGTGGTGTGCATGGCATGCGGGTCATCACCGACAAAGGCGTTTCGCCGCTGCGGTTTCTGATCGTCGATGATCTGCCGTCGCTGGCGTCGGTCGGAAACAACGTCACTCGTGCGGCGGCTCAAACCATGACCGTGCCGACCGCCGTCGATGGAGCGGTCGCCGGTTTGAGTTGGCAGTACTTCAAGTTCACGGCGGCAGCGGGACAGAAGCTGGCGATCGAAGTCCTCGCGCGGCGGATCGGTTCGTCGCTCGACCCGATGTTGCGGTTGCTCGATGCAAACGGCCGTGAGCTGGCGTTCAACGACGACATGCCGGGGCTGAGCGGTGATGCGGCGATCATTCACACGTTTCAAGCTGCCGGTGAGTACGTGATTGAACTCCGCGACATCAAGTATGGTGGCGGAGCCTATCGACTGCGGATCGGTGATTTCCCCGTGGCGACAGTCGCGTATCCGCTCGCCGTGCAAAAGGGGACGACCGCGAATGTGACTCTGGCCGGCTTCGGTGTGGACGGGATCGTTCCAGTGGCTGTGGCCGTCGCCGCCGATCAGACTGCCGAATGGATGCCCGTCAGTACGAAGCGGCCCAACGGTGCGAGCGGCTTCAGTTCCGTGGCCGTTGTCTCGACTCCGCAGTTCGTTGAGGTCGAACCCAACAACGCGCCCGAGCAAGCGAACAAGATCGAGTTCGGGCACGACGTGAACGGACGACTCGAACAGCCCGGTGACGTGGACCGTTTTTTCTTCACCGCGAAGAAGGATCAGTCGGCGACGTTTGTCGGGATCACGCGGCAGCAAGGTTCACCGACGGATCTCAACTTCAAGATTCTGAACAAGGATGGCGGACAGGTCGTTGCCGTCGAAGACACCGGGACGAACGAGGGGGCGGTCGCGTTCAAGGCTCCGGCTGACGGCGACTACACGCTGGTCGTCGAAGACCTGAACCGTCGCGGCGGGAGCGAACACGCCTACCGCATCGCCGTTCAGCTCAATCCCCCGCAGTTCTCGCTGGCCGCGTCGCTCGACACCTTCAACGTCCCGGTCGGCGGTTCCGTGTTGGCGACCATCACAACGGTTCGCTCGCCTCACGCAGGTCCGATCGAACTGAGCCTCCTCAATCCACCAGCGGGTCTCACCGCGAGCCGCTCCGTCATCGGAGCCGGTCGCAACGACGCCGTGATGACGATTCAGGCCGCTCCCGATTTCGCAGCCGGTTCGCTGCACGGCATCACGATTGTCGGCACGGCGCGCATCGGTGAGGCTGACATCGCAATCCCCGCCGAAATCAGCGGCGTCCTCAAAACCCGCAATAACAACATGCGTTGGACGCCCTCGACACTGAGTTCATTCGTCGCCGCGTCGTCCGCCCCGGCTCCCGGGTTCGCATGGCGAGTGGAACCGGCGGAGATCATCTTCGGCAAGGATCTCACGGCCAAAGCCAAGCTCATCGCCACCCGAGCCGCTGGCTTTGAAGAGGGGGTTGTGGTGGCGATCACTCCCGCCGCGAACGGGCTGCCAGCCGGTGTCACCATCGCGGTGAAGAACATCGACAAGGGCCAGACGGAAGCCGAGATCACCATCACCGGCAACAACCAAGCTCCGCTCGGCGACTTCACTGCGGGCCTGACGGGAACATTGAAACAAGGCGACAAGACTGCCGTGCAAGGCCTCGCATTACGATTGAAACTCGCCGCCCCGATGACACTGAAGCTCGATGCTGCTGCCGCCGCCAAGATCGCGAAGGGAGGCGAGTTGGTCGTGAAAGCCACTGTCGAGCGCAACCCGGCCTTCACGGGACCGGTCAACGTCACGCTGATGAATCTCCCCGCCGGAGTCACCGCCGCACCAGCCCCTGCCATCATCGCCGCCGATCAAACCACCATCGACATCAAACTGACGGCCACCGCCGACGCAGCCGCCGCCAACGTCACCAACCTCACCGCCAAAGCCGACGGCATGGCCGGAGCCGTCAAAGTTGAGGCCACCTCGGCGGCAGTAACGCTGGCCGTGGAGTGAGCGATGTCTGGTGAAGAACTCGCCGCACTTCATCCTGCGGAAGCCGCCACGATCCAAGCTTTCATCATCAAGGAAAAGAAACAACGCTATCTCGACATGCTGGCCAATCCGAAGAAACGGTCCAAGTTCCTCGACGGGCTAAATCACTGCTCGGACATTGATGAACGGTTTGCGAGTCCGGTTCGCTGGTGTGACGCAATTGACGAGCTTCGCCAACGGGGAGCACCGGAAACCTGCCATATCATTTCGACGATCAACGAATTGGACGGAGCCGACATGCCGTTGGCTGCCGCGATTCCCATGATGGAACAGGGAGGCTGGGGAACGATCCTGTGCTGTATCCCCGGACAATTGGCCTACTATTACGACGAATGCGGTTTCCGCAGAATGATCCTCGAACGCAAACCCCTGAAATGAATCGGCTCGACCGCGAGCGAACAACCCCAATGTCACACGACCGACCAATCCTCGACTCGCAGACCGTCCACGCGGCGAAACTCGCTGACGTTGTTGGTCACGAGCGTCAGGTCGTGCGCAAGGGCGATGGCGGCGATTTGAAGGTCGTAGGGGCCGATGACTTTGCCGCGTCGTTCGAGCGTGTCGCGGATATCTGCGTAAAACACTGCTGCCGTCTGATCGAACGGCAGGGACTCGTAAGGAGAAAGAGTCTTCACAACCAGTTGTTCGCGTGCCAGCCGTCGTTCGTATTTCCTTGCGCCATGAAGCATCTCACCCCAGACGATCGAACAAACGGCGATTTCGGAGGCAGGCGTTCGAATCAATCTCACGGACACCAACGAAGTCGCTTGCTTGAGATGTTGAATCCAAACGTTGGTGTCGAGCAGATAACGCATCACCAGTCCTCACGAATTTGCATCGGTAATTCTTCTGGCTCATCGAATGGCTCATTAGCGAAGGCTCCGGCCGTTTGCTCAAAATATCCCACGGGGTAACCCATCGCATCTTTGGGAACACCATCCCAAGGAGACTTTATTTCCGTACGCCTCAACAGTTCACGCACGGCTTGCTCAAGATTATGGCGAGCTGTGGGGGCGAGACTGCCCAATACCCGATCCACTTCAATGGCTAGTTCCGTCACAATTGTTCTCCCCGTGTTTGGATGACCGACTGACTCAAATGAGGCTACATCGTGGAGAGTAAATTACCGACTGGCCGAAAGAGGGGCCATCGAATCGTCGGTTTCTGTGGTTTATCTGATTCACAAGCCCTTCCTACCGCTGTCCCAAGATGGAGACGACGACCATGAGATTAGTTCGCATTGCTCAACTGCTGCTGCTGGCTGTGATGGGCCTGAGTTCAACGAGGGTCTGGGCGGTTGATCCCCCTTCGGCGACGGAGATTGGTCAGCCGGTGGGGCTTGCGTTGGAGCCGGGACGGTTTGAACTGGCAACCAAGCGGGCGCAGCAGCAGTTGCTCGTGACCGGCAAGTATGTCGGTGACGAAGTTCGCGATTTGACTGCGGCGGCAACATTCGCGTCGTCGAATCCGGCCGTGGTGAAAGTCGAAGGTTCTGTCGTACTGCCTGTCGGAAATGGTGAGGCCGTCGTGACGGCGACCGTCGCCGGACAGACCGCTTCCGTGCCGGTCCTCGTCAAAAACATTGAGGCCGCTGCTCCGGTCAGCTTCAAGAATGAGACGCAGATGGCGCTGACCAAAGCTGGCTGTAATGCCGGAGCTTGCCACGGCTCACCTTCCGGCAAGGGAGGCTTCCGGTTGTCGCTGCGGGCTTACGATCCGGAACTCGACATTATGACCGCTCGCTCGGAGTTCTTCGGGCGTCGCGCCAATATCATGGAGCCTGCCGAGAGCCTGTTGTTGCGTAAGCCCCTCATGGAAGTGGCGCACGGTGGCGGCAAGCGTCTCAAAAAGGGAGACCCCGCTCACAAGGTTCTCGAACAGTGGATCGGTGAAGGACTGCGACTCGACGCCGCCACCGAACCCGACCTTGTGCGGATCGAGACCGTCCCAGCGAAGCGAGTCTTGCGACAACTCGGCACGCGCCAACAGATCGTCGTCCTCGGCCACTTCAGCGACGGTTCGATCCGAGACGTGACGGCACTCACCGACTTCACGTCATCCAGTGAATCAATTGGCTCGGTCAACGTGCAAGGCTTGGTGACGAAGAATGGCCGGGGTGAGACCGCGATCCTCGCCCGCTACCTGACCGGGATGTCCACGACCTACCTGACGTTCCTCGAAGAGGTTCCCGGCTTCGCCTGGAACAATCCTGCCGAGTCCAACTTTGTCGATGCCGCCGTGTTCGAGAAGCTCAAGCAGCTTCAAATCCTGCCGTCGGACGTTTGCACGGATGACGAGTTCCTCCGTCGCGTGACGCTCGATCTAACGGGACGACTTCCTTCCGCTGAGGAAGCTCAAGCTCTAATCGTCGATGTCGCCAACCCCAGCCGCCGCGCGGCGGTTGTTGATCGCTTGCTCGACAGCAATGAGTTCGCTTCGTTCTGGGCACTCAAGTGGGGCGATGTGCTCCGCTCGAACAGCAAGAAGTTGAAGACAGCGGGCGTCCATAAATTCCGCGAATGGATTTACGAGTCGATTCGTTCCGACAAGCCGCTCGACCAATTCGCCCGCGAACTGCTGACGGCGAACGGCAGCGTCTTCGAGAACCCGCCCGCCAACTTCTGGCGTGCCAGCCGCGATCCACTCGACGCCACCGAGACGACCGCGCAGCTCTTCCTCGGCGTTCGTATTCAATGTGCGAAGTGCCACAACCATCCGTTCGAGCGTTGGACGCAAGACAACTACTACGGCATCGCCGCCGCGTTCGCACGAGTGGGCCGAAAGAACTCGGTCGATGCCGATGAGGAAGTGATCTTTACGCAAGCCGGGGGCGAAGTGATTCAACCTCGCACCAACAAGCAGATGAAAGTCCATCTGCTGCTGAAGGGCGATGTCGATGTCCCGGCCGATCAAGATCGCCGAGATGTCTTCGCCGCCTGGCTCACGTCGCCCGAGAACCCGTTCTTCGCGAAGAGCGTCACGAACCGCATCTGGGGTCACCTGATGGGCCGGGGTATTGTTGAGCCGGTCGATGATTTCCGTGACTCGAACCCGCCGTCCAACGCCCGACTGATGGATGAGCTGTCAAAGCAGTTCGTGTCGAACGGCTTCAGCCAGAAGTGGGCCATCCGCACGATCTGCAACAGCCGCACGTATCAACTGAGCAGCCGCAAAAACGGCTTCAACAAGGACGATGAAATTTACAGTTCCCACGCCAATACACGGCTCTTGTCTGCAGAACAGCTTCTTGACGGCATCTGTGCCGTGACGAGTGTTCCCGAGCAATTCCCCGGCGTCCCGCTGGGGACGCGCGCCTGCGAACTGGCCGATCCCCCCACCGACCACTACTTCCTGAAAGTCTTCGGCCAGCCGCAGCGCGAGATGGCCTGCCAATGCGAACGGTCGAGCGAATCGAACCTGTCGCAAGCCCTGCAAATGATCAACGGCCCCGTCGTTCACAACAAGCTGCGTGCTGACAATGGCCGCATCGCACTGATGATTAAAGACATGAAGCCCGACGATGAGATCATCGCGTCCCTCTACTTGGCAGCTCTCGCACGAGCACCCTCAGCCGAAGAGCTGACCGCCTCGAAGACTCACATCGCCGCTCAAACCGACCGGCGTCAGGCTTTAGAAGATGTCGGCTGGGCCATCCTGAACTCGAAGGAGTTCCTGTTCCAGCACTGATTGCCTGTTGAGGAACCATAGGATGGACGCCTCATCCGTCCTACGGTTCTAACTGAGCTTCGCTCGGACGAGGCGTCCAAGCTACGTTTTTCAACAGACGGCTAATCGCCTTGTAGTCCCTCAAAACAAATGAAGCCCGGCTTGAGAGTTCAAGCCGGGCTTCATTTTTGAAGCTTCACCAGAACCAAGTGGTCAGCCGACATGACGCAGGAATGAGACTCGTCCGGCCATGACCCACTCGACGACGAAGATGTTGCCGGACTTGTCGAAGCAAGCATCATGCGGATGCACGAAGCGGCCCGCCTCCCAGCGTTCGGGGTGCAGTCGCATCTGGAAGCCTTGCAGCGCCTGCTTGGTCCAGTCGGCGTCGTAACCCAGATGCGTGATCAGCTTGTTGTGCTTGTCGAGGATCGTCACCCGCGCGTGGAGGTCGGGGACGAGCAGTTCATTCCCGCGTGTGTCGAAGTGGGCGGGGAAGCTGACCATGCCGTTGATCATCTTGTCGGCCTGCGGCTTTCCGTCGAGCGAGAAGTATTGCAGACGAGCATTCGCGCGGTCGGCTACGACGAGTGCCGGTTCGCGACCGGGGCGGTTGTCCAACCAGATGCCGTGCGGCGTCTTGAACTGTCCCACCTCTGTACCAAGTCCGCCAAACGTGCGGACGTACTTCGCGTCGCGGTCATACTGGTGGATGTAGTTCGCTCCGTACCCATCGGCCACGGAAAACCCACCGTCCGGCATGAAGGCGATGTTCGTCGGGTTGAATTGGCTGGCGTCCGTGTACTTGCCGCTGGCGATGGGCTGCTGCATCTCCCAAACGATCTCGCCCTTGAGCGTCATCTTGGTGATCTTGCTCTGCGGCTTGGTCCACGCGAGGTACAGGAACTCTTCCTTGCCCTCTTTGCGGATGTCGATGCCGTGGCCGGTTCCCGAATACTCCTTGCCCCACGAGCGGACGAACTTCCCCGATGGCTCGAAGACGGCAACCGTATCGATCCCTTTGGGGGCACGATGCGTGATGTAGACCAACCCGGCCGCATCGACCGTCACGCCGTGTGTTTCCTGCCACTGGATGTGATCGGGAACCTGCCCCCAGCCGTGCTGGCACGAGTATTTGTGGCCGTCCACGCCGACAACGGGCAGCTTCGATCCCGACTTGTCGTCGGCATGCACAAACGGAGCTTCGATCAACGGTGCGGAGGCAAGTGTCACGGCGGCGGCTCCAGCGGTGGCGAGGAAGTCTCGGCGGGAAGGTTGTGAATCGGGGGAAACCGGGAGGAGCGAGTTCGTCATGTGAGCGGTCCTGCGTTGGAGAAGTGGGATTGGTCCGAGGCGGCGAGCCGAACAGTAGACGACCTCGCTTTGGTCGTTCAAAGTCTGCCCGAGAACGAGAGCAACCGCAATCAAGCGGGAAAGGCATTGTGGACCGCCGCCTGCGGGTCAGGGCGGTTCCGAATCCCCTACGTCACGCGGCACAATGTGAGAGGTTTCCGAGCGGGGCGTTGCCCTCGTTGTTCCACACATCTTTTTGAGTTACCCGCTACGGGTTGGGCCGAAGGCGTCCCAGCAGAGGGCCATGTCGTGCAGACGTTGAA
>JAYTGQ010000165.1:0-7044 GCA_043733345.1 Schlesneria sp.
TCGTTCGCCCATCAAAGAAACATGCCACTCTCTCTGGATGACGACCGCTGGAACACATTGAGGACGGCGTACAAGATGCCAGCCACCGATGTCGTCGAGTGGCTCGCCACCGCATACCTGTGTGGCATGAATGACGAACTGCTCGGCGACATTATCAATGACGTTCAGCATCAGGGTGACACTTCAGAGGCCATGTACGCCGTAGCCCCACATCTGTTGGCACTATCGCAGAAATGCAGCGGTAAGATGGCGTTGCTGATGCTCATTCACGCCGGCCTGATTTCCGCGTCTTCCCAATCACAAATCGCCGTGCCTTGTCCAGCCGATCTTGCAACAGACTTTGAAGCCACAAACAACCTCGGCAGGACAATGGTGTTGGCACAGCTTGCACATAACCATGAGTTTGATGATTTCAAATACTTGATCGCTGCGCTCGCAGGTTTTTCAGGACACGGTCGATTTGGTCGGCTTATCGAGGGCTTTGATCTTTATCAAAACCAATTCCATCATGCGTTGCTCGAGACGCCAATCGACGACGAGCCGTGACGAGAGAAGGGCGAACAAGGCGGTCAACCCGAGCGGCGGATCGGGCGTTTTCGCAAATCGAAGTCACTTGGCCGCCGCCGGGTTACCTTGGTCGTTAGCCCTCAAACTCCAAAACACCCTGCCGAAGTCGTTCGACTGCGGCCTCGCAATACTCGCGATTGATCTCGATACCAACCGCCCGCAACCCACGTTGCTTTGCGGCAACCAGCGTCGTCCCGCTCCCCATGAACGGGTCCAACACACTCTTCGCTTCGGGAACCAAGCCGATGCACCACTTCATCAACGCAAGCGGCTTCTGCGTCGGATGAACCTTGCCGTTTGTATGGGCCTCCACTCGACTCATCCGAAACGTCTTGCACGGTTTGTCCAACGATGTCCAAGCCGCCTCGAAGTCGCTCCCACTGAACTCTTGAACTTTGTCCCATGTCAGCCAACATCGTGACGGACGAACAATGAAATAGTTTCCGCCCCAAATGATCGCGTCGCTTGCAGCTTCAATTGAAGAATCAATAACCCACTGGCTTGGTGTTCTGTCATCCCATGAAAACGAATCGAACACCCTGCGTTTGGCCCCCGCTTGCATCTGCATAGTTCCAACCCCGATCCCATACGGCGGGTCGGTCAACAACAAATCAAAGCGATCAAGAAACGGCAACACTTGGCGACAATCGGCGCAGTAAATCGTGATTCCATCCCGGTCGTAAAAGGGAATAATCGGGCTAACAAGCGGTTCAAGCGGACGGCGAGTCGGTGGTTGCTCAAGGTTTTCACTGCTCATCAAAAGTCTCTCCTTCATCGCGCCGCCCGCTTAACCTGATCGTTGGGCGACAAACCACAGAACTGCAATTCACGGCGATCAAAGTCGGGCCGGTTCTACCGACCACTACATGGACTGGGTGGGTTTGTGAGTTGAGGTGGACTCAGAGGCCGTTGGAACCGGCCCGATACGGTGGCGCGGCTTCGTGGCTCATCGCGATCTACAAATGATGCCCGCCGGATCGCTGACCGCGCCGCTTGTCTGAACTCGCCACAGCAGGGTCGATTCGCTCCCTTTCGTTGCGGGCCGTGTGTAGACTCTCGCCCGTTGATGGGACGCGGGGCGGACAGGATTGTCGGCCCCGCTTTTGTGCGCCGGGAGTCCTCTGAACTGGCAGGCTGGCGTGAGGCCGCTTGCACTACGAAAGAGATTGCATCGTGACCGTGACATCTGTGGTGGGCTTGCAGTGGGGCGATGAAGCCAAGGGAAAGATCGTTGACATTCTCACCGATTCGCACGAGATCGTCGTGCGGTATCAAGGGGGGAACAATGCCGGCCACACCGTGAAGTTCGACGGTGAGACCTACAAGCTGTCGCTCCTGCCCACGGGCATTCTGCGTCCCGGCGTGACGGCGGTGATCGGCAACGGCCTCGTGGTGAACCCTGAAGCGTTGTTGAAGGAAATGAAGTCGCTCACCGATCGCGGCGTGCGATGCGACGGCGGGAACCTGCTCGTCAGCGATCGTGCTCACGTCATTCTGCCGTACCACATCGTCGAAGACGCGGTCTTCGAGAAGCGTCGCGGGGCGGAGGCGATCGGGACGACCGGCCGCGGGATTGGGACCGCTTATCGGGACAAAGCGCTCCGCTCACACGCCCTTCGCATCGGGGATCTCTATCACCCCGCGTCGTTCCGTTCCAAGCTGACCGAGATCGTCGCCGCGAAGAACCTGATGCTGAAGGCACTCGACCCGAGCATGGAAACGCTCGATGCGGATGCCATTTTTGCCTCATACACCGACTACGCCGAACGGATCAAACCCCATGTGACCGATACGACCGCGTACCTGCACAAGGCGCTGAAGGCGGGCAAGAACATGCTGTTCGAGGGCGCTCAGGGAAGTCTGCTGGATGTCGATCACGGGACGTTCCCCTACGTGACGAGTTCCAACAGTTCGTCGGCGGGCATTCACAGCGGCAGTGGGATTCCTCAACGTGCGATCCACCGGATGATCGGCGTGGTGAAGGCGTACACGACGCGCGTTGGTGGCGGCCCGTTCCCGACGGAACTGAACAACGCGACCGGCCAGCACATTCGCGATGTGGGCCACGAGTACGGCACCGTCACCGGACGGCCTCGCCGTTGTGGCTGGCTCGATGGCGTCGCCACGTCCTACGGCGCACGCATCTGCGGAGTCGATGAGATCGCCGTGATGCTGCTCGATGTGCTGGCTCAACTGGATGAGTTGAACATCTGCGAGGCGTATGAGATTCGCGGCGAGCGGACGACCGACTTCCCATCGCACGTCGAAGACCTCGAAGCGGCGAAGCCGATCTTCCGCACGATCCCCGGCTGGAAGCAGGACATCACCGGTGCCCGCAAGCTGAGTGATCTTCCGTCAGGGGCGCGTCGCTATGTGGATACCGTTGCCGAACTGATGGGCCTGCCCGTGAAGTTCATCAGTATTGGCCCCGACCGCGCGCAAACAATTCTGCTGTGAGCTGGTCCCGTCACGGACAGTTTCCCGCGAGCCACTGGAAGGTCGGAATCGGTTGCCCGAAGTCCGGCTTTTCTGAAAGCCGGACTTCTTGGTTGTGATTGAAAGTCCCGATTTGGTTGTGATTGAAAGTCCCGATGCAAAGGAAGTCCGGCTTTCAGAAAAGCCGGACTTCGAAAGAGGCTCATTCCCCCGTTTCCATTTTGAAAGGCAGGTCATGGTTAGACGATTCGTTTCGGTGGCTTCTGTGTTGGCAGTGACATTGGCAGGACTCATCGCGGGAGCGGGCAATGCTCACGCGCAGGTCACGTTGGAAATCAAGTTTCCCGAGGGAACAAAGTCTTCTTCGCAAGTGGAGTCCTTGGTCAATCAAACGCTGACCTTGGGAGGACGCGACATCCCGACGAAATCGACCACGTTCATGCTCACGACAACCAACATCGGAACTCGCGCGGCAGACGGGACGCTGGCGATCATTGAGAAAGTGGAATCGTTGCAGTCGGAGCTGGACCTCAACGGCATCAAGCTTCAGTTCGATTCGGCCAACCCCGACAAGAAGGCTGACCTTCCGCAGCTCGAACCGCTGCTCGATCTGTTTCGTGCAATCGTTAAGTTTCCGATGACGCGCACGCTGGAAGCGAAAACGAACAAGCTCAAGAGCATCACGCTGCCCGAGGGCGAGTATGAGAAATTGAGCGAAGCCGCGAAAGACCGGTTGAATCCCGAGAAGCTCAAGAAGGCGACCGAACAGGCGCTGACTTACTTGCCGGATGGGCCGGTCAAAGTCGGCGACAAATGGGAGCGAGCCACCGAAGTGGATCTCGGTGGCGGCCAACTGATGAGCTTCCGCACCAAGTACCAGTACCTCGGCACCGTCGAACAGGGCGGCGCGACGCTCGACAAGATCGAAGGCAAAGCGTTTGAAGTCAGCTTCGCGATCATCGGCAACCCGATGCTGAAAGTCACCAAGAGCGACCTCAAGATCAAGGAGTCCGCGACCACGCACCTCTTCGACCGCGAACGAGGCCACCTCGTGTCAAAGAACGCCAAGGTGAGAATCGACGGCCCCCTCACTCTGGTCATCGGCGGCATGGAACTGGACGGCAAGGTCGATCTGACGATGGAAGAGAAGTCCACGCGGCAGAAGTGAGGGAGTTCAAAGTGCCTCGTAAGATTCGAGAGCTGGTTGCAACATTGGAATCGAGTGGCTTTTTGAACCGAGGCGGTAAAGGTAGTCATCGGAACTTTGTTCACCCCGACGTGACAAGACCGGTAACGATCTCGGGGCAGTTGGGAGATGATGCCAAGCCATATCAAGAGCGAGCCGTTGCCGCCGCAATCGAGGAGTTGACCCAATGAAGTCGGAGATTCGTTATCCCAAAATCGTAGAGTGGTCCGAGGATGACCACTGTTTCATCGGCACCTGTCCCGGCCTGTTGCGGGGTGGGTGTCATGGCGACGACGAGCAGGCGGTGTTTGCGGAATTGTGTGAGATCGTTCGGGAGACGATTGCACTGTACGAGCAAGACGGCAGACCGTTACCGCCTCCGGTCTGCGCCTCGTGGCGAGATGTCTCATTCACAGTGGCCGCACACTGACGCTTGGTCGCGGCAAGCGCCAGCCAAATTGGGGTCAGCGGGGAGGCAGCAACCATGACGTGGATCAAAACCATTCCGAAGTCTGAGGCCGATGCGGCCTACAAGGCGGCGATCGACGCGCAACATGCGTGGTATCCGCGCGAGTACGGCGAGCAGGTGCCGGGGATTCCCACCAACGATGGTGATGGCATTGTGGCGGCGCACAGTCTGATCCCGAATGCCCTCCATCACGCCTTCGCCACATTCGGCGCGCTGATGGACCCAACGTTGCCACTGACGCGGCGAGACCACGAGCTGATCGCGACCGTCGTCTCGCAACAGAACTGCACGCGGTATTGCACCGTGTCGCACGTCGAGTTTTTGCGAAGGGTCACGGGAGACGAGAGCCTCGTCCGTGCGATCGAGACCAATTCGCTCGACGCACCGCTGACCGAAGCCGAGCGGGTCATGATCGACTTCGCAGTGCAGGTGACACGCGACGCGACGGCCATCACACGCGCGCATCATGCACGCCTGAGGTCCGTCGGTTTCGATGATCGAGGGATTCTGCAAATCACGCTGATCGCGGCCTGGTTCAACTACATCAACCGCGTCGCCGATTCGCTGGGTGTTGGCCGCGACTGAACGCCAGATGAGGAATCAGGCTTCGATGGGTCAATCAGTTGTCGGGTGTTGCTTCACGTCATTTGTCGGTGCGCGGCGCGTTGGCTCCCGAGCCGGCTTTGGTGTGTCCCTTGAAGACGCGGCGGATGGCGAACAACGCGGCAGTCAGATCCACGGCGGCGTTGTCGAACCAGCCGCCGGGTGAGACCAGCACCTTCTGTATGGTGCGGCGTTCGCTCCACATGCGGTTGATCATCGGATGGCCGGGCAAGGCACACGAATCCATCCACTTGATCTGCGGCAAGTCATGCACGATGCGGATGTTCTCGGCTTCGAGCAGCACGCCGGGCGAGTACTTCGCGTAGGCTTCATCGAACGCGATCTTGAACGCGAACGCCCCGTCTCCCGCGAGGAAGTTACATTTCATCGCGAGCGGTCGGTCCTCGAGATACAGCCCCAACAGGAGCAGTCGGCCGCGTGCATGAGCCTCCCGACAGATGGTCTCGAAGTAGTCGCGCGACACCGGATTGCTGCCGAGTGCCGAGCACTCGCGCCCCTTCCAACCAGCCGCTTCGACGTTGAGAAACTGTTCGATCCAAACGTTCACGTCCGTGTGTCCGCTGGCCACAGCCGCATCGGCGCAAAGGACACGCGTCTCCAGAAGGCCCCTCGCCGCGAGCCGCTTCCGTTGGCGACGCAGTTCGTGGCGGGCATGTTGTGTCATCGAATTGGCGATGTATTCGTCATAGCTCTCGGCGGGACGGAGCAGCGCGCGGTTATAGCGTTCGACGACGAACGCGGCCGCACCTCGTTCGTGCGTTACGTCGATCAGAGCCTGTGCCAATCGTCCCTCAGCCGACAGATGCCGCAGCTTGAGCAAGCCTTGCCTCCGCTCCTGCATCCAGTCGAGCAGGCTTTCGAGAACCTCCTGTTCGAGACCCCGACGCACCAGCGGCGCGCAGAGGTAACACAACGCATGTTGCCAGACTCGACGCAGCCGCAGTGGGAGTAAGCCGAAACCGCGCTGCGGAATCAGCGGAACGAAGCCGACCAGCGTGGCAGGCTGCTTCGGACGCGGGTCGCGCTGCCAGATGAGAGCAAACTTGGTCCCGGGTACTTCCCGACCGAATGCCTTCCACGCGGGAAGTAGCATCCACGGTTCATAGAACGGATTCGGCTCAGTCGTGTGATCGGCGAGGTCTTGCCACGCGGCGCGATACCGTTCGAGAACTTCAATCTCGTCGATCGCTTCGACCCAATATCGCTGGTTGGCGGGCGTCGGTTGCGACGGCTCAATCGGTGCCATCGACAGAACCTCGTAGTTGTGCGGCAACTCGAACAGCCGCTGTTGCATGGGTGGTGAAAGAACGGACGACGAAGAAGCCTCTTGGGCGAGCGACATGTCAGATTCCGGGGGAGCGGTGGAGACGAGACCGCCGCGCGTGGGAATCGCGTCGAACGTACGTCAGTCTCAACTTAGTTCACACCGGAGCGATGGCAAGCCGCACAACTCGTTTAACCGCCAGCCGAAGGCGAGCGCGGCGGCAGTACGCGACATCTCAATTCATCCGCGCACGCCTTCGGCTGGCGGTTAAACGAAAGGCTCATTCGGTGTTTCAGGGAGGTCGCTGTTTTTGAGTGTCTTCTGCCAGAGAGATCAGATCGCTCTCCGAAAATGCTCTGAGCGAATTTGTTCTTAGCCCGGAGGGCGGCAGGTCGTAGCTCACGGCGTGAGCCGTGGGGAATGGCCCAGACACACCGCTCAGCCCCGGAGGGGCGACACATCCGCGCTGGCCCCAACACCCGAAAGTGCCGCCCCTTC
>JAYTGQ010000166.1:0-17609 GCA_043733345.1 Schlesneria sp.
AAACTCCGCATCCCGCATCCCGCGAAGGATCCACCGGAAAATGAACTTTCACTCTCGCCGCCATGCCAAATGGACTCCCTTCCAAGAAGTCATTCTCTGTCGCAAACGGCGTGCCGAACTCAAGTGTCTTCTAAAGTTAGTGCCCTTGGGCTGACGCCACCTCGCTCGAAAACCTCTCACTTTGTGCCGCGTGAGGGATCGTCGGACTTCGTGGTCATTCTCGAACGAGCAACGCCTGGTATCCCCCGTCGGTGGGCTGTCCCGGTAGAAACAGTTCGTCCTCAACCAGCTTCACGTCCGAACGGCCTGAGACCACGCGGCGCACGAGGTCCGCGTTTTCTTCTGGTTCGATGCTGCATGTCGAATAGACCACGCGGCCTTGCGGGGCGAGGCGTTCAATCGCTGCTGTCAGCAATCGCTCTTGCACGCGACGCAGTTCGAGGATGCCAGTCGGAGTGATCCGCCAGCGCGCTTCGGGCCGCTTCCCCAAGACGCCGGTGTTCGAGCAAGGGACATCGACCAGGATCGCATCGAACGGACCCTCGGGCAGTTGCGAGCCGTCTTCGCCGATGAGCCGCGTCGTGATGATGTTCGCTCCCAATCGCTGGCGGTTCTCTTCGACCAGTGCCAGCCGCTCGGGACGGATGTCGGTGGCAATGATCTCGCCCGAGTTCTGCATCAGCTCTGCAAGGTGACACGTCTTGCCACCCGGTGCCGCGCAGACATCCCACACGCGCTGCCCCGGTTTCGGCGCGAGTCGCATTGCCGCGCGACTGGCCGACAAATCCTGCACCGCGAACAAGCCTTCGGTGTAACCCGGTAGTCGGTCCACCGCACACGACTCTTCCAGCGCGATGGAGCCAGCGTCACCGACCGGCTGCGCGGCGATGCCTGCTTGAGTGAGTGCGTCCAACAATTCTTCGCGCGTCGTGCGGAGTTGATTCGTGCGCAGATGCAACCGGCCGGTGGTGTTGAACCACGCGCCGAGTCGAAACAAATCGGGCGGCTTCATGCGCGAGGCCCAGCGTTCGACCAACCAGTCCGGAAAGCTGAAGGCATCCATGAAGTAGCCGGTCGGGTTTGAAGTCGGGTCGGCAAACGCTGGCTCGACGAGTTGTCGATAACGACCGTCCGAAACCGGCACACCGCGCGACGACGGTTTCGTGTCGAACTCATCCGTGATGAAGCGCGTTCCACCGCGCAGCACACCGTTCACGAAGCCGCTCCACTGATGACGACCCAGTCGCTTGGTCAGCTCGACCGTCTCATGCAACGCGGCGTGAGGCGGCACGCCGTCGAGCAGCGCGAGCTGATAAATGCCCAGCCGCAGGATCGACAACAGCGGCGGCTCAACCTTCTCCAACGGTCGCGCAACCAACTGCGACAGGATCGAATCGAGCGTCGCCAGTCGCCGGACAACTCCACACGCCAGTTCCATCGCCAGCCCTCGCTCAATTGGCGGCAGGCTCCCCGTCTTAAAGACTCGGTCGAGGACATCGCTCACCCACGTTCCGGTGTTGAGGTACTCCTCGATCGCCACGTAAGCCGCCTCGCGCGCGGTTCTCACCGACAACAGCGGCTGCTGGTAAACATCTTCAGGAAACGAATCATCGAATTGGAGCGGCACGCTGGGCAGTCTGTGGAAATGTAGGATGGACGCCTCGTCCGTCCAGGCTGTTCGTATTTCGGAGTCATCGCCAACAGTCGGGGGTCGGGCGTTCAAATTTCAAAACTGGCCCATCGCGAGGCAGCCGATGCTCAAGTCTGTCCCACGGCCAATTTTGAAATTTGAACGCCCGACCCCAATTCACCAACGATGACGGACGGACGAGGCGTCCATCCTACGGGCGTCGCTCAATTCCCGCTCAACGACTCCGCCACATCCGTCCGGTACGCGGTCAGTCCGGGCAGGATGCCGACGAGCGTCGCGAGCAGCAGCAGCGCGGGGAGCAACACCAGTTCCTTCATTTCAAACGCGAGCGGGTTCACGATCAGCCCTGTCTGTCGCTCGACGATGGGCGCGGCGATGAAGACCAAGCCGTGACCGAGGGCCAGTCCCAACAAGCCCCCTCCCACGCAGAGGATGATCGACTCGGCGAGGATGATCGAGAAGACCGTGCCGCGCTGAGCACCCAAGGCCCGCATGATGGCGATCTCGCGCCGACGAGCCGCCATCGAGTTGTAGATGCTGACGAAGATGCCGATCCCCGACACGACGATGATCAGGACCGTCAGCACGACGAGCAGTTCCATCGCCGGTCGCAGGAACTGATCGAGCAACTTCTGCATCGGAAAGATCGGGTTCACCGCCTGAGCTTGATAGCCCTTCTTCAACTCACCCGCGATCAGTGGCCCGACCGTCAGCCCTTTGCAACGCAGCAGGATCGCCGTGACTTGCTTCTGCACCATCGGCAACTCGTGAAGATGATCGTGCCCCGCGTGGTCATGCCCGGCATGATCGTGGGTGCCGAACTTGGCTTCGATCTTCTTGATCTCGGCCGCCAACTCTTCGGGACTGAGTGGCGGCTCACCGTAGAACTCGCGTTCGCGCTTGATCCCCTCGGCCAGCGGCTTGTCGTGTCCCTCGATCTGATAGAAACCTTCGAGGTTCACGTAGACGGTCTTGTCGTGGGGAGTCCCCGTCGGCGCGAGCAGCCCGACCACGGTGAACTCTTCGTTGTGAACGTGCCCCGAATCCGCACCGCCATGCACCAGCTTGAGCTTCGCCCCCAAGCCCCAGCCGTTTTCGATCGCGACCCGCGACCCGATGTACGCATCGAACGGCTTGTGAAACTTGGTCCCCTTGATGAGGAACGGCCGGTCGGGGGCGTAGTCGATCTCGAAGAACTCGGGGATCGTCCCCACGATGGGAAACGAACCTTGCTCGGTCACGTCACCCATCGCCAGCGGGATCGCCGACTCGATCCGCTTGTCCTTCTTCCAGTCGAGGTAATACCGATACGGCAGGTTCTCGATCGGCGGGCTGATGTGATAGACGGTGCTGAGGACCAGTTGCAGCGGATCGCCCTTGGCCCCGACGATCAGATCGTAGTTGATCGACCGCTGGTTAAACGTGTTTTGCAGGATGCCAAAGATGACGAGGACGGCCACCATCAGCATCACACCGAGAGCCACACTGAGCGCGGTCAGTGACGAAGCCAGCCCACGTTGGCGGATACTCTTCCAGGCAATCGTCGCAAGATTCACGAGAGGTCTTCCGTTGGAGTCAGTTCCGTTCGGTTCTTCGTCTTGTTTTGTCTGATCCCCACGCCCCGCCCTCGTTTCGGAAACGAAGACTGGCGGGGAAAGTGGATTTGAAACGCAGAGAGCGCAGAGGACGCTGAGATTGGAAACTCATGGGGGCGGTCCTTCCGACTTTCTCTGCGATCTCCGCGTCCTCTGCGTTTCCAAACTTCTTCCGTATGCGGCTGGTGAGAGCCTTCCGTTCGGGCGTCACGCCGGTCGGTTGAAGTCCGCCAATTTCTCGACCCGGCCAAACTGCGCCGCAACTTCCGGCGCGTGTGTCACGAGCAACAGGGCGACATTGTTTTCACGACACGAGTCCCGCAGCAGTTCGAGGATCGTCTGTTGATTGGCGGCATCGACGTTGGCCGTCGGTTCGTCGGCGAGCAGCAGACGCGGGACATTGGCCAGCGCCCGCGCGACCGATGTTCGCTGTTGCTCACCCACCGACATCTGGCTTGGCTGGTGATGCAACCGGTGTCCGAGACCGACTCGTTCCAGCAGCTTGATCGCTCGTGCGCGATCAGGGCGTTTGCCACCGAAGCTCATCCCGAGCAGCACGTTTTCGAGGGCCGTGAAGGCGGGGAGCAGGTTAAACGTCTGAAAGACGTAGCCGATCCGTTCCGCACGAAAGCGGTCTCGCGCCGCTTCGGGCAACTTGACGAGGTCCGTGCCGCCAACCAGCACTTCGCCCCCATCAGCCGCTGTGATTCCGGCGATGATGTTCAGCAGCGTCGTCTTCCCACCGCCACTCGATCCGACGAGCACGACCTGCTCACCCGCCGCCAGTTGGAAATGATTCACGTTAAGAATGGGGAGCCGACCGCCCCCCGGTTCACGATAAGTCTTCGTCACGTTCCGCAATTCAAGAGACATTTGGGTTCCTTCCTGTCGCATCTTGACGGCACGTTCCGAACGCGGCAAGCGAACCACGAACGACCCCGCTGTCAAACGGCAACGACTCCGCGAAGTACGACGATTCACTGCGGAGCGTTGGCCAGGAAATGTTCGTGGTGAGCAGGGCCATCGCCTTGCTGGGTCTGCGAAACCTGTCGGGTGCTACCAGCGGCGATTCGCCGCGCCGGCCCATGCCGACGTTTCCATTCCGGCAAGTTTCTAAAGAATCCACGCACCCGACATCGTCAACCTGCGTCGATGTACGGGCCGCGGAAGAAGCTGCTGTCTTGTGGCGCGGCATATTTCACGGCGAGGGCTGGGCCGGAAATGACTTTGCCTCCCTGATGCTGCGACAGCGTGGCGAGGTCGGTCATGGTGCTGGTCAACAATGTGCGTTCGACCGGATACGGCGGCGTTCCAGCGGCGAAGAACTTTTCGATGTTGTACGTCAGCGGATCGAAGAACCGCGCGCCGGGAGGGGCTGGCAGGTAGAAGCAGCTTGAGACGGGTTCAGTTCGACCGTCGATGTTCGCGGCGAACGCGAACTCAGACGTTTGTTCGATCAGGTTCAGGACAGCTCCGCGCGTGCCGTCGAGATACTCGACCAAGACGGCTTGCGGTTTGAGAACATTCTCGCGCACAGGGCCGACGTTGGTGCTGGCACAGCGTGACAGAGCCGCGTTTGCCAGCCGCCACGACCAGCGGCCGTCGTCGCCCGCTTTCCAGACGGCATCTCCTTGCAAGAACTCGACCGACTTTACGCCGGTCTCACCGCCGGCACGTCGTTCCAACATGCACTGCAACACTTCGAGGGCATGAAACAAATAAATCTCGACCGAGCCGCGATCGAAGCCGAACGTGACGACCGCCTCTTGGAAGGGTGTTCCCACGACCGGTTCGATCTCGGGCCGCCGCCAAGTGACGGGGAGCGAGGAACCGGCCATCAGTCCGAACTTCATCTCCTTTGCCGTGGCGACCATTTTCGCGGCGCGCTTGTGATCGTGGGAGAGATGCTTATCAACAAAGACGGGCACACAGCGACCGGCCTTCTGGAAGACCTCGACGATCTGCTCGAAGAACTCGGCTCGCGGATAGAGGACTTGCCCGCGCTCGTTCACCGGGTAGTCGCCGTGTTCGATGATGAGCAGCACCGCATCGACATCGAGTCCATTCTTCCCACCGAGTGTCTCGGGAATTGACTTCGCCAACTCGATGCCGTGTGCCTTGCAGACGCTCGGCCCGAGATCGTTCTCGGGCTGTTGATGGTTCCACATGCGCACCAGCTCGAACGGCGGCTGGTGATGAAATCCATTGCGCGTGTAGCCGTGAATGAACCGACCGGCAATGTGGTATGCGTGCGAGCGCAAACGGTAAATCGAGTTGATCGCCGCCACACGCGGCCTCTTCCCCAAGGCTCCTTCCACACGAACAGCCTGCTCTTGAGCGACCGCTGCCGTCGCGGTGTGCATCCCGACGATTCCCGTCACTCCCAATGCCGAGGCCGCCAAGAAATCACGACGATTGAGCGAAGCAAGTGGCGATGACATGGCGAGAACTCCCGGTGAAGGCGAACCAAACGAACAACGCGTGTCAGCGTAGTGCGGTCTTGGGAGTCGGGCAACGACCGGTACACCAACCCGCAGCGTGAGCGAGGTCGCGTGCCTCGGGCGACTCGCATCGGGAACGCTCGTCCTTGCTGACGCTGCGGGTGGATATGGCATCCGGCGCGATGCCCGATTAGGCGAGCGGCAGTAGTTGTCATACCGACAATAGAAGCCTGACGCGCAAGCGAAGCCGAGGATATCGAGCATCCTTCGCTTGCGCGTCAGGCTTCGATGGGTATGCTTTTTCTTGCGGCCCGACTACTGGCCGATGACTTCGCAGAGCCGCACGCCGAACTTCCCTTCAACCACGATCACTTCGCCGCGTGCGACCAATCGGCCGTTGGCGAGGATGTCAATCGGTTCGTCCGCCGCTTTGTTGAGCGAGACGACTGAGCCTTCTCGCAGTTGGAGCAACTCTTCGATCGTGACTTCCGCGCGGCCGAGTTCGAGCGAGATATCCAGTTCGATGTCGCCCAGCGACTCCAGTGACACGCCACTCGCCAACACTGCGGACGAAGATTGATCGAACGGCGCAAACGCGAAACTCTGGCCGACGGAGTTGGCAACGGACGAGGGCGCGCCGAGTGAGTCACTGCGCGTGGAGAGTCCTTCCGCCAATTGTTGGTCCACTTGGTGGAGACGCTCGTCGGCGGAAAGCTCCAGACCCGGCCAAGCGAAGTCGGCGAGACCGTCCTCTTCCGCCAATTCCGCCAGCAACGTTTTAGAGATCGCTGTGTTCTGGAAATGCTGTACGTCACCGGGGCCGAGCGGCTCGTTGGAGACCACATCCGAGCGAACGGACGGCAGGCGTTCGCGGGCAGCGCGCAGCAGCGTTTCAATTTCGGCGGCGGTGAGCGATTTTTGAGTCGGTTGGCTCACGAGGAACCTTGGAAACAGAGGGGCAAAGTGCGATGAGTGTGGCGGCGGATATATGTCGCAGTCGAGGCGTCCGTCAATGCGTCTGCGAGCAACTCCACGTATACTCCCGCCCGCCTGTATCGGGCTTTTGTCTTGATGAGTGTTCACCACCGCTCCTGCTCCCCGGAAGAGAACATGGCCAAGCTCTACATCCTGACCGTGTTGGCATCGAATCGAACCGGCATCCTAGCCGCGCTGGCGAATGCACTGGATGAACTCGGAGGCAACACGCTGGATGTCAGTCAGGCGGTGATCCGGCAATTCTTCACCATGATCGTGGCCGCCGAGTTCCCCGAGAATCGTGACCCCGACGTGATCGTCGATCACATTCGCGCGGTCTGCCGCCCGTATGGAGCCGAGGTCTCATTGAAAGATCCCTCGGACGAAGAGGTCTTCGAGTCTGTGGACGAACCGATGGACAAGCAGCGTTACGTGCTGACGATCGCGGGGCCGGATCGACCCGGCGTGCTGCGGTTCATCGCACACCGCTTGGCTCAGTACGGGATCGATCTGGTTGATTTGCAGGGGCAGCGGCGTGAGGAGGATCGGACCTTCTTGTTCTCAATGGAGCTGAACGCTCCGCTCGGCATTGATGCCTTGCAACTGCGACGTGAGCTGGAGGCGGAGTTCATGAGCGACAACATCACCGTTTCGCTTCAACACCGACGAGTCCTCGCCGCACTGGCTCACCCGGAACCGATGGGCTTCAACGTCGTCCCGAAGAGTTACCCGTTTTCCTGATCCCGGCGCGAATCCACCCTCTCGAGCCACTTTTTTACGAGGTCCGCATTCCGATCATGGAACATAGCACCAGCTTCTTTTCGGCGCTTCAGCAACTGCGACAGTTGCCGCTCGACGTGCGCACGATCACGCTCGGGATCAACGTCGCAGACTGTCATGACCGCAGCCTGCACGTGTTGTGTGAGTCGCTCTATCAGCGGATCGTCACCAAGGGGGCGAAGTTGGCCGCCGCTTGTAGTGAGGTCTCGTCGCTGTTTGGCGTGCCGATCTTGCAGCGACGGCTGTGCGTCACGCCGATCGACCGTGTGTCTCAGGGACTCGATGCCGACGATCTCGTGAACATCGCTCGGACACTGGATGGGGCCGCCGCCAATCTGCACATCGACCGCATCGGCGGCTTCGCGGCGGACGTACAGCACGGCATGACCGCCAGTTCCAAGCAGTTGATCGCCAGCCTGCCCGCCGCGCTGTCACAGACCGATCGCGTTCGCGCGGCCGTGCATGTCGGCACGACGGAGAGCGGCGTCAACATGGAGGCGATCGCGCTGCTCGCACGCACGCTGCTGGCAACATCGGCCGCGACCGCTCACCGCAGCGGAGACGCTTCGGCCAAGCTGGCCATCTTGGCGAACGATGCCACGGGACACCCGCATCTAACGGGCGCGTGTCTCGGCGACGGTTGGGGCGATCTGGTGGTCCACGTTGGTGTGGGAGCCGCCGCGATCATTCAACATGCTCTCGAACAGCAACGCCTGCTGAATGAAAAAGCACCGTTGCACGAGTTGGCGGCCGCGATTCAAACCGCCGCGTTTCAAGCGACGCGCACGGCCGAACTGGTCGGGCGCGAAGTCGCCACACGATTGGGTGCCGAGTTCGGCAGTGTCGATGTGACGCTCGCGCCAACGCTGCGGCCTCACGACAGCGTGGTCGATCTGCTGCCGCTGATGGGCATCGAGCGCGTCGGAGCACCCGGCACGGCGACGGCTCTCGTCCTGTTGTTGAACGCCATTCGAGCCGGCTCCGCGTTCGCATCGTGTTCGGCGGGAGCCTACTCGCGCATCATGCTCTCGGTCTTGGAAGACGCCGCGCTCGCGCAGGCCACTCAGTCCGGAACACTCACGTTCGACCAACTCTGCATGGCCGCCAACGCCGGTTCAAACGGCCTCGACCTGATCTGCCTCGCGGGCGATACCGACGCCGCAACTCTGGCCGCGATCATCGCCGATCAAGTCTCATTCGCCGTTCTCAACCGCCGCCCGTGTGCCGTCCGCCTGATCCCCGTCCCCGGCAAACAGGCGGGCGACACGGTGAGCTACAGCGGCATGAAAAACGACGCCGTGATCCTGCCGGTGCGCGGCGCGGGCCTCGCCACCAAGTTCATCGAACGCGGCGGGCGGTTGCCGCCGGTGAGGTGAGCGTAGGATGGGCACTCCTGCCCGTCCGCTCTTCAAAACCAAAGCCGGACGGGCAGGAGTGCCCATCCTACGAGTCGATCGCTCACCGAAAGAACACGAACGTCACGGCGATGAAGATCGGGATCAGGATGCCGCACGAGTAGGCCATGTAGCCGAAGAAGCCGGGCATTTTGACGTTGTTCTCTTCGGCGATCGCTTTGACCATGAAGTTCGGGCCGTTGCCGATGTACGTGTTGGCTCCCATGAAGACCGCACCACAACTGATGGCAGCCAGGATTTCGGCCGCGCCCGAAGCGGCGGGGAGCGCGAGGAACTCGGCGAGGTACTTGCCTTCCTCGGTGTTGATGTTGTGAATCCCGCAGGCGGTCACCGCGAACGTCAGATAGGTCGGGGCGTTGTCGAGGAAGCTCGACAGAATGCCCGTGGCCCAGAAGAACTGCGCGGGAGACTCGATCCCGAGGCTCTTGCCATGCACGTTCAGCAGCGCCAGTGCGGGGATCATCGTGGCGAAGATGCCTGCAAACAGGACGGCCACTTCGATGATCGGGCCGAATCCGAAGCGGTTCTGCTCACGAATCGACTTGGTGGTGAGGCCGTAGCAAACGACAGCGACCAGCGCCATCAAGCCCTCTTGCACACCGTAGGGCCACTCACCCGCCTTGCCCCACGACAGCACGCTGTTCAGCGCCGCCGCTCCATAAGCCTGCCCCGCGCAGTAGATGACTGCGACGATTCCGGCGAGGCCAACAAAGTTGTGCAGCCCCTCGATCCCAAATGGTTCGGGTGACTGCGGCGTTTCCAGCGTGATCGCCTCAACCGAGGAACGGGCTTCGCGGCGAATGGCGATCGAATCCCAAATGAAGAACACCACGAGCAACACCCCGTTGACGAACGCCCATTGCTTCCACAGTTGCAGCGTCCACTCGAACGGCACGCCTTTCAGAAATCCGAGGAACAGCGGTGGATCACCGAGCGGTGTCAACAGGCCGCCGCAGTTCGACACGATGAAGATGAAGAAGACAACCACATGCGTGACGCGGCTGCGTTTTTCGTTGGCTCGCAGCAACGGACGGATCAGCAGCATTGAAGCGCCCGTCGTCCCGACAAAGCTCGCCACGCAAGCCCCCAACGCGAGGAACAGCGTGTTGACCAGTGGCGAACCGTGGAACGTCCCGCGCACATAAACGCCGCCACTAATGACAAACAGCGAGCCGAGCAGCATCAAGAACGAACCGTATTCCTTGGCGGCGTGCTCCAGTGCGTGCGCCCCCGCGCCGTCAAACTGCAACAGGTACAGCACGACCGGAACTCCAAGTACTGTCGCGATGATTCCCTTGTTGCGGTTGTGCTCCCACCAGTGCGGGTTCGCCAGCGGAAAGAGGGCGATGCAGAGGAGCAGGAGCGCAAACGGAGCGACCGACAAGGACGAGATCTGCTCGCCCAGCTTCGGCCCGTGCGTGTGAACGGCAGTTGCAGGGGGCACATCAGCGGCGGAAATCACCGGCGGTGGCGGCATCAAGTCCTGAGCCACTCCGTCGGACGGGACCACGAACAGGCCCGAAGAAAACACGAGCAAGACCATCACGGGTGGCAGTCGATTCACGAAGAGGTTCCTTGGGAACTGGTGCGAATTCACTCGCCGCACTTCACGAGCTTGCGATAGATGATGAGGTCATCACCGCGCGGGACGATGACGATCAGCAGCGCGTGCGTGGTGTCGGTGGGATCGTAGATCGGCAGGTCGTCGAGATCGGGGCCGCCTTTCGGTGCGATCCCCGAGACCAACCCGAACAGCCCGCGTGGTACGGCCACCGAGTTCTGATAGAGCCAGCGGAACAACCCCGCCTGTTGCTCGACATCCGCCGGGAGTTGGGCGTTGGTGTAGCTCTGCATCTGTGGGGCCTGCAATTGCCGCTGATAGGCCTGCTGTACCCACTGCTGTTGAATCTGCTGCTGCGACATCATCGACAGGTCCACCGACGACTGGCCATTCGACTGCCACAGCGCGGTGCGGTCGAAGGCCCAGCGCCCGCGCGGACCAAAACAGGCGACGGCGGCATCGGTCCCGAACTGTGTCCTCACCCGCGCGCTCAGTTCGCTGGAAATCGCATGTCCATCGAGCGACGACAGCGTGATCTGTCCCTCCACGAGGGTCTTCCAATCGACACGCGGCTCGTCGGTCGCACCGGTATTCGAGGACAGGGGGAGCGAGAACAGCCGATTCAGTTGGGGAGTCCACTTCGCCACGTATTGCGTCGCGGTGTATTCGATCGGGATGCGACCGGTCAGATGCGGCGGAGACCGATGGCCTCCCGGCGCGTCGATCCCTGATCGCAGCCCGCGCTGCGTGACGGCCACTCCGTACTGACCGTACTGCTGGTACAGGGCATCCATCGCCGTCGTCGTGGCCAGTGGTGAGAACAGTCCCTTTTTGATGTCGGTCTGCACGGCGCGCGACGCCGAAAGAAAGAGCAGCTCGAACCGGTTCGTTCTCACGACCGAGTCATCGTCGCCAATGTCGCACAGCACCAGTCCGCGTCGCGCCTCTGCCGTTGACATGTACGAGTTCGAGATCCAGACAGTGAGAGCCGTCACCAGAATCGTGGCCGCAGGAAACGTGGCCCAGGTGTACTTGCGAGCCTTCAGCATCCCGAGGCCCAAGTAATCGACCGGCCCGATCACCACCACGAAACTCAGCAGCATGAAGCCGAGCAACCACAGCGGCACCATTCGCACCCCGTTGGGCATCAATCGTTCCAGCAACTCACTGGTGGAAGTCAGCAGCTTCAGTCCCAACGAATTGCCTCCGCCACCGCCCGCTTGGACCATGCCCTCGTTGACCACAATTTTGTGATCGCTGAGACCGTCTGCATTGGAGTCGATGCTGACCACCGATGTCCCCGTCAAACCACCATCGACTCCGAGGATCGTCCCCTTCGGCAACGAGCCGGTGTCTTGCAGCAGTTTAAAATGAGGTGAAATGACGGGCGCTAAACGCCCCTGTTTGACCACGGCCTCGACGTGTTCATGACGAAGCTGCCATAAGGTCGCCACCGCGCGACGCCACGTTTCGCTTTCAAAGTCGGGCTTGGACTCGGACTCTTCCTCTTCCACACGAAGGACAGCGCGGCCCAAGCCGATTTTCGTCGTGAAGACGCGATCATCCTCCCAGATCGTGCCGGGAATCAGCCGCCCCTTCGAGTCCGCTTGAAACACGAGACCGCGTTCGTCCGTCGCTGTCAGCCCGCGCAGGAACTCGACGTGATACGGCTCCAGCACGCCGGTCGGTTCGACGTACACGCTGCCTCCCGCGCGGACCCACGTTGTCAGCGCTTCGAGGTGCGGTTTCTTGAGCGCTCGAAACTCGGGGCCGAACAGCACGACCAAGTCATACGCGCAATACGCGAGCGGTTCCTGCGGCAGATCATTCGGCTCGAGCGCAGCAAACACCGTCTGCACTTTTTCATCGAGGTCCGCGACGGAGAGCGATTCAAACGCCAGCCGCTTCAGAACCTGATCGCGTTGGATCGACCGCTTCGGGCTGATTCGAGAGATCGAGGTCAGGGCGACAAACGTGCGCGATGAAACCTTCGCCACACGCACCACATGCCGCCCAAGGCCCTCAGTGAACCTGCGACCTCGGAACACCGCGTCCACCTGCAACTGATCGATTCCGAGCGGGTCATCGACCGGCGGCAGCACGACGCGAATCCGCTGTTGCGGCCCGGTCAGTGCGAGCTCCTCAGTGGTGAGCGTGGCCAGCACGTTGCCATCGTGCCGCACCACGAACTCGAACCGCCCTTCGACGAGGGCCGTGCCTTTGACTCTCACGTCCCACCACGTCGGGATCGGTCGCCCCACTCCCACCGGCGGCTGAATCGTGGACTGCTCGATCTCCATCAACCGATCCGCGACGGGCTTCTGCTGCGCGACAGCGGGCGCGACGGAGAGCAGGCCGAAGACGAGCCACACCAGCAGCGAGAATCCAATGCGTGACTCTTGGGCGTCAGCCCTCTTCCGTTCTTCCGAGCGGGGCGGCGTCAGCCCCCTGCCTCTTCTGTGGCGCATTCGCTCCGCAAATGCCGTGCATTCGCGGAGCGAATGCTCCACAGAAGACGGGCCGACGCCAAGAAACCGGGGGGCTGACGCCACCCCGCTCAGAAGTCCAGCGCGACGTTCGGGAAAACGAGTCATCCCGGCACCCCGCTCGGCTTCTTCTGGAAGTACCACCATTCCAGTACCAGGAACGCGAGGCCCGCCAGCGCGAACCAGCCCCACAACGGTTGATCGCCCTTCACGGTAGTCTCCGCCGCCGCGACCGATACCTCGGGGAATTGCAGCTTTTCAACGGAGACCAGTGAGGACTCGCGCGACGCCATCAGGCTGATCCCCACCTGAATCGGTTCCGCTCCCCCTGTCACTTCGTAGAGTCCGACGAACGGCGCTTCGATGCCACTCAAGAAACCATTGCTGTCGCTCTTCGTGGTCTGAGTGAATCCGTGCGGCCCCGTCACCGTGTAGTTGGTGTCGGCCAGCAGCTTCTGCGTCGGCAACGATCCCGTGGGCGTCCCCTTCGCTTCAGACAGAGCCGCGCGTTGCAGGGCGACTTGCGTCGCGTTCTGGATCAGGATCGGAAAGCCGACGCGATAGACGAGTGACGAGCGGTCGGGATGGAAGACGAAGTGAAACTCGGTCCCGGCCTCATTCGGTTTCTCCAAGATCAGTGGGCCGGTGCGCGACTGTGCCAGTATCTCATATCCCGCCAGTTCAAAGTCCCGTTCGGTGGCCTTCTTCAACAGCTTGGGCTGATCGCCAATCTGCACGTCGAGGAGTTGCACATGCTGGAGCAGCGGAGCCGTGCGTTGCCAGTCGACGATCTCAGCCAGCCCCGGCTCGACCTCCAGCAGCGATGCGATTTCATCGGGCACGTACCCGACATTGAACGACACGCGCGCGGGCGGTCCCGTTGAGATCGGTCCATCTGCGAACTTCAGATCGACGGCCGCTGGTGTCGGCTCGCCACTCGGGTAGAGATTGAGGTCGGGGATCGTGGCCAGTGCGTTCCGAAACGACTCCATGCTCTCGGGGCAGTACACCGCGAGTGGCCTCGGTTTCGGCAGGTCGAGGAACGCGACGTTGTCCGCTTCCAGCGAATCGAAACTGTCCGGCTTCACACGCAGTTCGAGCGACACGGCAATATCGGTCGAGATTTTGAAGACCAGCCGTTCCGCCTTGCCATTGTCAATCGAAACCGACTCCTGCTTGATCGTCTGTCCGTTCTGAAACAGTTGGTACTCACAAAGCGTCTTCGCGGTCGGCGGACCCTTCTCACCCTCCGGCTGCTTCGTTCCTTCGATCCGCGCGAAGACATCCCAACCGCTCTTCGACCGCCGCGCGTTGAAGTCCACGATCCCCACGTTCGCTCCGCCGTAACCGAGCCGCTGGTAATTCAGCTTGAACGGCAACTCGAACTCCACATCGGTCGGAACATTCCCGTCGGACAGCAGCATCACCGATTCAATCGGGAACGCACGCGACAGCGCCTGCGCCAGACGGAACCCATCTTCGAGACGACTCGGCACATGCGAGACCTCAAGCTGTGAGAGGGCTTCGCGCAGCAGCCGCTTGTTGTCGGTGAAGTCAGTCAACTTGCGGGCCGTCGAATTCACGGCAATCAAACAGAGCCGCTGGTCGGGCAACAGGTCTTCAATCAGCTTGCCGATCTTTGCCTTCGCCTCATCGAGTCGCGACTGGCCACCCGCCACATCGAGCGCCGCCATGCTGGCCGACGTGTCGATCAGCACCGGTAAATACTTCGCCCGCTGCGCCCCGCTCGACAAGTACGGCTGCATCGCTCCCAACACGAGGCAGCACAACATCAGGATTTGCAGCAGCAGTAAAAAATTTCGTTTGAACTTCTGGAACGGCGAATTGACCCGCTGATCGCTGATGACCTGCCGCCACAGAGCCAGCGACGGCATCTCCACGCGCGGCCGTCGCAGCTTCAGAAAGTAGAAGACGATCAACGGGATCAGCAGTAGGAACCACCACGCGTTGAGGAGCGCGGAGAAGCCGGGCAAAGTCATCGTGTGGTTCCCCGTCTTGTCCCCTCGCCCCGGCTTTGCGGGGAGAGGGCTAGGGTGAGGGGGGCTTTCAGAAAGACGAAGAAATTTCTAATTGCAAATTGGTAATTGCAAATTTTTAAATGGAAGGCGAAGGCGGACGCGATGTGGCGGCGCGTGGTGAGTAGGCGACCTTGCTCTCCGTCTTCATTTATCAATTTGCAATTATCAATTACCAATTTGCAATTCCCCGTCCTCATTGCACCCATCCTTTCCGCTTCAACACATCGAACATGATCGTGTCGAGCGGACGCGATGTGGTGGCGCGTGGTGAGTAGGCGACCTTGCTCTCCGTCTTCATTTATCAATTTGCAATTATCAATTACCAATTTGCAATTCCCCTTCCTCATTGCACCCATCCTTTCCGCTTCAGAACGTCGAACATGATCGTGTCGATCGGCGTCGCCGCGTCGAGGCACGTGAACCGGCCGCTCCGTTGGCGACAGAGCGTCGAGAGATGTTCCTGCAATCCGTTCAGGTGCTCGTGATAGAACCCGAGCAGATCGCCCACCGACGAGACATCCAGCGTCATCCCGTTCTCAGCATCCACGAACCGCAGGTCGCCGGTCAGTTCCGGGTTGAGTTCGATGCTGCTGAGAAGCTGCACGCCGAAGACTTCCAATCCCGCACTGAACAGCATGTTCATCGGACGCTCCAGCGCCCCGAACGTCAGGAAGTCCGACAGCAACACCGCGATCCCGCGCCCTCGATGCTGCCGCAACACCGCTTCAACAGCCTCTTCAATTGGGAAGTCGCCACCGGGCGGAATCGACTCCAAGAATGCGAAGACGCGCTTCATGCTCATCCGCCCGGTACACGGCGGCGAGATCAGCGGCGTCTGCCCCGCGTGCTGGCAGGCAAACAGACTGACTTTCTCGATGTTCATCAGCCCCATCACGGCGAAACACCCAGCGATTTGCTTGGCTCGCTCGAATTTGTCGCCGAATTGCATGGAGGCAGAAGCATCGACGAGGACGACCACGTGCATCTCTTCTTCGTGCCGGTACTGCTTCACATAAGGCCGGTTCAGCCGGGCAAAGATATTCCAGTCCACGTTCCGCATGTCATCGCCCGCCACGTAGTCGCGGTAGTCGTTGAACTCGGTGCTCGTCCCGCCCTTGCCAGCGAGATGTTCGCCGCGACTGCGGTTCGTGCGCCGCCGCATCGGCAGCATCCGCATCCGCTCGACGCGACCGAGTGTCGCATTGTCGAGGAGGGCCGTGAATTGCTTGGTGTTGTCCATTTTCTTTCATTCAATTGAAGCTGTGAGCATTCACAACACCGTCGGGACGCGGATGGGCGAGCCGCACTCTTTGCACTTGAGAACTTTACCGGAAGACTTCGCGTCGATCTTGTAGACCTTCTGGCAATTGGCGCACGTCACGGACATCCCCGCGACCGTGGTCTTGTCCAAAATCTTCAGCAGTTCGGCGGGTGTCTGGAATCGGTCGGCGGGCGACTTCGACAACATGCGGTACAGCGTGGCGAGTGCTTCGAGTGTCACATCGGCCTTCTTGCGCGGATCGGGAGGATGCTTCTCGGCGTGTGCCTTCAGCTTTGCCGCACGACCTCCCTCGAAAAACGGCGGGCTGCCAGTGAGTAGCTCGTACCACAGGCAACCGAGCGAATAGATGTCGCTGCGAATGTCGGCCGTCGCGAAATTGGCGGCCTGTTCCGGCGCGAGGTAGTCCGCGAACGGATCGGCCATCGAACCGTCCTCGCGCGGTTCGGGAGGCGTCTCGACGATGGGTTGCGACAGCCCGATGTCGGTCAGCTTGACCGTGCCAACGGTGTGGACGAGGACGTTCGTCGGCTTGAGATTGAGATGCGCCAGCTTCTGTTCGTGCAGGTACTGCAACGCGCGGACGGCGGGCTTGATCAGTTCGACTGACTGCCGCACCGAACGCGGCCCCGCCTTGGCCAGGTACTTGCCGAGATCGTGTCCGGGGACGTGTTCTTCTGCGATGAACAGCCGACCGTCGCGGACACTGGCTTCGTAAACCGAAATCAGATTGCCGTTGTTGAGTGTCGGCAGGCGACCGGCCAGCTTTGAGAAACGGGCCGAGAACGCGGGATGAATCGTCCGCGCATCATCCAGCACTTTCAAGACGATCGTCCGCCCCGACGAGGCGTTCGTGCCGAGTCTCACCGTGCCGCGCGGCCCGTTGGAAATCGGTCTCGTGATGCGATACGTCCCCAACACCAACTCATCCGGCGCATCGACGTGCATGAGTTGGAACGTGGTCTGCCCAATCTTGAATTCCTGCCCCGCCAACAACGTGAATTTGGGAGTGTCCTTCCCCTGAAATAGCACGGGATTGGAAGCCCCTTCGATGCGCCGCACTTCGAGTTCGTGATCGCGTACCACCAACTCGACATGTTCACGAGAGATCTGTTTGTCCCACTCACACGACCAGCCCTGCTCGGGTTTGCGACCGAGACGCAACCGCTCCCCCTGGGGTAGCCGCCGCTTCCAAGTCTCCTCCGCTTTCGCGCCTTTGGCCGTCAACACCAGCATGATTCCACCCCGCTTCTGAAGCACTGATTTCGCGTCGTTTCACCGCCTGTTGAAAAAGGGAATAGAAGCCTGAAGCGCGAGCGAAGGATGTCGCAAATGCGGACGAATTAGGCTCAGAAATCCTTCGCTCGCGCTTCAGGCTTCTATTTTC
>JAYTGQ010000167.1:0-2502 GCA_043733345.1 Schlesneria sp.
TCGATCGGAGTCACAGTTGGGATCCTGCCTACCTTCAGACCTTCGTTCTCGTACAGGGGACTTTCACCCCACAAGTCCTTCGCCATGCCAGGCGTACCACACCACGGCTGGAAGTCCGGATTTCAGAAAAGCCGGACTTCCAGCAAAGTTTTTTCCAGCAGGGCCATGACATCTTCAAACCCGCCTTTGCTCGCTCCGTGCCTGCGGCTACGATGTCGCCCGCTGGCCTGTGGGTCGCACAAGCTCGATTCGTCCCCCTTCACGGGGCGTGACGAATGCTGCGGGGTTACCCCGCGGTCGCCGTGTTGTTCGAGATTCGTGGTGTGAATTGGCATCGTCGGCAGACGGTACCGACGAGCCAATTCGCTACGGGATCGGTTGTGCGGCCCACGGGTCAGCGTTTTTTGTTCTCTGGTTCCAATCGTTCGATATTCAATCGGAACTGTCGCGAGGCCGGGCCTCGTGAAGTCGGCGAGGCTCCTGCGATTCAGCGGTGAGTTTCTCGCGTCTCTCGGGATGTGGCCTCATGGGGTTTTTCGGTTGGTTGTTCCGCTGGCTCGGTTGGAGTGCGGAGCCGCGCGATGATTGGGCTTCTCAAGCGTCATCTCGTCCGAACGAGGGACAAAATTTCGAGAGGTCGCCGGAGTCATCCGCCGATCGAGTTTCCCAGCAACCAATAGAATGCGACTCGCAGTCAGTCGCCTCGCAACCGCCGACGAAATCCGCGTCCACTTCCAGCCCCGCAATTCGCCCTCGCAAGAAATTGCAGACACGCCCAAAACTGACTCCCACATTCAGGGACCAGTCACGCCATGACGCTCGCCAGTCGCATGCGACGTTTGTCGAAGTGACTGGCGCGGTTCCCTATCGCTACGCGCGGTTTGGATCCGGGACCGGGCGACATCTCGATCTCAGCCAAGATGGCGATGAGGCGAGATTGCAGGCCCGCGGTCTCCCGGTATTCCACACTCCCGAGCAATTGGCGGACTGGCTTGGCATTCCGCTGAAGAAGATCGCGTGGTTGGTCCATCGTTTCACCGCCGGGCGTCCGAACAATCTCGAGCAAGCTCACTACCACTTCCGCTGGCTCAAGAAGAAGTCGGGCGGTTGGCGATTGATCGAGTCACCGAAGCAATTGTTGAAGCAGGCTCAGGTGAAGATTCTGCGCGAGGTTCTCGACCACATTCCGACGCACTCGGCCGCGCACGGGTTTGTTATAGGACGGTCGATCGTGACGAATGCCAAGCCACACGTTGGACACGCGACGCTCGTGAAGCTGGACCTGTCGAACTTCTACGCGACCGTTGGTTTCTCGCGCGTAGTGGCGTTGTTCCGTGCGGTCGGTTACTCGCGCGAAGCGGCCATCTGGCTGGGGTTACTGACCACGTCGGCCATTCCCGGCAACATGGCCTTTCCCGACCGTGATCCCTATGCCTTCGAGCCCTACCTGCGACGCCACCTCCCTCAAGGCGCACCGACCTCCCCCGCGCTGGCAAACTTGTCCGCGTATCGTCTCGACCTGCGACTGGCTGGGTTGTCCAAGTCATTCGGTGCGACCTACACGCGGTACGCCGACGACCTCGCAATCTCGGGACCACAAGAATTAGCGAGTGGCCTGCGCGTACTCATCCCGCTTGTGCAGCAGATCATTCGTGGCGAGCGATTCCGTGTGAACACGGCCAAACGCCGCGTGCTGCGAGCACACCAAAGGCAGTCGATCGCGGGAGTGGTCGTCAACGAAAAACCCAATGTCGCGCGAGACCAGTTTGATCGTCTCAAGGCGACGCTGACCAACTGCGTGCGTCTCGGCCCGTCCACCCAGAACCTAGATCAGGTCGAAGACTTCACCGCGCACTTGCGAGGTCGCATCGCCCACGTCCAACAACTGAACTGCCCGCGCGGCGACAAGCTGCTGGCGCTCTTCAATCGCATCGACTGGCGCCGTTAGCCCAATGGCACTCACGTTGTCATTCATCGCTTGAGCGGCAAGGGGCTAGCAGCCTGTTGAAAATCCGCAGTAGGGTGGGACCAGTTCGCTTCGAGCGCTGGCCCACCATCGGAGACCGCTGTGTTTCATGGTGGGCCGGCGCGGCGAAGCGCCGCTGGTCCCACCCTACAGCCCTTTTTCAACAGGCTGCTAGCCCGCATCTCTCACCCTGCTGGCGAACACGGGGGCCTCCGCGAGCGTAAGTCCGGTGCGGAAATGGAATTTCACACCCGAACGGAGGCGGTCCCGTGCAGACAGAGTGTCAGGTCGAGTCGCGTGAGCTGCAAGTCGATTCGTATGTGTTTCAAGGGTTGGGGCGGCGCGAAGTGGTCGCCCGATTTGACGGCGGGGCGATCACTTCGGATGCCGGCGGTCTGCTGCTGCGGGAAGTCGAGGCCCGGTCGGGGATCATCGCCCGGTTTGCGCGGGGCTTCGTCGATCATCGTGATCCGGAGTTGATCGAGCACACGGTCGAAGAAGGGGATGCGGCGAAGAACTGATTCGGCAGCGCGTGT
>JAYTGQ010000168.1:0-17570 GCA_043733345.1 Schlesneria sp.
TGTAGCTGAGTTCGCAAGAACTCAGGGGCTTCGCAGGTGCCGAAAAGGCTGAATTCTTGCGAATTCAGCTACTTCGAAACGCAACTGCGCAACTTCAAAGCTCACGCTTCGGGTGGGTGTGGGAGTCGCCTCTCACCTGTCGTCGCGCGTTTCCTGACCAACCCCGGCAGAACATCCATGTCGAGCGGTGAGAACATTTCTCGCTCCCACAGTTCCCAGCCGAGCGCACCCATCGCGGCGTTGTCAGTGCAGTACTCGCGCGGCGCGATGATGAGTTCAATCTGACGGTGGCTGGCCAGTTGTTGAAGCCGCTCACGCAACAGTGTGTTTGCGGCGACTCCCCCGCCCACGAGCAGCGTCTTCCGTCTGGTCTGCTGCAACACCTGATCGCACTTTCCGACGAGGACCTCAATGACCGCCGCTTGAAAGCTGGCGGCGATGTCGGCCGTTCGTTGAGGCGTCATCGCCGGAAGTGGCGGTGGATTCCGTGCGCCGGGAGTGCCTCGCACCGCGTACAACACCGCCGTCTTCAGGCCGCTGAAACTGAAGTCGAGTCGCTCGTCTTTGAGGAACGTGCGCGGAAACGAAAACGCACGCGGGTTGCCTGTCGCCGCGATCTTCTCAATCAGTGGTCCGCCGGGATATTCGAGTCCCAGAATCTGAGCCACCTTGTCGAACGCTTCGCCCGCCGCGTCGTCGGTCGTTGAACCGAGCAGATCGAACTCAACCGGCGAGCGACAGTCATACAGGTTCGAGTGACCGCCACTGACCACCAGTCCAGCCGCCGGAAAAACATCGCGCCCCGCTGCCATCCGACAAGCGTACAGATGAGCCTCAATATGGTTCACCGCAAGAAGTGGCACATCGAGAACCAGCGCGAGCGTCTTTGCGGCGGTGAGTCCCACCAACAGCGAACCGACCAAACCGGGATGCGTCGCGACGGCCACCGCGCCGATGTCAGAGAGACTCGCGCCCGACTTCTTTAACGCCTCGTCGATCACCGGCAGAATTCGTTCGAGATGCGCCCGCGAGGCGATCTCGGGAACAACGCCACCGAACCGTTCGTGCAATTCGTGCTGAGTCGCCACGACGTTCGAGAGGACTCGCCGCTCGCTGTCGATCACCGCCGCCGCAGTCTCATCGCACGAAGACTCGATCGCGAGGAGCAAGCGGCGAAGGGAAGGGGACTCAGACACAGTTCGGCCTCAAAACAAAAAGAGCCGGGACAACTTGTCCCGGCTGCGTGATCGAGGAACGCGGTCAGACAGCGCGCGACGGTTGTCCAATTTGAACTCTCTGCCATTCGAGGAACGCTTCGACGAACTGCCGCCCGAGACGCGAAGGAAGGCTGGCTCCCTCCTTTTTCTCGACAGGCTTTTCTTCGACTTTGGGCTTGTCGGTCTCTTCAGCAGGTTTCTCGGCGTCGGCCGGTTTATCGCCGTCGGGCTTCTTGGCGGTGAGTTGTTCTTTCAACCAAGCCGCTCCCTTGGCAAGCTGTCCGTCCACGAAGTCGCCCTTCGGGAACGTGCCATCGAGTCGCATGATCTCCCGTTCGCGGCGGGCATCGAACAGTTTGGTCATCTCATCGTCGGACAACTTCACTTCAAAGCCCGCATCGGGCATGACGCCCCATTCATCCTTCTCGGTCGCCTTGGGGAAGCGATGAATGTTCTTGCCGCTCGGGCGGTGATAGCTCGCGGTGGTCAGTTTGAGGGCGCTCTTGCCTCCCTCGAGTTCGATCACGTTTTGAACGCTTCCTTTGCCCCACGTCCGTTCCCCAACGATGATCGCTCGCTTGTGGTCTTGTAGGCAGGCACTGACGATCTCGCTGGCCGATGCGCTGTAGCGGTTGACGAGCACCACCATCGGGAAGCCGCTATAGGTGCCAGGCTTCTTCGCTTTGACAACGTGCTCGTCGGTGTTGCGGCCTTTGGTGCTGACGATGACTCCACTCTCAATGAAGAAGTCGGAGATCGCGGTCGCGGCCGTGAGCAGCCCACCGGGATTGAACCTCAGGTCGAGGATCAAGGCCTTCATGCCGTCCTTCTTCAGCCGCTCCAATTGGTCGTGAATTTCTTCCGTGCTGTTGCGGGCGAAGCTGGTCAAGCGGACGTAGCCGATCTTGTCTTCCCCTTCGAGGAAATAGACCCAGTTGCCCTCTTTGTCGTAGTGATCGCCGAGGACCGTCGGGGTCTTGATGATCGCGCGCGTCAGTTCCAGCGAGATCGGTTCGGCTTCGTCTTTGTGCTGGATCTTGAGCTTCACGACTTCACCCGGCTTGCCACGCATCAACTTGACGGCGGAGTCCATCTCGCGGCCTTCCGGGAAATCGGCGGTGATTTTGTCGTCGATCTCGATGATCCGATCCCCCGCCCGCATTCCGGCCTTGTAAGCGGGAGTGCCCGAGATCGGGACCATCACCATCAACTGTCGCGTCTTCGGATCGACTGTCACTTGGATCCCAATGCCGCCGAACTCCTGCTCGACCGACTCGTTGAACTGCTTGAGTTCTGAAGTGTCGATGTACGACGAATACGGGTCGAGTTTGAGGACCATTCCACGCATGGCCGCGTCGAGTAACTCGCGGCGATCGACCGGCTTCACGTAGTTGCGATCGATTTGCTCGAACGTGTCCACGAACAGCTTCATCAACTCAAAGTATTCGTCCTCGGTCGCCGCGTGAGCCGACCGAACAAACACGCCGCTAGGCTGGGCAAGCAAGCTCAAACCCAGTGTTACGAACAGCGTCAAAACCAGCAGTCGCCCCCGCATCCGCGTCTCCCTTCCGAATGGTGTGCCGTGTGGTTGCCTTGACCGCGTCCCACGGCCTCGTTCGCAACTTGTTCCACACAAAGTCGCGACTCGTTTTCAGCGAGGACCAGGCAAGGCGGGCCGAGTCTACGTGCTTTGTCGGAACCCGGCAAGACTCTGCGAATCGCCTGTGCGAATGATCGACTCGCGATCACAACATCCCGTGCAGCGATGCGTTCCACGAGTTGCCATCCTCATTCGAGCAGGTCCTCGAACGGATGCGCGACAGTGTGCCGAGCAGTTGCGCGAACGATACCTCGCGCGGTCAAGGCTGACTCCTTTGTCGCTGCGGCACACTAACCCGAAGTGTAAACGAGGAAGTGTGATGCGTTCCTCGCTTACGCTTCGGGTTAGTGTCAGCCTCGGCCGTGCGAGGTATCGCTTGAACCGATCTGACTCAACACGGCTTCTTTCCACTGACACTGCCCGTTGAGAAGGGTTTTTCGGTTTGTGCGACTGTGACGGTCGCGAAGACGAAGAAAATGGCATGGAATAGGATCGCTCGGCCGCACGGTTCTAGCCGTGTTGTATTTTTGCAACGCCTTCAGCAGCGATCTGGTGGCACGCAGAAAATGTCACTGAAGTGGCGATTATCATTCACTTGAATGACCTATTGTGACTGAAGTTGATTGCAATTCTCACGATTGACGGTAGTCTGGGATAACTTTGTGGGACACGGATGAATGAGCGTCTGAGCGGATGAATCTCAGGGAAGTGCAGCATGACCATGATTCTCGATCAGCGACGAGACGAGATTCTTCAGGCGATTGAACAGAATGGGTTTGCGTCGCTGCAAGAACTGGTGACTCGTCTCGGGGCGAGTGAGTCCACGGTGCGACGGGATTTGGAATATCTTGACGGAATTGGACAGATTCGGCGAACGCGCGGAGGAGCCGCCTATACCGGGGAGTCGATCACGCCGTTCGAGGAGCGGTTTCGGAGTGCCAGTCGAGAGAAGCAGGCCATCGCCAAAGTGGTCGCCGACCTGATTCAGCCCGGCGAAACGATCCTGCTCGACGGCGGAACGACGACGCTGGAAGTGGCTCGGGAGTTGGTGGGCAAGGCGCTGCAGGTCGTGACCAATTCACTGCCGATCGCCAACCTGCTGGCTCAACAGCCGAACATCGAACTGATTTTGATTGGAGGCTATCTGTACCCGCGAACGGGCGTGGCACTGGGACCGCTGGCCGAGTCGGCCCTGCGCGAAGTGCATGTGCCGCGCGTCATCATGGGGACGGGTGGCATCACGGAGAAAGGTCTCTTCAACAGCAACACGCTGCTCGTGCAATGCGAGCGGATGATGCTCGAAGCGGCCGAAGAGGTTTGGGTTGTGGCAGACAGCAGCAAGTTCGGGAAGTCGGCGCTGGCTCACCTCTGCGAACTGTCGAAGGTGACACGGATGATCGTCGATGCGGGGCTGAGTGACTCGTGGCGCGAGATCATTCGCGGCGTGGGGATTGAGTTGACGATTGCCGACGTGGGGTAGGTTTCCAACCTGCCCGTCACCTGTTTCGTTTCCTGATTTCATCGCAACCAGAATTGACGGGCAGGTTGCAAACCTACCCCACGAAGTCAGGCCAAATCGAGTGAATTGGAGGGTGGGCACTCCCCACCGCTTTGTATCGACCGAATGGTGGGCAGTGCCCGCCCTACAAAATACGGACAGTGCAATGACAACATTGACCGAGGGATACAGTCGAACCGATATCGAGCGAGTGGTTCGCGCGGTGCTGGAGAAGCAGCTTGGAGTCTCGCCCGCGCAGGCCGCTCCGGTGAGTGCGGCTCCCGAACGGAACCCGCTCGTGGTGAACATCTCGGCGCGGCACGTCCATCTCTCCGAAGAACACGTTGAAATTCTGTTCGGCAAGGGTGCGACGCTCGAGCCGATGAAGTGGCTCTATCAAGACGGCTTCTTCGCGGCCAAACAGACCGTGATGGTGGTCGGGCCTCGCAAGCGGATGCTGCCTGAAGTGCGAGTTCTCGGGCCGTGCCGACCGACCCAAGTCGAGCTGGCTTTCACCGATTCGATCTCGCTCGGAATCGACGCACCGATCCGAATCAGTGGCGATCACCACGACACGCCGGGCTGCGTGCTGGTCGGTCCCGCCGGAGTCGTCGAGTTGAAACAAGGGGTCATCCGCGCGATGCGGCATGTCCACATGAGTCCCGCCGACATGGAACAGTACGGCGTGAAGAACGGTGATCGGATGCACCTCCGCATCGAATCGCCTTCCTGCACGACAGTCCTCGAAGACCTAGCCGTGCGAGGCGATGCCAAGGTGAAGCTCGAAGTTCACCTCGACACCGACGAAGGGAACGCGGTCAACCTGCCAGCAGCAACGCATGTCGAGTTGATCAAGCCGCACGCCTGTGCGTGTGAGCAGCATTGAGGAAGCGGGGAAGCGGTTAGCTATTAGCTATTAGCAAGGCAGAGGAAGCAGGAAGCGAGACGGGTAGAGTGGGCTGTGCCCACCACAAATTGACGCAGATTGGTGGGCACAGCCCACCCTACGAAAGTGGACGAGTGATCAGACGGTTTTGGGTTTGAGCTTACAGCTAAAAGCTAACCGCTTAGAGCTACCAGCTTATGGCTATCGAGCAACGACAGTTTCGGTTCTTTCTTGATCTTGATGAGGGGAAAACAGTCATGGCGAACGAAGCGTTGGGAATGTTGGAGTGCAAGGGTTTGGTCTGCCTGATCGAGGGCGTCGATGCGATGCTCAAGTCGGCCAACGTGAAGATGATCGGTTGGGACAAGGTCGGCAGCGGCTTGGTCACGGTCTTTGTGGTCGGTGATGTCGCCGCCGTGAAGGCTGCCATCGACGCCGGTGCCAGCGCCGCCGCGAAGATTGGCGAAGTCGTCAGCGTGCAAGTGATTCCTCGTCCGCACGAGGAACTCGTCGCCATCCTGCCAAAGCTCAAGGCTGACAAGAGTTCGGCCTCCTAAAGCGAACGCGGGGAAAAGCGTACCTATTGAAGCCTGACGCGCAAGCGAAGCTGGCTCAGGAACGGAACCTTCGCTTGCGCGTCAGGCTTCGATCCGAGATGGGACAATCCCAGCGGTCGTCTAATGAAGTGGTGAGACTGACATGCCGAAGAAGGCCACCCAGAAAACGACGGCCAGCAAGAGCGACGCTTCTTCCAAGCCCGCCTCGAAGCGGCCTGCCACCAAGCAAGCTGCTGCGAAGCGACCGGCGAAGAAGGTCGAGAAGTCGGAAGTCCGGCTTAGCTCTGTTAGCCGGACTTCAATCGGTGAAGACGCACCCCCAAAGGAAGTCCGGCTTTCAGAAAAGCCGGACTTCGAGCCAGTGATTACAGTCGCTGCGGTGGCCTCACCTGTGAGTGTCATCACCAACGCGAGTTCCATCCCAACCTCGGGCCAACGCCCGCAGCAGCCGACAGCGGCTCCTCAGCAGAACGGACAGATTCCCATGAATGAAGCGATTGGTTTGATCGAAACAAAAGGCTTGGTCGCTCAGATCGAAGCGGCCGATGCCATGCTCAAAGCGGCCAACGTCACGTTGGTCAAGCAGATTCAGATTGGCGGAGCCTACGTGACGACGGTCATCCGGGGCGATGTCGGCTCGGTGCGAGCCGCCGTTGATGCCGGTGCCGCCGCTGCGTCCAAGGTCGGCGAATTGGTGAGTGCTCACCTGATCGCCCGCCCCGAGCAGAGCCTGCTCGATGCGTTCATCTGATGCATCCCGCTGACAGCCGACAGCCGACAGCCGAACTTCCTTTCCTTTGAAAGGGAAGACAGCTTTCGGCGATCAGCCAGTCAGCTTTCGGCTTGAGAATCCCCACGAACGGAGTCATGCCATGAAGGTGCTGGTGGCGAATCTGGGATCGACGAGTTTCAAGTATCGGCTGTTCGATCTCCCGTCGGAGACGCAGCTCGCGCGAGGCGGCATTGACCGAATCGGTCAGGCCAACAGTGCGTGCTTCGTGGAGATCAACGGGCGAAAGGAAGAGTCGTCGCAACAGGTGCTGGATCACGCGGCGGCCGTGCAGATTTGTTTGGACCAACTCACGCATCCCGAGTACGGCTGCGTGAAGTCGGTCAGTGAAGTCGCGGCCATCGGGTTCAAGGCGGTGTTCGCGGGGAACATGAGCGGTGTGCGAATCGTCACCGACGAGTTGCTCACCAAAATGGAAGACCTGTCGGACATCGCACCGGCTCACAATCCGATGTACGCGAAGGCGATGAGGCAACTCCGTGCGGCGTTCCCTCAAATACCGTTGGTCGCGGCGTTGGAGACGGCCTTCCACGACACGATCCCGCCCGAGAACAAGCTCTACTCGATCCCACTCGAATGGGCCGAGCAGTACGAAATCAAACGTTGGGGCTTCCACGGCGCGAGCCATCGATACCTCAACACACGGATGGCGCAGTTGCTTGGCGTAGCCGAGTCATTCCATGACTCGGATTCCGGGCAAAGGGCAAATGCCGGTCATGGAATGTCCGGTCTACGTAAGGATGATTTGAAGGTCATCACGTGCCACTTGGGCGGGAGCAATTCCCTCTGTGCGGCTCGCGGTGGCAAGTCACAGGCGACGAGCATGGGGATGAGTCCGCAGACCGGTCTGTTGCAGAACAACCGCGTCGGCGACTTCGACCCGTTCGCGTTGCCGATCCTGCTCAGGAAAACCGGCAAGACGCTGGCGCAGATTTTGGAAGACCTTTCGAGCAAGGCGGGGCTGCTCGGACTGAGCGGTGTCAGCCAGGATTGCCGCGATGTCGAAGAGGCTGCTGCGAAGGGGAATGCCCGAGCACAACTCGCGCTGGATGTGTTCGTCGCCTCGATTCGACAGTACCTCGGTTCGTACCTGACGGTCTTGGGTGGAGCCGATGCGATCGTCTTCAGTGGCGGCATCGGCGAGAACAGCCAGATCGTTCGCGAGAACGTCTGCAAGAATATGGAGTGGGCAGGCATCGTCCTTGATGAAGCCAAGAACAGTTCGGTGCCACGAGGCGGTGAAGTCTGCATCTCGGCCGACACCAGTAAGACGCAGATTTGGGTTGTCCCCACAAATGAAGAGATCGTGGTGGCAAGACAAACGGCCGAGGCAGTTGGACTGAAGTAACGACGTGCTTCCGAAAGTGGACTCTTAGCTGCGGTCGCAACAACAGTCCGGGGGCTGACGCCACCCGGCTCACTTGATTCGGACTTTTATCGGATACGTCAGCAAAGGCTCGCAGTAATGTTCCTCGCTCGTGTGACAGGCAGTGTGGTTTCGACGCAGAAGGTGGACGCGATGGTCGGCCAGAAGCTGCTCGTCGTCGAGCCGCTGCGCGTCAACGAGAAGGATCAGTCGGGCCTCGTCTCGACGGGCCGGACGTTTATTTGCGTCGATACTGTCGGTGCGGGCGAAGGCGAAGTCGTGCTGATCGTGCAGGGGTCGAGTGCCCGCTTCACGCCGCAGACCAAGCCGCTGCCCATCGACTGCGCCATCATCGGCATCGTGGATTCAGTCCATCTCGGAGCGAAGTCGGTCTTCGATGCCAAGGGCGATGCGACAGGAGGCAAGTGATGTACAAGTCTTTCTGGAAACTAATGTATTTGCTGGGAGCAAAATTTCCCGAGTCGGAGGCCACGCCGATACGAATTGAGTCGGTCGGACGCACCTCACAAATCATTGCGGGAACGCTCATCGCGGGCGTGGTGATGTTTGCCTGCGTGGCGTTCTTTGTCGCCAAGGGAGAACCGGCCAAGTCACCGATGCTGGCGCTGATCGGGGCGGGCATGGCAGCGATGGCGGTTGCCGTGCGATTCATCGTTCCGACAGTCATCGTCAACGGAGCGAAGGCCCGGCTGAAGGAAGCGTCCGCCACGGACGTGATGGCTCAACTCGCGGGCCTCTACCAAACCAAGATGATTGTCGGCATGGCAGTTCTCGAAGGAGCCGCATTCGTCAATCTGGTCGCTTACATCACCGAGAAGCAGTTCTGGTCGTATGGAGTCGTCGCGTTCCTGCTGGCCGTGATGGCGATCTCGTTCCCGTCGCAAGGGCAGTTTGAAAGTTGGGCCGAGGAGATGAAGCGGGAGTTGAATTGAGTGCGACTCGACCCCGATCGAGTCATTCCAAGCGGGGCAGCGTCAGCGCAGATGAGTTTCGAGCGGGGCGGCATAAGCCCCCCGGTTCTTCGCTGCGGTGACATCAAGACAACACAGACCAGACGAACAATTGAAGAGCCAGGGGGCTGACGCCACCCCGCTCAGAAATCCAGAAAACGGGCTGACGCCCAAGACAAAAAACAATCGAGACCAATCACCATGCAAGCCAGTGCCGAAGCCATTCGTCAGGTCGTTCAGGAAGTCCTCGCTCAGTTGGGGAAGGCTCCACAAAAAAGCGGGGCCGCTCCGCAGCGGGACGGGGATTGGGGCGTGTTCCAATCGGCCGATCAGGCGATCGCCGCCGCGAACGACGGGTTCAAGAAGTTGAGCGACTCGCCGTTGGCCTCACGGTCACAGGCCATCGAATGTGTGCGCCAAATCTGCGACGCGCAGGCTGAGGAACTCGGCACGGCCGAATTCCAAGAGACGAAGATCGGGCGGCTCGATCACAAGATCGAGAAGCTTAAAATCATCAAGCTCGTTCCCGGTGTTGAGTTCATGCGAACGGACGCTGTCTCTGGCGATCACGGCTTGAGCATCACCGAGTACGCGCCGTTCGGCGTCATCGGTGCGATCACTCCGGTGACGCATTCGCTGCCGACGCTGGCGGGCAACGTGATCAACATGGTCGCGGGTGGAAACACGCTCGTCGTGAACCCGCATCCGGGCGGTGCTCGCATCGCCTGCGAAGGGGTGCGCCGCTTCAACAAGGCGATCTTCAAAGCGACCGGACTCGAAAACCTGATCACGATCATCGAGAAGCCATCGCTCGAAACCGCCGCCACGATCTTCGGTCATCGCCAAGTCAAACTGTTGTGCGTGACGGGCGGCCCCGCAGTCGCTCGAGCCGCGATGGAGAGCCGCAAGAAAGCGATCGTCGCGGGACCGGGCAATCCGCCGGTTGTCGTTGACGAAACGGCATGCCTCGAAAACACAGCGATGTCGATCGTGAAGGGGGCCGCCTACGACAACAACCTCCTCTGCATCGGCGAGAAGGAAGTCTTCGCCGTCGAGGCAATCTTCGACCAACTGATGGACACGCTGCCGCGTCACGGGGCTTTTCGGTTGAACGACCGCGAAATTGATGCCCTTACGAAACTCGCGTTCACTCCGCCGACGAAGCCGGGCGATCACTATCACCTCAACCGTGAACTGGTCGGTCTCGACGCCTCGAAGCTGGCCGAACTGATCGGCGTCCGCGTCCCCGCCGGAACACAACTGCTGTTCGGTGAGACCGACACGTCGAACCCGTTCGTCCCCGAAGAACAGATGATGCCGTTCGTCCCGTTCGTGCGTTGCAAGAACTTCGCTCACGGCGTCGAACTGGCCCTCGAATTTGAACACGGCTTCCGCCACACGAGCCTCATCCACAGCCGCAACGTCCGCCACATGACCCGCATGGGCCGCGACATGGACACCACGCTGTTCGTCAAAAACGGCCCGTCGATGGCTGGCCTCGGACTCGGTGGCGAAGGCTATCTCAGTTTCAGCATCGCGACGCCGACGGGTGAAGGTGTGACGAACCCGATGACGTTCACTCGCCAACGACGCTGCGTGTTGGTCGATGACCTGCGGGTGATTTGAAGACGAAGAATTTGAACCACGAAATACGCGAAAGACACGAAAGTGAAGAGCAGACAAAACAAAAGAGTTGAAGAAGACACGGACTCAACTCCAACGGACTTGCCAGACGCAATGCAATGACTGGTGAAAGCGGCTGTCAGTCAAACATTTGAGTTCTTGCCTCCTCTTCACTTTCGTGTCTTTCGAGTATTTCGTGGTTCATCCTCCTGATTGATTTGGTGAAGCCATGCAGTTTGCAAAAGTCATCGGCCGGGCAACCTCCACAGTGAAGCATCCGACGCTCGTCGGGTGGCGGATGCTGTTGGTGCAGCCGCTCGATCCGAAGGGCGGAGCGGATGGATCGCCTCAGTTGGTGATCGACAACCAGGGCGGCGGCAAGGGGGACACGGTCATCATCTCGTCGGACGGCAAGACGGCTCGCGAGATGGTGGGGGCGGATACCACTCCGGCCCGGTGGCATGTGTTGGGGATTGTGGACTGACGTAGGGTAAGCGTCTCGCTTGCCCGTGATTGGTTCGCGGTGGCTTTTGAAGTCAAGAAAACACGGGCAAGCGAGACGCTTACCCTACGAGAAGACAACTGTGGATCAGGCGCTCATTGAACGGATCGTGTCGAACGTGCTGGCTCAGCTTCAGCATGCGTCGGTGCGTCCGGTGGTTGAGTCGCCGAAGTCCACAACCAAGACGACGACCATTGTGAAGCCGGTGGTTGAGAAACCAGCGGTCATCGAACTGACAGCTTCGGTGATCACGGCCGGTCTGTTGGAAGAGACTGCTCGCGTGGGGCAGCCGCTGAAGATCGGACGCCGTTCGATCCTCACGCCATCGGCGCGCGACTGGTTGCACACGAAGCGAATTGATTGGAGCCGGATCGACAAACTGACTTCAAACGGAAGTGGAACGACGAAGGGAGCCGCGCGGTGGCAGTTGATCGTGCAGACGGTCACGCCGACGGTGAAGGCTCTGCACGACGGACTGAAGCGGCAGCCTGACGGTTGGAAGATCGAACTCGTGGGACAAGCGGCGGAAGCGGTAACGCTCGCGATGGGCTCGATCAGCAAGGCGGAACACGAAGGCGTGGTGATCCTCAGCGAATTTGCCGAGATCATCGCGTGTCGAGCCAACCGGAACGAACGAGTCCGTGCGGCAGTGATCTCGGATCGGAAGCAGCTTGAACTGACAATGCAACACCTCGGCGCGAACGTGGTCTGCATCAATCCGAACGGTCGGACGTTTATCGAGATGAGAAACCTGCTGCGGGACTGCGCGGCGAAGAGGCCGGTGGTGCCAGCGGGATGGTGATGCTTGGGCGTCAGCCCTGTTTTGATTTCCGAGCGGGGGACGTGAGTCCCCTGGCTGCGGCGAGATGAGTTGTAGATCGGCAAAGAACCGGGGGACTCACGTCCCCCGCTCGGAAGACAAAAAGATGCGAGTCGGCGAAGTGATCGGCAAGGTGACGCTGTCCAAGTGCAACGCGATGGTCGCGGGTGGCACGTGGCTCGTCGTCGTGCCGCTGACGGTGGCCGGACTCAAGGGAGATGACAAAGGACGAGAGGAAGCTCTCGTCGTGTACGACGAACTGGGCGCGTCGCCCGGTTCGCAGATCGGCTTCAGTGAAGGAGGCGAAGCGGCCAACCCGTTCGCCCCCCACTACAAGCCGCTCGATGCGTACAACGCCTGTATTTTGGACAACATTGAAGTGGAATAACCGAGTTGAGAGTTGAGCGACGAGAGTCAAGAGCCAGATAAGAGTCGAAAGCCTAGAGCAGAGAGTCGAGAGCCATAGAAGAATCGCGTCTTCTCATCTTGGCACTTGTCTCTCGACTCAACACTCGCTCTGGCTCTCGTCTCTCAACCCTCCGCTCTCGACTAACAAGGAAAAACAAATGGCCAGTCAGTGGAACACCGGGATCAATGATCGGAAGCTCAAAGAAGACATCTGCGAGATCGGGCGTCGTGTCTACAACAAGGGCTTCGCGGCGGCGAACGATGGCAACATCTCGATCCGCGTGGGCGAGAACGAAGTGCTCTGTTCGCCGACGATGATCTGCAAGGGCTTCATGACGCCCGACGACATCTGTGCGGTCGATATGGAAGGGACGCAGATCGCCGGGAAGCGGAAGCGGACCAGCGAGGTCTTGCTGCACCTGGCCATCATGAAACATCGGCCCGACGTGAAGGCGGTCGTTCACTGCCATCCGCCGCATGCCACGGCGTTCGCAGTCGCTCGCGAGCCGATTCCGCAGTGCATCCTCCCCGAGATCGAAGTCTTCATGGGTGAGGTGCCGATCGCGCCGTATGAAACGCCCGGCGGACACGCCTTCGCCAACACGGTCGTGCCGTTTCTGGCGAACGGAACCAACACGATCATCCTCACCAATCACGGCACGGTCACGTTCGGCAAGACGATCGAAGAAGCGTACTGGAAGACTGAAATCCTCGACGCCTACTGCCGCATCCTGCTCTTGTCGAAGCAACTCGGCCGAGTGACCTATCTCGACGAACGCGAATCGACCGAGTTGCTTGATCTGAAGAAGAAGCTCGGATTCGACGACCCTCGGTTCCATGTCGAGGACTGCGATCTGTGCAGCAACACGGCGTTCCGCGACGGTTACAAAGAGAACATGCCGCAATCGAAAGCCTTCGAGCCAGCCCCGGTCTACGCGGGCTACCTCGAACGCCAGAAGGCCGCCGCAACGGGCGGAGGGGCCGCGATCACCGGAGCCGCTCCGATTCTCAGTGGCGTCAAGAGTGGATCGGCCTCGGAGCCAGACATGGAGACACTGGTGAGACTCATCACCGAACAAGTCGTCGCGGCGATGAGCAAGTAAGAACTCTTTAGTAGGGTGGGACAAGCTCGCTTCGAGCGCCGGCCCACCACCAATGGATAAGACAAGCCCCCTCACCCTAACCCTCTCTCCCGCTGTGTTCGTTGCCTGAAAGACAGGCGGTGGAGAGGGGACAAGCGAAGAGCCAAGCAAGAAAGAGTCAGCAAGCATGAAAGTCAGCATCATCGGCGGTGGCGGTTTGGTCGGATCGTGTGCCGGGTTTGCTTTGCAAACGGGACGGATCGTGCGGCACATTCATCTGGTCGATTTGAACCAGGAAGCGTGCGAAGGGCAGGCGTTGGACTTGCTGCACGGGGCGAGTTTGCTCTGCGACCAGAAGATCACTTCGGGCGACATGAAGTCGGTGTCGGACAGCGATGTCGTGGTGATTACGGCCGGACTGCGACGCAAGCCAGAAGAGAGCCGTCTCGATCTGATCGGTCGCAACGTCACCCTGTTCCGAGGCATCCTGAGCGAACTCAAGTCGGGCGGTCTGCGCAAGGATGCGATCGTGTTCGTCGTCTCGAACCCGGTCGATGTGCTGACGTATCTGGCGATCAAGGAACTCGGGTTGCCCGCGTCGCAGGTGATCGGCCTCGGCACGGTGCTCGACACGACGCGGCTGCGGAGCCTGCTGGCTCAGCGCCTGGATGTCCCGCCGACTCAGGTCGAGGTCACGATCTACGGCGAACACGGAGACAGCATGGTGCCGATCTGGTCGGCGGCTCAAATCGCCGGGATGCCGCTCGAAAAGTATCCGGGTGTGAACTCGCAACTCATCGCCGACATCGAAAAGAAGACGCGCGGCAGCGGGGCCGAAGTCATCAAGAAGAAGGGTGGAGCCGGCTTCGCGGTGGGAGTCTCGATCGCCGATGTCGTCCACGCGATCGCCCTCGATCAACGCCGCATCCTGCCAGTGAGTTCGCTGCAAACGGGAGCTTACGGCCTGCGTGACGTGGCCATCTCGGTTCCAACGGTTGTCGGCCGCAAGGGGGTTCTCGGCGTGATCGAAGTTGACCTCTGGCCCAAAGAAAAAATGGCCCTGCAAAAATCGGGGGCCGTCCTGCGCGAGACAATTGAGAAGGTGCTTTAAGCTTGCGCGACCGTCTCTGAAACAGTCCTCAGACCAGTGAGGCACGGAGTTTACTCCAGTGACTCGCTGGCACATGCACCGGTCGGTTTTGGGAGCGCGACAAAGCACTACAGAACGGTCACCGCCTTGAGGCGATTCACGGAGGAGTCGTCTTCCGGGAAGGATGTAAACGGGAGCTATACCGCAGGCGGTTGAAGCTGACACTAACCCGAAGCGTAAGCGAGAAGGCAACACCAGTCCTCGCTTACGCTTCGGGTTAGTGTGAAATGTGCCATCCTCATCCGCCTGCGGTATAAGGCGTGTCCGCGAAGTTCCGGTTGGCAAGCGGCTCAGCGGAGAACGCGGAGCCAAGTTAAAGATCAGCTTGGAGTGCGCCGCTTTTCCAAGACAACGCGATTTCCCTTGGCGTTGTACTCGACGCTCGTCATGAACGAGCGGATCAGCATAATCCCGCGACCGCAGGGACGCTCCAAGTTTTCTTCGGCCGTGGGGTCGGGAACATCGCTCATGTTGAAGCCGGGGCCTTGATCCTCGATCTCAACTCTGAGGAGATCGTCTTCGATGAGGCAGTTCACCCGAACCGTCTTATCGGGATCCAAGCCGTTGCCATGCTTGATCGCATTGACCAAGGCTTCTTCCAAAGCAAGACGCACGCCAAACACGTCGCGCATGGAATACTCCAAGCTCTCCAGCCGGGAGACGATGCGTTCCTGCACCGCCTGTCCCGCCTCGGTGTCGCTGGGAATGACGACCTCAAATTGTTCGTGAACCGGCATGACGTGTGATTACAACCGGTGTGAAAGGGAGACAGCCGCTGGAAGGCGGCTGCGTCAGAAGAACTACCGTGAGGTCAGATGCCTTCGAGGGCATCTTCTTGCGTTGACTTGATGTCGAAGATTTTGTTGAGACGGGTGATTTCAAAAACTTCGTAGATTTCGGGGCGGATACAGCAGAGTCGCAGCTTGGATTTCGCCGCCTTGACCTTCTTGTCCATCGTGATCAGCTTGCCGAGAGCCGCGCTGGACAGGTACTCGACGATGCTGAAGTCGAGAACGATCTTTTTCCGACCGTCTTCATCGACGAGGGCGAAGAGCTGGTTTCCGATGTTTTGAATGTTCGTTTCGTCGAGGATTTTTTTATCGACGAACTTGGCGACGGTAACTCCGCCAATCTCTTCAATATCCAGCCGCCGTTGTCCACTAGACATGTCATTCTTCCCCTGCGAGGTGAATCCTCGCCCCTGAAATATTTCTGACCGGTCGCTTTAGCCCACAGCCACCGCTCATGTCACGCCGCACATCAATGAGCGATCTGTGAAATGGCAGCCGATTTTCACGACACATCGGGCGGGCGGCATCATCCAGTCAGTATGAATGGCTGTCAAGCGTTGCGTTTCAAGGGGATCGGCTCGACTGGGCAGAAGCATTCGTCCCGCAAACTCGGTGGCAAACAAGGGATTGCCGGACGATTCCCGCTGTTGTTTGCCGGTCGTGGGAGTGCCGCTCGCGGGAGAAGCTGACACTAACCCGCAGCGTAAGCGAGGATGCAACGCACGTCCTCGCTTACGCTGCGGGTTAGTGTGAAATGTGCCATCCTCACCCGCGAGCGGTATCTCGCCAGCGATCGCAATTTCAACGCCCTGCCACCGACAAAACGTGATCGACGACCGCGTGAGTTGCCAAGGGGTGGGCGGAAGCTTTTGCGGCGAGGCTCATCTGGCGACGCAACGATTCATCACACATCAGACGTAGCAGTGATTCCGCCAGCGCTGACGAAGTCTCTGTGATGGAGAGACGATGCGGGACGCAGTGGGCTGCTCCGTGAGCAACATGGGCCAGAGCGTTCGCGCGTTGGTGGTCATCGATGGCGTGCGGGTACGGCAAAAGAATGGACGGAAGTCCGGAACACGCGAGTTCCGCGAGTGTTGTCGCGCCCGCCCGCGACACGACGAGGGACGCCGTTTGGTATCGAGTCGGCAGATCCTCGAAGAACGCTTCCACGAGAGCGTTCGGCGACAGTGCCGCATGAGCGGCACGCATCGCGTCGAGGTGACGCGGTCCCGTTTGGTGAACGATGCGCCAGCCGGATCGTGCCTCACCAATCAAACGCAGTGCGGCGACAACAGCCTCGTTGAGCGAGTCGGCTCCTTGGCTTCCACCAAGAATGAGCAACTCACGCGGAGCGTGTGTCGTGGAAGCAATCGTATCGACGGTGGAGGGTGCAGACTCGACGATCTCGCGACGAACCGGAGTGCCAGTGAGATCGACCGTCACGCGGCGTGGCAAGCGGGCGGAGGTCTCGGCGAATGAAGTACAGACGACGCTGGCCAAGCGACTCAACCAGCGAGTCGCTCGGCCGGGGATCACGTTCTGCTCCAAGAGAATGATGGGAATGCCTGCGCGCGAGGCTTCCCACACGACGGGGGCACTCGCGTAGCCTCCCAAGCCGATGACCGCGCAGGGCTGCTCGGAACGGATCAGCCGCCGGGCCGCGCGCCAAGCCGCCCAATTCCGAGTGAAGAACCGCCACGGACGACGCAGCGCTTCGCCCGGTGGTTCGACCGGCAATGAACGTCGCTCGAACTGGTGACGACTGAGGATCGTCTGTTCGAGCGTTCTTTCCGAACCGACGAACAGCAGTCGCACATCCGGTTCGCGTCGTTGCAACTCCAGCGCGATGGCGACGCCGGGAAACAGATGCCCGCCTGTCCCGCCTCCCGCCAAAATGAATGTCCGTGGTCGAGTCATGGTCGCGTGATGTTAACAGCCCGTTGAAGAATGTAGGACGGCCTTCCTAGGCCGTCGAAATCATCGAGAAACGACGGCCTTGGAAGGCCGTCGTACACGTTTTTCAACGGGCTGTTAATTCTACTGTGATGTTTCTGCTTCATCCGTGCCTCGGCTTTGCCATCCGTGCTAGCTGGAACGCCACTGATTCACGAGGCTCCGGCTCGGTTTGGGGATCAGGCTTGGTAGCACGGATGGCAAGGCCGGGGCACGGATCAGGCAAAACAGTCTTTCCTCGTCATCGATCGAGACGAAAACGTCACAGTAGAACTCGTGGTCGGACAACTTGAGATTGCGGGGTTGTTCAACAACTAGCCCGACGCGCAAGCGAGGGCAAACCGTTGTCGAAAGTG
>JAYTGQ010000169.1:0-6993 GCA_043733345.1 Schlesneria sp.
TGACACTAACCCGAAGCGTAAGCGAGGAGGCAACACCAGTCCTCGCTTACGCTTCGGGTTAGTGTGAAATGTGCCATCCTCAACCGTCTGCGGTATAAAGCCTGAAGCGCAAGCGAAGCCGTTCGGCAACCGAGTCTTCGCTTGCGCTTCAGGCTATGGTACGGCAACTTGTACCGCTCAACTTACCGCTACTCGGAGCAGACTCTCCGCAATTCAAACGGGCAGGGGGCGCACCACCTCAATGCCGCCCAGAAAACGAAACAGCACGACAGGGAGCCTGTCGTGCTGTCATATCGCAATCAAAATAAAGCGAGTACCAAGCAACTCGAACTGGTCACTTCTTGATGGCTTGGGCAGCCGACTTCGCCGCCGAAGCTGCGGCAGACGCACGCTCTTCGAGATTGATTCGGGGGCTGAACCGACGAACCTTAGCGGCGATGGCCAATTTGTCCGCTTGATTGGTGGCTAGACGAAAACGAGCCTCAAACTTTTTGAGCTGGACTGCGTGCTTGCGGCGACGTTCTTTTTCGCGATCTCGTTCGGTACGCGGCATGATAAAACTCTTCTAGACGGCAACGTGAATTGTCAAAGACCGCAACCAGACTCGGTGCGCGGTCAAAATCTAACGTGAAAGCGGACTAACGCGATTCATTTACGACTGAACAGGACGAGCCTGTGAAGCCAGCGTCACCGCAACTTTTTATGACAGGTTTTGCAGCGGACTCGCATCCCCACCAACTTGTCGCACTTGGGACAGCGTTTTGCCTTGCGGGCCAGTTTCAGCTTCGTGCGTGGACGTAAAACCATGTCGTGCGATCCTCAATCATCAGTCAAGCCAGGCCCGATGGCTCCGAGGCGTCTCGGGCGGGCCGTTCAAGGAGGAGGGAAGATAACGGCCGATTCAAGACCACGCAAGCCATGCGACACGACTGTTTTCGGTTGAATTTTGCGAGAGTCAGCGGCCTCGCACGCAGCCACGGACTCTCGCAAACAGACGCCGCCAAGTCGTCAGTTGCACTCGGCCGTCAGCGGCCCAGCCAGCTCTTCCAGGAAGAAAAGGCGGCCGGGTTGAGTTGGCATGAATGTCGAGGGAATCCAAGGCGTCGGTTCGTGGCGGAGAGTCATCCAGAGCGAAAGGCCCTGCCACATCATGCCTCGCCCGAATGTGCCGTCTGCGCCGCCGATAATCTTGTCGCACCCTAGGAACAGGCCGGGACCGATTGTATTGGCGAACGCGGGGACGAGCGTCGTCCGGCTCTTAAAGCTCGTCAACGCGTTTTGCTCCACGGTGAGCGGATGCAGTTTCGCGCCGAGTCGATGAGTCTGCTGCTTCCACTCGTTGACGGATGAGAACTCACCGGCGAAGTGCGGCTCCCAAAACGCGATGTGACAGACGCGACCGATGCCGAAGATCACACCCAGCTTGGCACCTTTGCTCCGCAGTTCGCCGATCTTGTCCGAGTAATCCGGCAACAACTTCTTGGTCGCGAAGTTCCGCTGTTTTTTTGGAACCGTCAGCTTGCCGAGCGGCCCGTAGAAGGCTTGTTCCATCGCGTACTGGAACGCACCGGTGTTGGTCGGCGGGAGCGTGTTTCCGGCCGCGTCACTCCACTCGTCCATGTTGAAGCCGTGAACGTGTTCGCACGAGACGCCCCACTCCGATAAGAAGTAGACCGCCCAGCGATACATCCCCATCGGGCCGACGGGCAGGATCAACGCGAGTTGCTCACCCGCATCGCGACTCTGCTTGATCGTCAGCGCGATCTCATGCCCGAGCATCATGTCGAAATCGGCGAGACTGCCGCACGGCATCAGTTGGAACTGCTTGTGCCACCACTTCTGACGCACGCCGATGTTCGCAGGATCGGGATCGACGCACGCATCGATCTTGTTCAGATCCCAACCAGCGGGAAAAAAGCCTTCCATCAGCGAGCCAGACAACGTACTGAGCAAGTCCATCGACGAGTCCTCTTTAAGAACAAAACGATTCCAACGGGATGCAGAACGAGTGCAGCCACACAACACCGCAGCGAGAACGAGGCGGGGTCTTACCAAATCGCTTCACCCGACGAAATCATGCTGCCGCCGAAGTCGCGCTGCCGTCAGCGTCCAAGTCGAGATATCATCCTTCTCGTTCGCCGCATGTCATTCGCGAGAGGCACGAGACCATGACTTCAACGACTTCGCACGATGTTGTTGGACATTCCTTCGGGAAGTATCTGGACCGACTCCACCAACTTGAAGCGTCGTTGCGCGATGACCCGAATCAGTTAGACGCATGGCGGCGGCACATTCAACTCAAGGTCATGAAGTTTGTCGTGAGTCGTTATGCCGACGGAGCGTTGATTGATCTGTCGCGACTCGACGAACTGCATCGTCTCGAACCGCGACCTTCCGCCCAGTCGTATTTCCACGGATGTTCGGGGCGGACTCTCGCCGACCTGCTCCCCATCCTGCAACGCATCTCGGATGTCAATCACCGTTGAAACTTGGCGAGTCACCCTCGTCGTGAGCATTCGTCCGTCACGCTGGCGAAGCGTCGTTCAAACGGCTTCACTACCAACGCGCATTCCACAACAAGCACCCGCCCCAACGACCAACATGAGACCCCTGCATGACTCCTGCGGAACCCTTTCGCTATCGACGATTCTTCCCGTGGCTGCACCTGTTTCGAGCATTCGGAATCTCGCTCGCCCTGAGGCAACTTCTGTTGAGCGGACTGGCGTTGTTGACCATTTCGCTCGCGACGCAACTCGTCAGCGCGATCCCGGTTGGTGACGAAGTTCGGCCTGACGTTCCCTTCACCGTCGAGAGCTGGATCACGTCCACGCCCGACGCGCAGCATCTGCACCCCGCGTTGAAGCGAGCCCCGCTGGCAAAGATCGCGCGACCGTGGCACGACTTACTGGCAGCGACCGGTGGCGCGTTCCATCCTCGATCCACCGCAACTCAACGATTGATGGCTCACGTGCGATTCGCCCTCGCGCTCGCGGTCTGGTCGTTGTTTGGAGTCGCCCTTTGTCGGCTCGCCGCGATCCAGTTCGCGCGGGATGAAGTTGGTTCGTTTCGACAGGCGACTCAGTTTGCCGTCACGCGCTGGCGGCACTCGGTCTCGGCACCGGTGGTCCCGTTGGCGGCGGCGATCCTGGTGATGCTCGGTATCTGGACTCTGGTCTTGCCGAGTCATCTGCCATTCGTCGGGAACGTGTGGCTGCGTGTCGCGTCTCCGGTGCTGCTCGCGGGAGGCTCTGCGGTGATCGTGCTGCTGTTGGCGGCGGCACTTGGCTGGCCATTGATGATCGCCGCCATCGCCGTGGACGACTGCGATGGTTTCGGAGTACTCAGCCGCTCCTACAGCTTCTGGACGGGGCGCCCTTTTCACGCGATCGGCTTCGCGCTGGTGGCCGCTCTGATCGAAGCGATTATCCTCACCGTCGCCTCCCTGTTCTTCGACGCAGCCATCGCGATGGTCCACTTCGGAGCGGTCCTCGCTACCAGCGACGTGGAACAACTGGCCACGATCATTCGCGCCTGCCACACGGTGACGAACATGCTGCTCAGTACCTTTGAGATCAGCCTGTTCTGGACGAGTGCCACAATCGTCTACCTGCTCCTGCGACAAGCCGTCGATCAGAAGCCGTTCGATCAGATCGCTCCCGACGACAGCGAACGCCCTGTTCGCAACCCGCTCCCCGTCGTCGGCATCCCCGCCACCGATGCGGTCTCCGCTGAACAGCCCCCCGCGCCGTAATGCTTTCGGCTAACAGCCAGTCGAAAAGATGTAGGATGGACGCCCTCGTCCGTCCGCTTCCAACGGGAAATCACTCGGACGAGGGCGTCCAAGCTACGATTTTCACAGTCTCCAAACACTTCTGCCGGTACTCCATCCGACTTGTTCGTCGCGGGGGGGATCAGTTCTAATGCGGTCGATCAGAGTTGGCTGATTCTCGCAGCCTCGCCGATCCCCGCCGTTGAAGCCTTCCCGCCAGATTCCTTCTCGTGTGAGTCCCACTGCCATGACCAGCGTTCCTCGTTCGTTGCTGCACGTTGGTTTGATACTGCTCGGTTTGACAACGTGCTTCTCAGTGTCTGCCTTCGCTCAGGCCACTGCTCCGGCAAACAGTCCGGCGATCGACTTCAATCGGGACATCAAGCCGATCCTGTCGAACAACTGTTTCTTTTGTCATGGCCCCGATGCGAACGAACGCAAGGGCGGGAAAGACGGCTTGCGGCTCGATACCGAAGCGGGGGCGGTGGCCGATCAAGGCGGAACGTTTGCCATCGTGAAGGGGCAGCCCGAAAAGAGCGAACTGATGCGAAGGGTCTCTTCGACTGACGCCGATGTGCAGATGCCGCCCAAGGGGACCGGCAAGCGGCTGACCGAGCGAGACGTTGCGTTACTAAAAGAGTGGGTCAAGCAGGGAGGCAACTACGCGGCTCACTGGTCGTACGCGAAGCCCGTTCGTCCGGCGGTTCCCTCGGTGAAGGACGCGGCTTGGGCGAAGAGTGACATTGACCGATTCCTCCTGTCGCGGTTGGAGCGTGAGGGGCTGAAGCCGGTGGCTGAAGCCGACCGGTACTCGCTCATCCGCCGCGTGTCGCTCGATCTGACTGGCCTGCCGCCGATGTGGGCCGAGGTCGAGACGTTCGTCAACGACCAGGACGCGAACGCCTTCGAGAAGGTGGTTGATCGGTTGCTCAAGTCGCCCGCGTATGGAGAACACTTCGGACACATGTGGCTCGATCTGGCGCGGTATGCGGACTCGGCCGGCTACGCCGACGATCCGTCGCGCACGATCTGGGCCTACCGCGATTACGTCATCAAGTCGCTCAACGCCAACAAGCCGTTCGACCAGTTCACCGTCGAACAGATCGCGGGCGACCTGCTTCCCGAGCCGACCGACGACCAGATCATCGCGACCGCCTTTCATCGTAACACGCTGACGAACAGCGAAGGGGGAACGAACGACGAGGAGTTCCGCAACGTCGCCATCGTGGACCGCGTCAACACGACGATGGCCGTCTGGATGGGAACGACGATGGCGTGCGCCCAGTGTCACACACACAAGTTCGACCCGATCTCGCAGGAGGAATACTTCCGGTTCTTCGCGTTCTTCAACAACACCGACGACGCCGACCGGCGCGATGAGTCTCCGTTACTCAGCCGCTTCACCGAGAGTCAGCTCTTGCAGAAGACGCAGTTTGAGAACGAAGTCGCGTCGCTCGACAAGAAGCTCGCCACGCCAACGCCCGAACTCGCGGCAGGCCAAGTGAAGTGGGAGCAGTCGTTCCCGCTCGACCTCAAGTGGAACGCGACGAAGCCGGCCGCTGCATCGTCATCGGGTGGCAGCGAACTCGCCATTGCCGACGATGCCAGCATCAAAGCGGCTTCCGGATCGAAGACCGCCACGTACACGATCACGATCCCGTTGAATGCTGCGGTGCCATCGACTGTCGGTAAAGCAGAAGCGGTCGGCAAGTCACCCCGTAGGATGGACGCCTCGTCCGTCCGTGACGTGGCGGATGGACAAGCCGAGACGGACGGACGAGGCGTCCATCCTACGGAACAGCCGTCAACCGGCGTGCGTGTCAATGCGCTGCGACTCGAAGCGATTCCCGATGATGCTTTGCCGGGCAAGGGGCCGGGGTTTGGAGGCGGCAACTTTGTGCTCTCGAAGCTGTCGGCGATCGTGCAGCCGCCGGAAGGGTCTCGTCTGACGGGCCGCATTGTCCGCGTCGAGAACCTCGCGAAGGGAGGCTTTCTCCATCTGGCTGAAGTGCAGGTCTTCAGCGGGTCCGAGAATGTCGCTCGCCTGGGCGAGGCCAAGCAAATCAGCACCGACTTCAACGGCCCGCCCGAACGTGGCATTGACGGCAACACCGACGGGAACTACGCGAACAACTCGGTCACTCACACGGGAGCGGCCGACAACGCGTGGTGGGAAGTGGACCTCAAGGCCGATCACCCGCTCGACCGCATCGTCGTCTGGAACCGTACCGACGCCGGGACCGAGGCGCGGCTGACCAACTGGCGCGTGGCGGTCCTCAACGCGAACCGCGATGTCGTGTGGGAGTTCAAGAGCACCGACCTCATCCAGCCGTCGCGTGAGCTGTCCCTCAGTGGAGTGCGCGACGTGAAGTTCGTCGCCGCCTTCGCCGATCACGAGCAGCCGATGTTCGAGGCCAAAAACGTGATCGAAGGCAAAGCCAACTCGGGCTGGGCCGTGGGCGGGGCACTCGGCCAACCGCACGTCCTCACCGCGATCGCCGCCGCGCCCGTCGAGGCACCGGCCGGATCGAAGCTCGTCGTCACGCTCGACCAGTCCTCGACGTTTGAGTCTCACGTCCTCGGCAAGTTCCGTCTGAGTTGGACCAACGACACTCGCGTCGCTGAGTTCGCGAAGACTCCCCCTGCGATCTTGGCGATCCTCAACATCAAACCCGAGTCGCGGACTGACTCACAAAAGAGCGACCTCGCCAAGCACTACGTTGCGATCGCGCCGGAACTCAAGGCGGATCGGGACAAACTTGCGACGGTCAAGAAGCAGCTCGCCGATCTCAAGCCGGCGATGACCGTGCCGATCATGAAGGAACTCGCCGCCAACATGCGTCGCAAAACCAAGCTGCAATACCGAGGCAACTTCGAAGACCTGGGCCAAGATGTGACCGAAGGAACTCCCGCCGCGTTTCCGCCACTCTCGAAGGACGCGCCGCTGAACCGGCTCACGCTGGCGAAGTGGCTCATCGACTCGAACAACCCGCTGACGGCCCGCGTCATCGCGAACCGATTCTGGGAGCAAGTCTTCGGCATCGGCATCGTCTCGACCAGCGAAGACTTCGGCGCGCAGGGCGATCAGCCGTTCCATCCCGAACTGCTCGACTGGCTCGCCGTTGAACTGGTCGATGGTGGTTGGGATATGAAGAAGTTCGTGAAGCTGCTCGTGATGTCGAACGCCTATCGCCAGTCGTCGAAGGTCACGCCGGAGATGTACG
>JAYTGQ010000170.1:0-39066 GCA_043733345.1 Schlesneria sp.
TCGGCGAGCTGAGTCGGTAGCTGTGCACGAAGCCATGAGGTTCAGCGTCCGCGAAGTGACGAGATCGAGTGTCCACGATGTCACGAGATAACACACCAAGTCGCCGGACCGGCGCTACCACCAAGCGCTACTCGTCACAATTGACCTTTGAGCAGATGGTCAATGGTGTTCATCTATCGGGGCTGCGCGCCGGCAAGCGGAAATGTGATGAGATGCCGTGTGTGGATCACCGGCGGCTAGCGCCCAGCCGCTCACGGGAAGTGATTGCGTGCCAGTTCCTTAGGAGGTCGCTCATTCCGCCACGGGCGGCTGGCGATTCTGGTGGATCGGCACACCGATCGAGCGACCGCTGTAAACGAGCTTGCCGTTCACGAAGCCCTGAAAATTGAACTCGGCTCGCTGCCTGGGTCGCAGCCGGTCGAGCTTGGCCATGATGATGAGTCGCTGACCGACCATGATCGGTGCTCGAAAGCGGACCTCATCCATGCCGCCGAAGCCGAGGAAGTCGCCATCAAGGAGGTGGTACTTGCGGACGAAAAATCCACCCAACTGAGCGGCACACTCGCACATGATCACGCCCGGCATCAGCGGGAATTCGGGCATGTGGCCTCGCACCCAAAACTCGTTCGGCGTGATGTCCTTGTAGCCTACGATTCCCTTCGCTTCGAGATCGATGTGCAGGATGCCCGTCAGTTGCTCCATCTCAAACCGTTGCGGGTTGCACTCGCGGATGTCGTCGATCGTGAAGAGCGGCTGGTTCTCGTCAAACAGCGCGAAATCAAAGAGCGGCGGTGCGGCGGCCATGATGCGTTCCTGTCACTTCCAAAATGAACGGCGGGAAGTCGCCGTGTTGGTTCTGTTGAGCGCGGCCCACAGTCAAGGGCGGGAAAAGTCGAAGGGTGTCGAATTGGGAGGCGAAGAATGGATGAAGACCCTGCAAACTTCAAGCGGTCGCGCAAGTCCCTCGCAAGGGGACGACAGAGTGCAGACGTTTGACGCACGCCCTGACCGGGGACACACTGCTCGCCGTTCATTCCCCGCCCGTGACTCCCGCCCTTTGAGGATACTTCCGCATGAACCCGCTTCGACGGATTGCTGCCTGCGCCGCGTTGGCTTTGCTTGCCACATCCACCTTTGCCGACAACTGGCCCGGCTGGCGCGGCCCGACCGGAAACGGACTGTGTACCGAGCAGGGGCTTGCGACCGAATGGTCTCCCACGCAGAACGTCGCGTGGAAGTTGCCTTTGCCGGGACCGGCCGGAGCAACGCCCGTCGTGTGGGGTGAGCGAGTCTTCCTGACATCGGTCAACGACGCGGGGGAGTTGCTGCTCATCGCAGTCAGCACCGATGGCAAACAGCTCTGGCAACAGGTCGTGGCGAGCGGGAACCAGAAGGCGCGCGGCGACGAGGGGAACTCGGCGTCCCCTTCGCCCGTGACCGATGGCAAGTCTGTCTGGACATTCATGGGCGACGGCACACTCGCCTGTTACACGGTCGAGGGAAAAGAAGTCTGGAAGTTCAACGTCCAAGATCGGTACGGCAAGTTCAGCATCCAGTTTGGCATGAGTTCCACGCCGGTACTCGATGGCGGCGTCCTCTATCTGCAACTGATTCATGGTGAAGGCGACGCCAAAACGCGAGAAGCCTGCGTGGTGGCGATCGACGGCGCGACGGGCAAACAAGTTTGGCGAGCCGATCGGCCCAGCGATGCGATTGCTGAGAACGAGCACTCGTACGCCTCGGCCATGCTCTACCAAGACGGCGACAAAAAGTTCCTACTCACACACGGAGCCGATGTGCTTGTCGCACACGATTTGAAGGATGGGCATGAACTGTGGCGGTGCGGCGGACTGAACCGGCGCGACGATCCGTCGCTCGGCTACGACCGAACGCTGCGGTTCGTCGCGTCACCTGTCGCCGTTCCGGGACTCATCATTGTCCCCTCCGCGAAACAGCATCCGGTCCTGTGCATCAAGCCGGACGGCAAGGGCGACATCACCAACGAAGCGTCGCTGCACTTCTGGTCGTGGAAGAAAACGCCCGACGTGCCAACACCCGTCGTCGTGGATGATCTCGCGTACCTCTGCATGGAGAACGGAAACCTGACGGTCCTCGAAGCCCGCACGGGAAAGGAAGTTTATTCGCAAGCCACGCACCGGCAGCGTCACCGCGCCTCGCCCGTCCACGCGGACGGCAAGCTGTACCTGACCGCCCGTGACGGCAAGGTCCACGTGATTCAAGCGGGCCGCGAATTCAAAGTTCTCGCCGTGAATGATCTTGGTGAAGACCAGTCATCGTCTCCGGCAATCTCGAACGGCACGATCTACATGCGGACGTTCGGCCACCTCTGGGCGATCCGGCAGAAGTGAGCCGCGAGGCTGAGCGAAGCGTTTTCAACACCAACCCGCAGCGTGAGCAAGGATGTCGAGATGCCGGACGTGGAGACGCCCTCGCCTTGTTGGGCCTGCGAAATTTGTAGGGTGGGACCAGCGGCGCTTCGCCGCGCTGGCCCACCCTGAATTCCCGGCGATTCTCGATGGTGGGCCGGCGCTCGAAGCGAGCTGGTCCCACCCTACAATGAAAAGGGCGATGGCCCTGCCGGACGTGGAGACATCCTTGCTCACGCTGCGGGTTGGTGTTCCGGTTTTGAGCCCGCAGCGAGCCTCCCGCCTCAATACAAGTTGTTGGCATAGGCCCCGTCCAGCAGCGTCTGCATCTTGGCAGCGTCGTAGTCCGGCAGTTGGACCTGGTCGCTGAGCATCTCGGCGGCGCAGGGGAGACTCTGCAAGGGCGGTCGGTCGTGTTGTTCCCAGAGCTTCGATCGAATGAGAGCCTTGGCACATTGGAGGTAGCACTCTTCGATCTCGACGGCGACCGCGAGTTGCGGCCGTTTGCCCTGCGCACTGAGCGGCATCAGCCAGGCTTCGTCTCGAATGAGGATCGCTCGCCCGTTGATGCGCAACGTCTCGCCCATGCCCGGCACCAGGAACAGCAACCCGACGCGGCCAGTCTCCACAATGTTGCGGAAGCTATCGACTCGCCGATTGCCCGGCCGGTCGGGAATCAGCAGCGTTCGATCATCGACGACGTACACGAATCCCGGCGCGTCGCCGCGCGGTGAGGCATCGCACCGTCCGTCGAGACCATGCGTACTCATCACGACGAACGGTGCGTGAGCGATGAACCGCCGCATGTGTTCGTCGAGGCTCGTCAACTCTTTCTTGATCGCGATGGGTGACGGCGTGCCGACGAGCGCTGTGAGTTCCCCACTCGACATGACCCGCTCCGTAAAACGATCCAGCGACATCAAACTGCTCCTTCACTAATCCTAGTGCTTTGTCAGCACTCAGTTTGAGGGTTGTGTGAGCGGCACGGCGCTAGCCCAATGGCACTGACTTTACCCGTAAAGTAGCAGGTACATTCCATGTGCCGTCCGCAAATGGCAGGTCACGGCACATGGAATGTGCGGTTCAGCCGATTTTTTTTGGGGGACTTCATTGTAGAGCGATGGACGATGGCGACCGGTCTTCATCCTGAAGGGATGTCAGCGATGAGCCGGGGGTTGAGCGAAGCGACACCCTCGGAAGAGGTCTGACAAATGGCTGTTGCATCCTGAAGGGATGCCAGCATTGCGAAACGCGAGAGACATTCTGCGCTTCCCAGCATCCCATCAGGATGCAAATCTCATTTCGGTGACTTCGCACCGGGGGTGTCGCGGACGCTCAACCCCCGGCTAATGGCTGACATTCCTGCGGGATGAAAGCGACGGACTTCATTCCGCTCAGTGGAATCGCCCCCCAAAAACATCATTCACCACGCCCAAGTCGTACTGCTACGGCGGCTGATACCCGTTGAGAGACATCCGGTCGAGGCACTCCACTTCCAAGGTCACATGCTGAGAAAGGACAGCGGCCACCGTTCGAGGTAAACTCATCATCGGCTCCGGTCGTCACCGTCCCGCAAGGGACAACGACCGCTTCGAGCGGTCAAATTGGGGATGCCCAGCATACCCCGTCTAGGCACGACCGGAGCCTTTCCTCCTCAATCTCGTCGGTCTGAGGCGAAGCCTCGTTAGCTTTGTTAGCCGTGCTTCGATCCATCGGAACCGAACTCTTAGGAACGGGATCGCGATAACTTCCCGAGTTGTTCGTGATCACGTTGGTCTGGACCCCTTGGTCCGGACGAGTCCATTCGCAGCCGTCGTCAATGAATTCGTCCGGACCAAGGGGGGCCGGACTACGGCCATCGCGAAGTGATTGCGCTTGCGCTCCCGTTCCTTAAGGGCGTTGATTGAATAGCTTCTTGGCTGCAAGTAGACTGCGCCGGTCAAGTCGAATTTGCGGGTTAGGCTGAATTGGTGAAGTTCTCCCGTTTTAGCGGGGGTTAGAAAGTGCGGCGATTGATCCGGTTGGTCGGGTCGGTGTCGTGCTGCGTCCGAGGTGAGTTCAAAGACGATAGATTGAGGCCGTGCGAGGTCGCCCTGGTGACGGGGTGGTTCGTCGGATTGATGATCGAAGTGATAAATCGTGCTGTGAGTCGCATCGGACGGTTTTGAAACACGGAAAAATTCAACGGAGTGGTCTCATGGGCAATCGAGCAATTCAAGCAACACAGGCGATGCGCCCGCAGTATCGGCGGGGGCGAAACTGGGCACGCGGCTTGGCTGCACTCGGCGTGGTGGCGGGTGTGGTCACGGGGACTTGGGCCGTTGAAGAGGCGACGAAATCGGGGCCTCCCGGTTTGAGGGGGATTCTGTCGAACGTGGCTCCGGCGGCGCTCAGCGTTGAGGAATTCGCGAAGCTCGACGGGACTTGGACTGAGTGGTCGCAGGGAGCGGCGGCGGCGGTCGCGGACTTCTACGCCAAGCTCGATTCGTCGGACTCCAAGGGGCAGCGCGCAGCGCTCGACCTGTTGAAGCGGAAGCTTGACGTGATGCAGCGGGCGATCAGTGATGCCAAGTTTGCGTCTTTGCATGACCCGTTGATTGCGCTTCACAATCGACTTGCTCGTCGTATCGACTTCGCGGAAGCCACGCTCGACACGATTGAAATGGACCCGATGGCCGCTCGTGCGGCGAATCTCACCAAGGCTGGACAGGCAATTGCCTCATCCACTTCGGCGTTGCGAAGCTATCTGAATGGGATTGGCGGCGGTGGTCCGTGGCTTTCGTATGTGAAAGCGGACCAACTCGGTGCTGCACTGGCCAAGGGAGTCGATAACGAAGCGGCGATCACGGCGGCAAAGTTGAGCAAAGAGAAGATTGCGGGACGAACGGCGTTGACTGTTGAAGTCCAGAAGCAGTTTCTCGGGCGACCCGCGTTTCTCGCTTACGAAGCCGCCGTCGATCAGTACCTCGGCGTGGCGACTTGGCAGGCTCCGGCAGATGCCGCAGAGCAGTTGCGAGGACAGCTCAAGAGCCTGTTCGACGCGACCGATGCGTACGCCGAATCACGGGCCAAGGAAGATGCCGGCAAAGTGCGGGCAGCGTATGCGGAAATCCGCAAACTCGCGCCCGATGGTGGCGAGCGGCTGTCGGCCGTCCTTCAGAAGTACCTCTTCAATTACAACAGCCGCATCGTGGCGAGCGAAGAATTTTTGAACCGATTGCTTTCGGATGCTCGTACCGAAAATGGGCAGGTCGTGGACAACGTGCTGGGGGCACAGGTCAACGGTTACCAGACGACTTCGACGACTGTTGGTGTCGATCTTCGGCCCAGCCCGAACACAGCTCGGTTTGACTTGGGCTTGTCGGGGACAATTCAGTCCAACACGGTCGGTGTGACGAGTCAGGCCACGGTCCAGACCTCGGGCTATCACACGTTCTTCGCGGCGAAGGGAGTCACCTTCGATGGGCAGAAGTTCTACACGTCGCCCGCCACGATCTCAGTCAATCCGCACAACACGACGACGGGGATCTCGACGAACGCCGGTGGCTTCCTGTTTGGCGGGATCGCTCGCGACATCGCTTCCCGAGAAGTGGAGGCTCGACGTGGCCAGGCCGAAGCGATTGCCGCGAGTCGCGTGCAAGATCGCGTGCTGCCCAAGTTCAATGAGGAAGTTGATCGCTCGTTCGCCAATGCGACCGTCAAAATTGAGAAGGAAGTGTTTGCAGGACTGCGTGCGGCGGGCTTGTATCCCGACGCGATCGCCTACCAATCGACGGACACCGCGCTGCGGGTGAACTCACGTTTGATGGGAACAGGCGAACTGGGGGCCGATTTGCCTCACAGCGGTCTCGCTTCGGATCGCGGGGCGACGGTGATGCTCCACGAGTCGGCCATCAACAACTCCATCGACCGCATGGAACTCGCGGGACAGACGCTGAACGACACCGAATTGCGCGCGAAGGTCGAAGCGTTCCTGAGTAAGGCTCTTAACCGAGCCGTCAAGTTGGACGCGGTCAAGGCGACGACGGAAGAAGGGGATGAGGCCAAATCGCTGAGTGCGATTTCGTTCGCACCGGCCGATCCAATACGCGTCCGCATCGAAGGGGGCGAATTGGTGTTGGTGATCCGTGCGGGCTTCAAGCAGGAAGGAAAAGAGGACATCCCTGTGCGTGAGATCGTGGTCCCCATCGCGTTTGAAGTGAAGGGAAAGCAGATCATCGCGACTCGCGGCAACGTGGCATTTCCCGAGGGTGGCGGCCTCGCGACGAACGGCGTGATCCGCAAAAAAATTCAGTCGGTCCTGCCCGACCGCACGCTCAATGGCAAGGTTGACATCAAGGGGCCGAACAAAACGGTCACGGCTTACGTCTCGCGAGTCAAAGTGGCCGATGGCTGGATTGGAATCACCGTGAATTGAAGCCGCCGGTGAACACCAACAACTGACGACTCGTACAAGCCCCGCAGGCCACCCGCTTGCGGGGCTGTTTCGTTGAGAGTGACGCACACCAACCTGCCGCGTAAGTTTTGAAGTTGCGTAGTTGCGCTTCGATGTAGCTGAATTCGCAAGAATTCAGCCTTTTCGGCACCTGTGAAGCCCCTGAGTTCTTGCGAACTCAGCTACAAAACGCGAGTGCGCAACTTCAAAACGCGTGAGCGAGGGTGATCCCCGGCGCGACTTCCGCGCTGAATGTCTCATCGTCCTCGCTCACGCTGCGGGTTAGTGTTCTTGGGAGAGGTTGTTCATGGCTGAAGACTCATCACCGTTGCGATCCCCTGCGTTGTTCTCATTGAAGGTTCTCAACAACGAACCGGATGCGGTGGCGACAGCATCGACTCACGCCATCGATCCGATTTGCGGGATGAGTGTTGATCGTGCGACCGGCCTCTCGTGCGAGCGAGAGGGGACGACGTGGTATTTCTGCTGCGAGTTCTGTCGCACGAAGTTTCTCAACCCGGCACCCGCTTCGACCGAGCCGCCGCCGCCCGGCACGAACTACTTCTGTCCGATGTGCCCCGGCGTGACGAGCGATCATCCCGCGAGTTGCCCGACGTGCGGGATGGCTCTCGAACCCGATTTGGTTTCAGCGTCACACGGCGATGGCGGTTCGATGCTGCGCGATTTGTGGAGGCGTTTCCTCGTCGCTGTCGTTTGCGCGGTGCCCGTGTTCGTGCTGGCGATGGGTCCGATGCTTGGCTTGCCCATTCATCGTTGGGTGCGACCAACGACATCGTTTTGGTTGCAAGCACTGCTCAGCACACCGGTCGTGCTGTGGAGCGGCTGGCCCTTCTGGGTGATCGGCTTCCAATCCTTGCGGACTCGCTCTTGGAACATGTTCACACTGATCCTGCTCGGCGTGGGGGCAGCCTTCACGACCAGCCTCGTTGAGTTGTTCAGGCTGACGTTCAGGCACTCCTCGTCAGGGCACGAACAGGTCCACGCCAATCTCTACTTCGAGTCGGCTGCCGTCATCACGACGCTGGTGCTGCTCGGCCAGATTCTCGAACACCGCGCACGGCGTCGTACCGGTCAGACGATTCGCGAGCTGATGAACCTCGCGCCGCCGCTGGCCTGCGTGATTCGGAACGGTGTCGAACGAACGGTTCCACTGGGCGAAGTCATGCCGGGTGAGATGATTCGCGTCCGTCCGGGTGAGACGGTGCCGGTCGATGGGAGGCTGGTGGAGGAAGAGAAGCCCTCTCACCCTGGCAGCCTGTTGAAAAACGTAGCTTGGACGCCTCGTCCGAGCGAAACCTCATTAGAAGCGGACGGACGAGGCGTCCATCCTACGGTTCTTCCACTGGCTGCTTACCCGCTCCCGGCCACCGAAGCGGCGGTGCCAAAGCCGGAGCGAGGGGACAAAGCCAGCGTCTCCACCGTGAACCTGCCCGACCCTCAACCCTCGCCCCTCAACCTTCAACCCCCATTAACGACCATCGACGAATCGATGCTCACAGGTGAGTCGCTTCCGGTCGCGAAGGGCGTCGGTGATCAAGTGCTCGGCGGGACGGTGAACCAGACCGGCTCGTTCCTGATGCGGGCGGAGCGGGTTGGTCGCGAGACGATGCTCGCGCGAATTATCGAGCTGGTTGCCAAGGCACAGCGCAGCCGTGCTCCTGTGCAGCGGCTGGCCGATGTGGTGGCGAGTTGGTTCGTCCCTGCCGTGTTGTGTGTGGCTGCGATCACTCTCGTGGCGTGGTCACTGGCCGGCTCGTCGAGTCACGGGCTGGCCAATGCTGTCGCGGTGCTCATCATTGCGTGCCCGTGTGCGCTCGGGCTGGCGACTCCGATGGCGATCACGGTCGGCATGGGACGAGCCGCCCGCAGCGGAGTTCTCTTCCGCGATGCCGAATCGCTCGAAGAACTGCATCGCATCGACACGCTGTTCATCGACAAGACCGGCACACTGACCGAGGGGAAGCCGAGTCTGTTCGACATCCAGTCCGCAGACGGGTTCACGATTGAGGAGTCACTTCGACTGGCGGCGTCGGTAGAACGATTGAGTGAGCATCCGTGGGCGCGAGCGATCTGCGCGCGAACAGAGCAGGATCGCGTGATCCTCAGCGAAGTCGCCGAGTTCGCCGCGTTGCCGGGCCAGGGTGTGAGCGGCGTGGTCGAAGGCCGTCGCGTGCGCATCGGCTCCGCCAAGTTCACCGGAAGTCACCAGCAACCGGCGATCCGGGACGAGAACTTGGCTGATGATCGACCCTCGCCCGACGATGTGCTGCCGCGTCCCGAGTCGTTCGTCTGGATGACGGTCGATGGTCGCGATGCGGCACTGTTTGAAGTGGGAGACGAAATACGCGGCTCTTCATTCGAGGCGGTGCGACGGCTGAAAGCGGCCGGGGTGCGCATCGTGTTGCTTACGGGAGACCGCAGTGAAGTGGCTCAGTCCGTCGCCAAGATGCTGAACATTGAAGACGTGCGAGCCGAATCGTTGCCTCATCAAAAGTTGGAGTGGATTGACGCCAGTCGTCACTCCGGCCACGTCGTCGCGATGGCGGGAGACGGGATCAACGACGCGCCCGCATTGGCGGCGGCGAACATCGGCATCTCGCTGGGGACCGGCACCGACGTGGCGAAGCAATCGGCGGGAGTGATCCTCATTCAACCCGATCTGCGCCGGATCGTCACCGCATTGGCGCTCAGTCGGGCCGTGATGACGAACATCCGCCAAAACCTGTTCTTCGCGTTTGCCTACAACGCGCTGGGTGTTCCGCTCGCGGCGGGCATTCTCGAACCGTTCGGCGGCCCGGCCCTTGACCCGATGGTGGCAGCGTTGGCCATGAGCCTGAGTTCGTTGTCCGTAATCGGCAATGCGCTGCGGCTGAACGGCTTGCAGGACGAGTGACATGAACGTGCCAACAGAACTTCGTTCCAACGTTGACGCGCCCGACAAAAACTACCGTAGTCCTGACGCTCCGTCGGCAGGACGTGCTGTACGGTGCGTCATTGATTCGGGAAACGCTCGCTCCGTACACGTCCCGTCGGCGGAGCGGCGGAACTACAGTCGTTTTGTCGGGCGCGTCAACTTTGTGCGGCGGAGCGCGTCGCGTTCTCCAGTAGTTCAGCATCGGAAGGCTCTGATTCGGTTGGCCTCGAAGCCGGAGTTGATGGTTGTGAGACTTTCCCTCGACCAATAGAATGCCCCCCTATTTCAGCAGCTTTTGATCTGATCTGATCGGTCGCTGCGGCTGCAAAATTGGAGTTGGACCGACCGCATGCGTTTTCTCCTCATTGATCGAATCACCGAGCTGGTGCCGCATCAGTCGGTCACGGCTCTCAAGAATTTGTCGCTGTCCGAAGAATATCTGGCCGACCACTTCCCCGGTTTTCCTGTCATGCCCGGCGTCTTGATGCTTGAAACGCTGGTTCAGGCGGGTGCGTGGCTGATTCGACACTCAGAAGACTTCGCCCAAAGCACCATCCTGCTGAAAGAGGTGCGGGCCATCCGATACAACAACTTCGTTTCCCCTGGGAACACGCTTCAGGTTCAGATGACTGTCAGGAAGCGAGATGGTGGCCTGTGGGACTTTAATGGCAAAGGAACGGTGAACGGGACATCGGCAGTTTCCGCCCGGTTGACTCTCGAAGCCTTCAATCTCGCTGATCATAATCCCGAGTTGGCCGAATCTGATTCACACCGCCGTGAGGTTTATCGCGGCCTCTTCCAGCAGATCTGGAAGCCTACGGCTTGAGGAATGAAATTGGGGAAGCTCTGCGAGCAGCAGAACATTCACGCCAGAAAAACATCAACACGACAGATCCAAATCGACCGACGATTGTGGGATGAAGGGTGACTCTTCGATGAAGCTTGCAGGACGGATCGCATTGGTGACCGGCGGAAGTCGCGGGATTGGCCGGGCCATCGTTTGCCAGTTGGCGGAAGCGGGTGCGAAGGTGGCCTTCGTCTATCAGTCGAACCGCGACGCAGCCGAAAAATTGGCGAAGGAACAGGCAGACTTGGGCCGCGAAGTGTGGGCGTTGCAAGCCGACGTGAGCAAGAAGCCGGAAGCCGATGCGGTGGTGGAACAAGTGCTGGCCAAGTGGTCGAAGATCGACATTCTCGTCAACAACGCCGGGATCATCCGCGATAAACCGATCCTCGCGATGTCGATCGAGGAGTGGCAGCAGGTGATCGATACCAACTTGACCAGCGTGTTCAACTTCTGTCAGGCCGTTGTTCGCCCGATGATGTCGGCCCGCTACGGGCGGATTATCAACATGTCGAGCGTTTCGGCCGACTTCTCGAATCCCGGGCAAGCCAACTACGCGGCGAGCAAGGCGGGAATCGAAGGCTTCTCACGCTGTATGGCGGTCGAATACGCCAAACGCGGGATCACGGTGAACTGCGTTGCACCGGGCTTCATCGAAACGGACATGACGGTGGCAGTCGTCAACTTGGCCGGGGACAAGATCAAAAATGCGATCCCCGTGAAGCGGCTCGGCAAGCCGGAAGACATTTCCAACGCCGTGCTGTTCTTCGCCTGCGAAGAAGCCAGCTACGTCACGGGACAAGTGTTAAAGGTGGACGGTGGACTGACGCTGGGCGGGATGGGCTGATCGTCTGAACATCAAGGTGAATTGAAAACGAGAATTGGCTGCGTCGCCGCAAGATGGCGTGGCTCTGAGATAAGTGTGGGTTCGATTGGCCGGAGCGTTGCCCCGGCGGTCAATCGCCGATTCAGGGGCGGCAAAGAGCGGGACGGTGGTTTGCGGGCTGGGTGTTCGCCGAACTGCCTCCTCAGGAGAAATTGGGATGCCTTCACGCGACGAAATTTTGGAAAAGGTCCGAGAGACATTGGTCGATGCGCTGGGACTCGATGACGATGAAGTCACGCCCACCTCGCGCCTCAAAGCCGATTTGGGAGCCGAGTCGATCGACTTCTTGGACATCGTGTTTCGGCTTGAAAAGAACTTCAACACGAAGATTCCTCGCAACGAACTGTTCCCTGAAAGCCTGTTCTCGGCGGACGCGGGCTTTGCCGAGAACGGTCGCGTCACTGAAAAGGGATTGACCGAACTGAGGACTCGTTTGCCTCACGCCGATCCCGCGACGATCGAGAAACTGGCGCTGGATCCACGAGTCGAGAACGTCGAGGATCTGTTCACGGTCAATATGGTCGTGAACTTTCTGGCCATCAAGCTGGGCGCGTGATGGGCCGAGTCGCGGCGTTCAGGCGAGTCACTTTGTCATCGAGTGCGTCCCGGTGACGGATCGTTGCCGGTGACGCCCCGAAGGGTGTGTTATGCGTTGGTTCTGGATCGATCGGTTCACCGAGTTTGAGAGTGGTTCTCACGCCAAGGCGATTAAAAACGTCACCTTGGCGGAAGAGCATCTGCACGATCATCAACCTGGTTTCCCGGTCATGCCCGCTTCGCTGATTCTCGAAGGATTGGCTCAAACGGGCGGGCTGTTGCTGGGTGAGAGTCGCCAGTTTTCCAAATTGGTGGTGCTGGCCAAAGTCCCACGCATGACCTTTCATGGTTGGGCGGGACCGGGTGACACGCTCACGTATTCAGCCAAGTTGACGGATTCGCGTGACGAAGGCGGAATGGTGGACGTGACGGCTCATGTGGGTGAACGCTTGGTGGCTGACGGTGAAATTGTCTTCGCTCACGTTGACGAAAAAGAGGCGGGAGCAGGCCGCGCCGATCAACTGAACTGTGTCTTCACGCTGCTGCGCGGTGTGTTGGATGTCGGCAAGGCGGGTGATGGATCAAAGGGCGCTTCCGGTCCCTCGTGAGCGCGGTGGCGATTCTAGTTTTGGTAGCGAGGAGAGGATCACATGAGACGCAGAGTCGTGGTGACCGGGATTGGTGCCGTAACCCCGATTGGCAATTCTGTGGACGCCATGTGGCAGTCTCTACAGGAAGCGAAGAGCGGGATCGGTTCAATCACGCATTTCGATGCCTCGCATTTTCCAACCCAGTTCGCGGCCGAAGTCAAAGGCTTCGATCTGGCCAACTACGTTGATGACCCGAAGCGTTTCGAGTTCTCTGGGTTGAACATTCGCTTCGCTGTCGGCGCGGCCAAGCAAGCGATGGACGATTCGGGCTTGCTCGATGGGAAGCTCGATCCCGCACGGTTCGGAGTCTATCTCGGTGCGGGTGAGGGACAGCAGGACTTTTCCCTCCTCATGGGATTGTGTGCGGAGTGCCAGCGTGATGGACAAGTCGATCTCGAACTCTTCACGCGCGGTGGATTGCAGCGATTGCACGCTCAGACAGAGCTTGAGCAGGAACCGAACATGCCAGCCGGTCATCTGGCGGGCTTGTTCGACGCGCAGGGGCCAAATCTGAACTGCCTCACGGCGTGCGCCGCTTCAAGTCAGGCGATCGGCGAAGCGACGGAACTCATCCGTCGTGGCGATGCCGACGCGATGCTGTCCGGCGGCGCGCACAGCATGATTCATCCGTTCGGTGTGACCGGATTCAATTTGCTCACCGCACTCTCGACGCACAACTCCGATCCCCAAGGAGCATCTCGCCCATTCGATCGCAATCGCGATGGCTTCGTGCTCGGCGAGGGAGCCGGCATGGTGGTCCTCGAAGAACTTGAACACGCTCTGCAACGGGGAGCTCAGATCTACGGGGAAGTCGTTGGCTATGGATCGACGGCCGACGCCTACCGCATCACCGACATTCATCCCGAAGGTCGCGGTGCCGTCGCCTGCATCCGCATGGCCATGCGGGATGCGAGCCTCAACCCGGAAGACATCCAATACATCAACGCACACGGGACAAGTACCGAAGTCAACGACAAGGTTGAGACCTCGGCCATTCGCCAGACGTTTGGTGACGCGGCCTACAAGACGCCCGTCTCCAGCATCAAGAGCATGATGGGACACTTGATCGCTGCTGCGGGGAGCGTCGAAGCGATTACGTGCCTGCTGGCCATTCGTGATGGTGTGCTCCCTCCGACCATCAACTATTGCACGCCTGATCCCGACTGCGATCTCGACTATGTTCCGAACGAAGCGCGTCAGGCACCCGTCCGTCGCGCACTCTCCAACAGCTTCGGTTTCGGTGGCCAGAACGTGTCGCTGATTTTCTCAGAGTTCCGAGGCTGACAATCTGGATGAGCAAAGTAGGGCACGTTTCCAGCGTGCCGGTGTTCTTCGGATTTTGAACACGATGAAATCGAACTCTACGCGTCGTTCAATGCCGTCCGAGAAGCCTGAGTCCGGTCATGTCGCTGTCGATGGTCATTCCCGTAGAAGCCATGAGCCGTGCGCTCGAACTCGCGCGGCGCGGCGTCGGTCGTGTCGAACCGAATCCCGCTGTCGGCGCGGTGATCGTCGCTGATGACGGACGGGTATTAGGCGAGGGCTGGCACGAACGGTTCGGCGGACCACATGCCGAAGTCATGGCTCTCGCGGCGGCAGGCGTTTCGGCTCGTGATGCCACGCTGTACGTGACGCTCGAACCGTGCTGTCACTTCGGTCAGACACCGCCCTGTTCGCGCGCGGTGATTGCGGCAGGGATTCGCCGCGTGGTCGTGGCCACTGTCGATCCGGCGGCACATGTCAACGGAGGTGGCATCGCCGAGTTGCGTGCGGCGGGGATCGATGTTGATGTGGGACTGATGGCCCGTGAAGCCCGTCGTCTCATCGCGCCGTTCACGAAGCTCATGACTACCGGGCTACCGTGGGTCCACGCGAAATGGGCGATGACGGTCGATGGCAAGATTGCATCGAAAACCGGGTCATCGCGCTGGATCACGAACGATGCTTCGCGCGCGATCGTGCATCAACTGCGAGGCGGCATGGACGCGATCCTCGTTGGCATTGGTACGGTTCTGGCTGACGACCCCGCGCTCACGGCGCGGCCTCCGGGGCCACGGACTCCCGCACGGATCGTGCTCGATTCTTCAGGCAATACGCCGCTGGAGTCGCAGCTTGTTCGCACCGCTCGTGAGACACCGACGATCGTGGTGACGACGGTTCACGCCGACACGGAACGTTGTTCCTCGCTCCGCGCGGCGGGTGTTCGAGTCCTCTTGATTGAGCCTGGCTCGACTGGCCATCCTGACTTGAAAGTCCTGCTGGCCGAACTCGGACACCAACGTCTGACGAACATCCTCGTGGAAGGGGGCGGACAAATCTTGGGTGCGTTCTTCGCTCGAAATCTGATCGACGAGGTTCACGCCTTCATCGCACCAAAACTGATCGGCGGGGCAAATGCACCGTCACCGCTGATGGGCGAAGGCCGTACCGACATGCGCGAGGCGCTGAGCTTGGAAGACGCGGCCGTTGAGATCCTCGATGGCGACGTGTATCTCCACGGTTGGACGGCTCGAACCTGAGTTGGCCGAGTGAGAGAGACAGGTGGGTCGTACCTCTCGACGAAACCAACCTCGCACGTTTATTACCTCGCGCGGTCAGTGATGAGACATCTGAGCGGGGCGGCGTCAGCCCCAATGGCACTCACTTTGCCGGTAGACCAGTCACTCCGTGACTGGAACTTCGAGTCACGGAGTGACTCGTCTACTTTCCTTGGCGTGTCGCCTTGGCGCATTTCATTCAAAGTGAGTGCCATTGGGCGTAAGCCCCCCGGTTTTTGGGCGTCAGCCCTCTTGAGCAGAACCGGGGGGCTTACGCCGCCCCGCTCGGAAACCTCTCACTTCGGCCCGCGAGAGGTATAAACGAACACGAAACGAAGAAGCCGGAGGCGAACACTGACGTTCGTCTCCGGCTTTCGTGTTTGACAGTTTCTTCACCGTGGAGCGGCGGCGGCTCGGAAGTCAGTTCGCACAGCCACCGGCACCGCAGGCGGCACTCGGAGCGGCACAGCCCGCTTGAGCACACGGATCGGTTGGGCAGCAGGTCTGCACGGGGACTCGACGGCAGACCGTCCGTGGGACGCAGATGACCTTCGTTTCTTGAATCTGTCGTGGCGTGCAGTGAGTCTTCGTCACCATGCGGGTCTCACAGACTTGGCGGCAGGTCGTGTAAGGAACCTTGCGGGTCCGAACTTCCTGAGTCATCGAGCAGGTCGTGTAAGGAACCTTCTTGGTGATCGTTTCACAGGTCCAAGAGCAGGTTGTGTAAGGAACCTTCTTGGTGATCGTCTCGCAGGTCCAAGAGCAAGTTGTGTAAGGCACTTTCTTGGTGATCGTTTCGCAGGTCCACGAGCAGGTTGTGTAAGGCACCTTCTTGGTGATCGTCTGCTGTTCGTAGCGGACGCAGGTGTAAGGAACTTGCTTCGTGCAGGTGACTGGAACGCGACGGCAGACCGTGTAGGGCTGCTGGCAGTGACGGACTTCTTGCACCATGCGAGTGCAACAGACCGTGCGCATTTCGGTGCGAGGAACCCAGCGGCGGCAGCAAACTGTGCGGGTCGTCTGGCAGCAGCCGGTGCTGGTGGCCGAGCAACCCGTGTTACAGGTCGATGTGCAAGAGGGTTGAGCACAGACCGGTCCCGGAATCTGCTTGGTCTCAGTCACCCAATCACCCGTGCAGACTTCGACTTGCTTGGTCTCCGTCACCGGCCTGCAGACCGTGTGACACACGTCGCGGTAGCAGGTTTCTGTTTCGGTTTTGTAAGTCGTGCAACAGACTTCGCGGCACTTGGTCTCATAGACCGGCTTGCAGATCGTGCAGCAAACATCGCGGTAGCATGTCTGGTAGCAGGGCTTGCGAACCGTGCAGCAGACATCGCGGTAGCACGTCTGATAGCAGGGCTTGCGAATGGTGCAGCAGACATCGCGGTAGCACGTCTGGAAGCAGGGCTTGCGAACCGTGCAGCAGACATCGCGGTAGCACGTCTGGTAGCAGGGCTTGCAGACCGTATAGCACTCGTCGCGATAGCAGGTCTCGTAAACATTGCGGGTGCAGGTCACGGGGACTTGCTCGGAACACTGTTCGTAAACAGTCCGGCAGCAATTGACCGTCTGCTGTTCGTAGACGGTTTCTCGCACCGTCTTGTAGCGCGTTCCGCAGCAGCGTTTGGCTGCCAAGAAGTTGCCGCACGGGGCACAAGCATCGGAAGGGCAGCACCGTGCGCTGGCCGCTCCGCAATAGAAGGCTTCCACTCGCGCGTCGCTGCCGAGAGCCAACAAACTTGCTGCGACGACAATCCAAGCTGCGTGTCTCATCGATCGGTCCTTGTCTCTGTCAAACGGCGAACTGAAGCGGTCAATCACGGAGGTAATCAAAATGCGCGCAGCGGCCGGTTTCGTCTCCTCGGAGATCGACCGACTCACCCACTCAACTTGAGACAAAATATGCACGAGTGTGCATCGCGATCCGTCGCATGTGTTCTCCGTCGGCCCGTCACAGGGGCCGGTACTTGATCGAAGAAGCCTTCGGCCGATTGCACTTGGCTCTCCAAGCACCCTCACTGACGAAGCTATTTCTGCCGTGATCTTCATCGGCCAAGTTCTGGAATCGTCTTCTCACTATTTTGCCGTGACTTTGCTCAACGCGCGCAACTCCTAGGTTGCCACCGGACCTCGGCGGTAGGAATCGCCAGCATCGGCCCAATCGGCAAAAGCGGCTGGAGTGCGCTGGAGAGACCACTGGGCGGTTCGTTTTGAGCGGTCGGCTCGACTTGTTGCCGAGAACACTTCACGATGTTTTGCGATGTCGAAGATGTTGAGACCGAACGTACTTGCGCAGGAGTTGCCATCGTGAAGTTTGCGATCTGTCAGGAATTGTTTGTGGATTGGGAATGGGAACGTCAGTGTCGTTTCATTGCAGAGACGGGCTATACGGGGATCGAACTCGCGCCGTTCACACTCGCTCCGCGGATCACCGATGTTAGTGCCACGCGGCGGCGCGAGTTGCGGACGGTTGCCGAATCACACGGCCTGACAATCTGTGGTCTGCATTGGTTGCTCGCGAAGACCGAAGGACTGCATCTCACCACCGCCGACGCCGACGTGCGCCGCGCGACCGCTCAGTATCTGAGGGACCTAGGCAGCGCTTGCGGTGATCTCGGCGGGACATTCATGGTCTTCGGGTCACCGATGCAGCGGAATCTGATCGAGGGGATCTCGCGCGACGAAGCGATGGATCGCGCGGCGGAAGTGTTTCGCGCGGCGATACCCGTCGTGGCCGATCGTGGCGTGACAATTGTCATGGAACCGCTCACAACCAAAGAAACGAACTTCATCAACACGTGTGCGGATGCGGTCGAGTTGATGAACCGGGTCGATCATCCGAATTTCGTGCTGCATCAAGACGTGAAGGCCATGCTCAGCGAACCGACTCCAATCCCCGAGTTGATCGCGCAGTACGCCGACGTGACCGGACACTTCCACGTCAACGATGACAATTTGCTCGGCCCCGGTATGGGACGCACCGACTATCACCCGATCTTCGGGGCACTGCTGCGAACGGGGTACTCGGGCTGGGTATCAGTCGAAGTCTTTGATTACGCGCCCGGCGCAGAGCACATTGCGCAGGTCAGCATGCGTTACATGCGCGATGTCCTGCGAGACCTCAACGCCTGATGAACGATCCATGAGTTGATGGTCTTCATGCTCGTTCAGCGTCACTCGTCAAAGTACCGCACGCCATTGGTCACTGCTGCCGTAGTGACTCGCGTTGCCCGTGCGCGTTGTGAGTGATCGCGGCGTGCCCCGTGTGGCGTCGTTGTCGTTGGGAGATGTTCGTAACACGAGGGTGACTTGTTGTCATGGATCGCGCGGCAGGCCTTCTGCTTCGCGCACCGGCTCTCAGTGGAGGTCAGCGAATGCTGTTCAACACTCTTGCTTGCACAGAGAATTGGCGACATCCAATCGACGGTTGCATCCCGCTGACTGTGGCACTCAGTGCCGGAACATACCGTGAACATCTCGTGCGAATAGCCTGTTTCATAGACTATTCGAGTCGCCCGCAACGTCGGCTGCGTTCATTGAGAATGATCTCCTGACACAGCTCACTCGTTGTGACATGTGGGTCTCATCGTGCGTTGTTCGCGCGGCAGCACATGGCCTCGAACCTTCTCTCGCGCGCGATCATCGCATCGTTCATTCATCGTGAACGAGATTATTCAAAGCGCTGACCGCGCGCTGTCATCGCGAAGCGCATCGCGTGCAGCATCACATCGAACAGCGCGCGAACTTTTGCAAAATGAGTTGTTTCTTGTCATCCACGTGCAGAATTGCCTTGAAGTATTCTTCGGAATACGTAGGATGTCGCCCAGTTTGGTGTTTGGGGTCTTGGATCATTTACTGTCAAGTCAACGTCAACGAATTGCTGCCGCGATGAGTGACGTACGAGATGGTGAACAAGCTCTCAGACACGCGGCTTGTCAGGGTTGACAGGCCGAATGGATTCGGACGGTGTGACTTGTTGAGATCGATCTGCTTAGCCCGGTGCGCCAGCGGTTGAGACAGTCACGCAAAAGACTCTTGGAAGGAGTACATGCAAGTGGCAAAGAAGAAAGCAGTAGCGAAGAAGGCCGTCGCCAAGAAGGCCGTCGCCAAGAAGGCAACGAAGAAGGCCGCGACGAAGAAGGCTGCCGCAGCCCCGACTCCCTGAAGGATCGGCCTCACGGCCTGATCTCGCTTGCTACAACGAAGAAGAGAGGCGGTTGGTTATCCAACCGCCTCTCTTCTTTCTTTGGCATCGCTGTTTTCGCGATACAAGCAACAGCGTCGTCCTCCCACACTCACTTGAGTGAGCATCAGAATGGATGATGCTCGAACACGGTCAGTCACACTTGCGCTTGTGTGGACTCGGTCGGCATCTCGCCGAACGGCTCTTCTTCTGCGACGGGTTCTAACGTAACAACGGGCACAGACTGAGCGGCTAGCATCGACTCAACCACAGCGACAGACTCGACGGCTGGCAGCGCTGCATCGATCGGCAACACGGTGCTGCTGACGAACGGAGGCTCCTGTCCCTGAAGTTGGCACAAGGCGTTCTCGGCCGCGCGTTGTTCGGCTTCTTTTTTGTTTGGCCCCCAAGCCGGAGCGTACGTTTCACCGCCGACGAGGACTGCCACCAAGAAGCATTTCGAGTGATCCGGTCCCTTCTCATCGAGTACTTGATAAACCGGCGTTCCTCGGTTGTTCTTCTGTACGAGCTGTTGGAGCAGGCTCTTGTAGTTCTTGCCGTGACTCGTCTCGACCGTGCGTTCGATCTCGGGGGCCATGAGTCGGCGGACGAGTACACGGGCCGCATCGAAGCCACCGTCGAGATACACGCCTGCCACAATGGACTCAAACACGGCGGCCATGATCGAAGCGGGCAGATTGTCCGGGTCGGCCAAGCCTTTGCCGAGTTGCACGCAGTAGTGAAGTCCCAAGTCCGAGCTGATCTTGGCGCAAGTTGTCCGGCTCACGATCACCGACTTGACGCGCGTCAGATCCCCCTCGGCCTTGCTGGGATACAACTCGAAGAGTTGCTCGCAGACGACCGCACCCATGATGGCATCGCCGAGAAACTCCAACCGCTCGTTGGACTCCAACCGCGTCCGAGCAATCGAGGCGTGCGTCAAGCATAGTGCGAGTAGTTGGCGATCGCGAAACCGGTATTCGAGCGATGCCTCGCAGTGGTCGAGGGTTTGGCTCATCGCATCCGACTCAGGCAGGTCCGTCATCCGGTCAGATCCTTGATTGTCACGGTGGCGGCCAGCCGCAAAACAACAGGGCTGGAGTTGAGTTGCTTCTATATTTCGCGAGTGCCGCAGTGTCAATCCGCTGCCAAGTGGCAGGGCCATCGCCTTTTTCAACGTAGGATGGGACCAGCTCGCTTCCAGCGCCAGCCCACCATCATGAATCTTCGAGAATTGCTGGTGGGCCGGCGCGGCGAAGCGCCGCTGGTCCCACCCTACATCTTGTCCAGCTTCAAAAAGACATTGGCCCTGGCCAAGTGGTGGGCCGACTCATCAACCGCACTTATCGCTTCGCGTTCAACACGGCAGTGACGCGCGCCTGGAACTGCTTCAGATCGACTTGCTGGCCGTCCTTCGGAAACGGGTGCGTGGTGAGGAACCACTCTTCGGTGAACGAGGCCGACTCACCTGGCTTTAAGCGCTCGCGCGGGCCGATCGGTTCGAGTTCGATGCGCGGGCCGGTGGGATACCAGACGGACAACGTGAGTCCGGCGGCTTCGCTGTAGACGCGGTCGGGATGCGTGGCGAAGCGTTTCACGAACAGTGTGTCGTTCGGCATGAGGTAGCCGAGCCAGCCCGCGTAGGAGTCGAAGCCGAGCTTCGGCTTGCGCGGCGGGGCGAGGATTTCGAGAAAGTCGTCTCGCTCGCGGATCAAGTCGTCCTTGTTGCGAACGTTGATGATGGCGCTGTCTTCGTACATCGCGTACTTGGACGGAAAGCGGCTCGGTCGATCGCCCAATGGAATCAGGCAGATGCCACCACCAGGTGAGAACGAGCGGCCCCAATGACAGACCTCCTGCACCTTGTTCGAGATGTTGAAGATCGTCTGCTTGCAGATCAGGCTCGGTGCGACGGGCTGGCCGTCCACGCGGGCTTCCGCTGTCAGCGAGAACTCGCGCACAAGTTGAATCCCCGCCACTTCGTCGCGCGGGCTGGTGAGCTTCGCCGCGCACGGCCCGACGATCTCACCGGTCCAATCGCCCGACCAAAGCTTCGGATGCGGAGTCGTCACCAACTCGGGGCCATAGTCAAACCGACCCGCCGAGCTGGCTCCAGCCTTGCCCGGTTGCCACTCCAGCTCTTGCTCATCGAGATACATCGCCCCTTTGCCATCGACCGAGAAGTCGAGTACGCGACCGCCCGCCTCCGGGCAGAGAATGGCGTGTGCCGTTCCCCGCTTGAGTGCGATGGCCTTCGTGTAATTGAAGTGCTTGATGGCCTGAGCTGATCCGGCATCCGGCCGCGCTGCCGGTTGCTGGGCAAAGCCAGAATCGACCGAGACAGCCAATGTGAGAGTCAGAACTAAAAGTGCCGAACGAGTCATGCTGAGGCTCCGATTTGGGCGTTGTCTATGGCTGGAATGAACCGCAATTTTCGTGGAGACGAACCCGATTGAGGGTCATCACTTTAACCAGTTCTCTTTTGGCAAATCCGAGATGGCCGTGAAGTCTTGATCCGCTGTCAGTACGACGAGCTGATGCTGCCTGGCAATTGCGGCGATCACCAAGTCAAACTGGGATAGCACACGACCTTGTTTGCGGCAGATGGCGAACAGCTCCTCATATTCAGCCGCCGTGTCGGCATCCATTGGCCAGAGTCGGAACACGGAAAGGGACTGTCGCAACCGATCCAAGTTTCGTTGGTAGTACCGTCCCAGCCGGATACCTGCTCGATACTCGAATAGCACCGGGAGACAGATCCCGACGCGATCACCGCAGCGCACCACAGAATTGACGCGCGGCACCAGCACGGCATGACCATCGAGATAAGCTGAAAAGTGGTTGGTGTCCAACAGGTACTTTGTCACGTCGAAGCGTCCCGAATTTGGCGATCGACTTGCTCACGACTGACGCGATCCACGTCCTTCAGCGCGACGGCAATTTGCTCGCGTTCTTCGTCCTCGTACTCCATCGGCCCCAAGTCTCGAAGTACTTGCAATCGCCGCTCCAACTCATCCGGGGTGAGGTCTTCGTCGAAGCCGACAGAGTTCGATGACACAGGGACGATCTCGACCGTCATTCCCTCCCAACGGCGAGGAATTGGTCCGTTCGTTTCGACTCGACCGTCCAGGATGGTGGCCAACAGCATGATGAACTCCGCACGAGCGATGACTGAATCACAGTGGCAAGCTACACGTCCAAATCTTTCACGTCGAGGGCGTGCTTTTCGATGAACTCGCGGCGGGGTTCGACGGCGTCGCCCATCAGGACTCGGAACATTTCATCGGCGGCGGCGGCATCGGCCATGGTGACCTTGAGCAGCGTCCGAACGGCCGGGTCCATCGTGGTGTCCCACAATTCCTCCGCGTCCATTTCGCCGAGGCCCTTAAAGCGCGTGACCTTCATGCCGCGTTCGCCGAGGTCTCGCAGTTGCGGCAGCAGTTCCCGCAGGCTGGTCAGCCGCACGGAGTGATCGTCTTGCACGATCTTGAACGGGAAAAACGTTTCGCCGTCTTTGTTTCCTGCCGGATAGAGGTCGGGGAGGCGGATGCCGAAGCTCTTGAGTTCGATCAGGCCGTTGTTGATCGTGCGGATTTCGTGGAGATCGATGACTTGCAGCAACTCGTCCTTCACGGATGCGGCTGGCGCAGTGGCACCATTGGCAGGAACGGCAGCGGGAGCTGAGCCGGTCTCGACAGGATCCGCTTCCGCAACGACGGGCCGCACCGCAGTGGCACCGGCGACGGTCAGTTCTCTGCCAAGACGTTGCTCTTCGCGTTGGACAAACTGGCGGACCTCTTCGCGATCGAAGAACCAGTGTTCTTGTTTACCGAGGAAGACGCGGAATTCTGGCAGCTTGTCGCCATCGCCGATGCGCACGTGCATGTGCTTCAGCGTGACGCCGCGTCGTTCGAGCAACTCGAACGGTTCGTCGAGTCGCTGCATCTGTTTGACGATGCGTGCGAGGTGTTCGCCTGCCAGCTCATCACCGTTTGGGAAGACGAGTCGGCTGCCGTTGAGACCCAGCTCGATCAGTTCCGTCACCATCCGATCGTGCGTCTGCACGTAACGCGTCTTGTTTCGCTGAGTCACCTTGTAGAGCGGCGGCTGCGCGATGTAGATGCAGCCGTGTTCGACCAGCCCGCGCATGTGGCGGAAGATGAACGTGAGCAGCAGCGTCCGAATATGACTGCCGTCGATATCGGCGTCGGTCATCAGAATGATCTTGCCGTAGCGCCGCTTGGTGATGTCCTCGGTCTCGGCCATCGGCGGGATGCCGATCCCCTTGAAGAGGTTTGAGATTTCGGCGTTGTCCAAAATCTTGACGAGCTGCGCCTTCTCGACGTTCAGAATCTTGCCTCGTAGCGGCAGGATGGCTTGGATGTTGGAGTCGCGTCCGGTGTCGGCCGAGCCGCCGGCCGAGTCACCTTCGACGAGATACAGCTCGGTGATGTCGAGTTCGCGGCTGCGGCAATCGCGCAGCTTGTCGGGAAGACCGCCCGACGTGAGCGCCCCTTTGCGACGCACCATCTCGCGCTGTTTGCGCGCCGCCTCGCGAGCCTCCGCCGCGAGCGATGCCTTCTGACAGATGCGCTTCGCATGAGCCGGATGTTCTTCGAGGTACTTCGTGAGGATCTCATACGTGACGCTCGACACGGCCCCTTCGACTTCGACGTTCAGCAGCTTGGTCTTGTTCTGCGATTGGAACTGCGGGTCGGGGATGTTGACGTTGATGACGGCGGTCAGTCCTTCACGGAAGTCATCGCCGGTCGGTTCGAGGTCTTTATAAAGACCCTCTTTCTTGCCGTAGTTGTTCAGGGCGCGCGTGACCGCCGAACGGAAGCCCGACAGATGCGTGCCGCCGTCCGGGTTGGGGATGTTTTTGTTCGTGAAGCAGCGGACGTTTTCGTTGTAGCCGTCGTTGTATTGCAGCGCGACGCCGACTTCGGTGATGTCCAACTCCCCGTTGACGAGGATCACTTCGGGAGTGAGCGCCGTCTCGGTGCGGTTGAGGAACGTGACGAACTCAACCAAGCCCCCTTCGTAGCAGTACTCCTCGACCTGGCCAGTTCGCTCATCGACAATCTTCAACGCGACGCCCGAGTTGAGAAACGCCAGTTCTTGCAGCCGCTTTTGCAGTGTGTCGAAGCTGTACTTGGTGTCAGAGAAAATTTCCGAGTCGGGCTTGAACGTCATTCGCGTGCCGGTTTCGGTCGATGTCCCGAGCTTGCGCAGCGGACTGGTAACGCCTCCGCGCGAGAACTCCATCTGCCAGACATGCCCCTCGCGCCGGACCTCGACTTCCAGCCATTCGCTCAGCGCGTTGACCGCCTTGATCCCGACGCCGTGCAGTCCGCCGGTCCCTTTTTTATAGCCACCCTCGCGGTTGAACTTGCCCCCCGCGTGAGTGCTCGTCAGCACGACTTCGAGTGCGGGCTTGTTTCCCTGGTCTGGCATCGGGCCGACCGGGATGCCTCGCCCCTGATCGCACGTCGTCACGCTGCCGTCGAGATTGACCTGCACCGTGATGAGCTTGCCGTATCCGCTGAGGGCCTCGTCGATGCAGTTATCGACGACCTCAAAGACGAGGTGATGCAGGCCGCGCGGCCCGGTATCGCCGATATACATCGCGGGCCGGGTGCGAATTCCTTCGATATTGGTGAGGGCTTTGATTTGATCTGCGCCGTACAGCGCTGGTTCAACTGCGACTACGTTCGGGTCGGACAACGGACGATTCTCCAGAGGACTCGAAACCAAAAAACTGCAACGTTTCAACACTAACCCGAAGCGTGAGCGAGGACGGGAGGTTTGAACATTGTTTCACTGTTATCTTTTGAGAGGACTCGCACCGTTCGTCCTCGCTCACGCTTCGGGTTGGTGTGTCGATCCAACCCTACGCTGTCACATCCCGCTCAATCGAAACTTCAACCGCTTCACGTTCAAGTGCGGAAACTGCTGCTTGAGCCGACCGAGCAACTCGGCTGACTGAAACGAAACCAATTCATTCAGGAGCGGAGCCGTCTCCACCGAGACCGTCAACGTGCCGCGTACGACTTGCGTCGGCCGGGTCTGTCCGGCATGAGTCTCGCCCACGATGCTCTTCCAAGCCGTTTGCAACTCGTCATCACTACGGACGCGCGCGAAACCTCGCAGGGCAATCAGCTCGGCGAGAGCGAACGAGAGCTGCTGAGGGTCGCGTGAGCCGGTCATGGCAAGTCCTCACCGTCTGCCGAAAAACGTAGGGTAACAGCCTGTTGAAAACAGAAGCCTGAAGCGCGAGCGAAGGATTTCTGAGGCTAATTCGTCCGCATTTGCGACATCCTTCGCTCGCGCTTCAGGCTTCTATTCCCTGTTTCAACAGGCTGGTAAGCGTCTCGCTTGCCCGCTCTTCATTCTTCAAACTGGTCCGCGAGACGTTTTTCAAACGAGCAAGCGAGACGCTTACCCTACGGCATCACCGATCGCGCGACAGCGGCATGATGACGTAGGTGTAGTTGTCTTCCGTGGCGAACACGGCCGGATCTTCGTGCGTGCTGAGCTGGCAACGGAACTGCGAACCGCTGTCGAGCGACTTGAGGAAGTCGGCGACGTAGCGCGGATCGAACGTGATCTTGATCTCATCGCCATCGAACGGGATCGGCAGTTCGATCTTCGACTGACCGATGTCGGCCGCTTGGCTGTTCAGTTTGAGCGTCCCCTTGCCGAACGTGAAATCGACGCCGCGACTCTCTTCGCTCGTCACGATCTGAGCCTGTCGGATGGCGGCATAGAACGGAGCGACCACCATGTCGATCGTCGCCTTGAACGAGTTCGGAACGACCTTGCGCCAGTCGGGGAAGCGGCCTTGAACGAGTTGACTCGTGATCGTCGTCCCTTCACAGCGGACGGCAATGTCGTTGGCGTGAATGGCAATGTGAACTTCCGCCTCGCCATTGGTCAGACTCCGCTCGAGTAGCGTCATCGCCTTCGACGGCACGACGGGAGGTGTGGCGGGCTTCTCAGGTGATCCGACCGTGCGGCAATCCCCCGCGACCACGGACAACCGGCGGCTGTCGGTCGCGGCGAAGGTCGCTCGGTCGGAAGTCAGCTCGATCTGCACACCGCCAAGGGCGTAGCGGGTGCTTTCAGTGTCCGTCGCGAAGATCGTCCGGTGAATCAACTGCTTCAGCGTCGCGGCCTTCACGACGAAATACTCTTCGTCCTCAAACGTGGCGACGTTTGGGAAGTCGGCGGGGTCTTCGGCCGAGAGGCGAAACTCGCTGTAGCCGCAGCGAATCCAGATCGCGTCGCCGGTGATCTCCAGCTTCACCACGTCATCGGTCAACTCACGCAGCACGGACAACACGCGAGCGGTTGGGAGCAACGCTTCACCGCTGGAGTCGGCTTCGATCTCGGGCACGTTACAGCGAATACCGATCTCACTGTCGTTGCCGATCAGCGTCGCCTTGCCACCCGCGACGAGCAGCTTGATGTTCTTGAGAATATCCTTCGTCGTGCGGCTCGGCACGACACCGGCCACAGTTTGGAAGGCGTTGGTGAGCGACGCGCGTTGACAGATGATTTGCATGGCGAAACGGTCTTTTCGAGAGAGTAAGAGCCAGCCCTCGGAACGGGCTTCATGGCGAAGGGGGTGCTGGCGGAAAGGGGCGTTTTTCGTGGGCGGATTGTAGCCAAGTCCGCCCAAAAACGCAGCCGTGCGAGGCTCCTCAAAACCAACCCGCCGCGTCAGCAAGGACGGGCGTCCCCAGACCGCCCCCACCGCAGGTTTTTCGAGCCGCTCACGCCCGCGTTCATCTCCTCGCTCCCCTCCTCGCTTACGCTTCGGGTTGGTGTGTGCCGATCTCCCAATCCCCCGCAGCCAACCGGCCGTCGTGCAGTGCCGAGGCGACCAAGACGTGCTGAACACCGGACGCCCGCCAGTCGATCAGGTCCGCACGACTGCGCACGCCACCACCGCAGGTCAAGCGGACATGCGGGAACTCAGCAAGAATCGACCGGCACAGCAAACCGGTCCGCGCGCCGCTTCCCATCCCGACATCCGCCAGATCGAGCACGATCAACCGTGAGACCCCGCAATCGACAGCTTGTCGAACGATCTCGCGCGGGTCACCGCTCCAGCCGCTCGCCGACTCCGCCAACATCGGCTCGCCGTTTTGCAGGTCGAGGCTAAACGTGACCGACTCACACGCCGCGACCATTGTGGCGAGGTCGCTCGGCGAGCGACACGACTCCAAGCCGATGACGACTTCGCAGCCAATTGAACTCCACCTCAGAACGTCCTCGGTCGTCTCGACGCCCCCGTCCACGAGCAGCCGAAAACCGTCCTCCACAAGCTGCTTGCCGACATCCCAGTTGGGACGGTGATGCACGATCCCATCGAGATCGGCCACATAGAGCCGCTCAAAACCGAACCCCCTCCGCAGCGCACGTGCCACTTCGAGCGGAACGGCAGAAGCCGTGAGCCGACTCCGAATCGGCAGGTATTCCTCCCGCCGCCCGGCCACGCCACGCACGACCACGCCGCCGAGCAGATCGAGTACCGGCAGCACGAACGACTCGTGAGACTGCGGTGACGTTGATGAGTGGCGTGCGAGATCGGTCATCAGGAAAGCTCGGCGTGGACAGAGGGTGAAAGGTGCGGTGATACTCTCCGCCCACTCGTAGGGTAAGCGTCTCGCTTGCCCGTTTTGTGTTGGTCGAGTTCTCTCGTCCGTAACGTTTGTTCATGAACCAGCCGGGCAAGCGAGACGCTTACCCTACGTTTGCCGAACCCTGATGACTCATTGGGAGGCCTCACATGCCTGAACCAGCGTCCCTTTCGCCGACTCCCGAGTCTCCCGTTCCCACCAAACGCAAAGCCACCTCGCTGACGTGGCGGTTCTTCCTCTCTTCCCTGCGAATCGTGCTGCTGTTGCTCATCATGCTCGCTTGGTTCCAACGCTCGCTGATTTACCATCCGGCCAAGGTCAAAGAGTTGCCTGCTGTTGGAAGCCACCTCGCGCACGCCGTCTTCGATGTCACGGTGCAGTCGCACGATGAGCTGACTCTGCACGGCTGGCTGATGCTCGCCGGACAACCCAAGTCCGAGTTGCCCGTCGATCCGAAGCCGCTGCTGAAAAAGGGGCGACCGCTGGTGATCGTCTTCCCCGGCAATGCCGGTCATCGCGCGTACCGGTCTCACTTGCTGCACACGTTCGGTGAACTTGGTGTCGATGCGATGATCTTCGATTACCGAGGCTACGGCGAAAATCCGGGCAAGCCGTCCGAAGCCAACTTCCGGCGCGACGCGCGAACCGTGTGGGACTTCGCGACGAAAACGCTGAAAGTCTCGCCCCGTCAGGTCGTGCTGTATGGCGAGTCACTCGGTGGCGGATCGGCCGTGCGGCTGGCGAGCGATCTCTGTCGCGAGGGCGTCGAGCCGGGCGGCCTGATCGTGCAGTCCACGTTCAATTCGCTGGCAGCAGCGGGTGGCCATCACTTCCCGATCCTGCCGGCCAGCTTGATCCTGATTGACCGGTTCGAGTCCTCGCGCCACATCACCGCCGTGACCTGCCCGATCCTCCAACTGCACGGCGTGCGAGACCGCATCGTCCCGGTGTCACTCGGCAAGAAGCTGTTCGACACCGCACCGGCTCAGTCGTCGAGCAAGACCCCCAAGCGACAAGTCCTCCTACCGAACTCTGACCACAACGATGTCTACGGCCCCGATCTACCGCTCGTCGTCGATGCCCTGCGAGCCTTCTTGAAACACATCGCCACGCACGCCGCTCGGTAAGGGGCTGTCACTTTTCTACCCCACTGAAAGGCGTTGTCGTCAGGCATGTGGGCACCTTCGAGGCGGTCGCTTGGCTCATGAGTCCAGTTTTCGTTGTTCTTCAAGCATTGCAAACTGGGGCTCTCCGCCACTCCTGTTGGACAACACCCGTGAGCGGCAAGGCGCTAGCCGCCGGTCATGCCGGAAATCACCGGCGGCTAGCGCCCAATGGCACTTACTTGAGAGTCAGACCAATCAGCCGGAACGCGCTAGCGTCCGGTTCTCGATGAATTTGAAAACCGGACGCTAGCGCGTTCCGGCTGATGGTCTAAAGATGGTCTAAAGTGAGTGCCATTGGGCGTAAGCCCCCGGATTCTTAGCTGCAATCATCAAAGTCCGAGGGCTTACGCCACGCGGCTCACCACATCTGTCGGAAACGTCATAACTGGCAAACGCAAAGTCGATCTGAGAAAGTTCCGTCGCCGCGTTTGCCTCTTGTTCGTCCAAATTAATGAAGCCACCCCACTATGGCCGTGTCACTCGATCAGTTCTCGAAGCAACTGACTGACAGCGGGGTGATGTCCGGAGAGGATCTCAAAGCCTTCCTCGGGAAGCTGCCTGCGGAGGCGAAGCCGACCGACGGCGAGCAGTTGGCCAAGCGGTTGGTACGCGAAAAGAAGATCAGCGCGTATCAGGCCCAAGTCGTTTACTCGGGCAAGGGAAAGTCGCTGACCATGGGCGGCTACTTCGTCCTCGACAAACTCGGCCAAGGTGGGATGGGGATGGTGCTAAAGGCCGAGCATCGGATGATGAAGCGTCTGGTGGCGATCAAGGTCTTGTCTCCGGCCGTCACCAAGACGAAGGAATCGCAACAGCGGTTTCAGCGTGAGGTCGAAGCGGCCGCGCGGTTAACTCATCCGAACATTGTGGCGGCGTTCGATGCGGGTGAGTCGAACGGCTCGCCGTTCCTCGTGATGGAATACGTTCCCGGCGATGACCTGTCTTCGGTCGTGAAGAAGAAGGGACCGCTGGCGGTTGATCAGGCGATCGACTGCATCGCGCAGGCGGCGCGCGGGTTGGAGTTCGCTCACTCGCAGGGAGTCATTCACCGCGACATCAAGCCCGCCAATCTGCTGCTCGACACCAAGGGGGCGGTCAAGATTCTGGATATGGGTCTGGCGCGGATCGATGCCAACGATGTGGCGACTCAGGCCGACTTGACCGGGACCGGCGCGGTGATGGGGACCGTGGACTACATGGCTCCCGAGCAGGCGGTCAGCACGAAGACGGCCGACGCACGGAGCGACCTCTACAGCCTCGGCATTTCGCTGTGGTTCCTGCTGACGGCGAAAGCGGCTTACGAGGGTGACTCGCTGATGTCGCGGTTGCTCGCTCACCGCGACCAGCCGATCCCGAGCCTTCGTTCCGTTCGAGAAGACGTTTCGGAATCGGTCGAAGCGGTATTTCGGAAGCTCGTCGCGAAGAAGCCGACCGACCGGTATCAGACGGCGAAGGAGCTGATCGCGGACCTCGAAGCGTGTCGCACCGGCGCGAGGGTCAAAGCGTTGGAGGTAGCCGAAGTCGCGACGAGGGCCGATGAGTTTCAAGACTTCCTGCAGTTGTTGAACAGTCCCACGTCGGCCGGTGGCAAACCTGTGGTAGGAGCATCCATGACGGCGACTCAAACGCGCGTCCGTGCAAAAGCGTCGTCGTCCATGTCACTCGATGAGACGCTTGCGCGGAGCCACGTCAGTGATACGCTCGCCCCCGGTTTGCGCGTGCGCACGGGTGGCAAGTCGAAGTCGCCGCCGTGGTATCAGAACGTGAAGGTTCTCGCGGGAGGCGGAGCGGCCGCTGTGGTGTTGCTGCTGGCGGTGATCCTGCTGTTCCAGACCTCGAATGGCACGCTGCGAGTCGAGATTCTCGATCCCGATGTTGAAGTAACGGTGAAGGGATCGAAGCTGGTCTTCCAAGGGAGCGACATCGAGACCGTTTCACTGGCGGCGGGCGACAAGAAGTTGCTCGTCACACGCGGCGACCTGTCGTTCGAGACCGAGTCGTTCTCGATCAAGAAGGGGACAGAAACGAGAGTCAAAGCTGAGCTGGTCGGCGACAGTCTCGTCATCAACAGCGGCGGCAAAGTCATTGCTGAACAGCCCATCAAGCGAAAGACGCTCACGACCTCAACAACGGGGAGCGATTCAGTCGCCTCGACATCACTAACGTCGAACACCTCCGCCCCGGCACCTGCGATCGCGCCGTTCAATGTCAAGCAAGCTCGCGCGCATCAAGAGGCGTGGGCCAAATATCTCCGCGTGCCGGTCGAGTACACCAACAGCCTCGGCATGAAGTTCGTCCTCATTCCGCCGGGCGAATTCACGATGGGCAGCACGCTGGCGGAGATCGATGCGGCCCTCAGTGATGCGGACCTCAAGGATGTGCGCGATGACAAAAACTGGCAGGCATTCGTCAAGAGCGAAGCCCCGCAACACAAGGTCATCCTGACGCAACCGATCTACTTCGGCGTCCACGAAGTGACGCAAAAGGACTATGCGGCCGTGATGGGGAAGAATCCCTCTCACTTCGCCGCGACGGGGGTCTGGAAAGACGCCGTTGCCGGGATGGACACGAGCAGCCATCCTGTGGACACGGTGAGTTGGAACGATGCCGCCGAATTCTGTGCGAAGCTGAGCCAGCAGGAGCAACTCAAGCCGTTCTACTTCCGGGCTGACGAGAGGGTGACAACGCTGGACGGCACTGGCTATCGGTTGCCCACGGAGGCGGAATGGGAGTTTGCCTGCCGTGCCGGGACCGCCACGAAGTACTGGATTGGCGACAAGGACGAAGACCTGATACGGGCCGGCTGGTTCGGTGGAAACTCCGGTGGTCGGACGCATGCGGTTGGCGAGTTGAAAGCCAACCCCTTCGGGCTCTGCGATGTTCACGGCAATCTCTGGGAATGGGTGCAAGATTGGTGGGGACCAACCTATTACAAGGAGTTTCAAGAAAAGTTCGCACTCGACCCAAGCGGACCATTATCCGCTGCCCCTCGGCGCGTGCTCAGGGGCGGCTTTTGGTACAACGCCGCGTCGATCTGCCGTACGTCGCACCGCTCCGCCCGTGAAGTGACTGCGGGCGATATCGGTTTTCGTGTTTCGCTAGTGGTGGGGGCGGTGAAAGCAGCGATCACGGAACGCAAGGTGAAGTCGGATGGCGGCCCCGTGGTCAGCGACGATCCCGACCGCCGCGCGGCGACGTATATTCTGTCCGCCGGCGGGAAGGTGCTGATCAATGAGGATCCGCAGTCCCTTAGCGACGTTCGCGAGTTGCCGAAGTTACGTTTCCGGCTGACGTCAATCGACGCGCCTGTCGTCAACGAAATCAGCGCCGGTGGATTGGCCGCGTGTCGGGACTGCGAGCATCTGACGCAGCTTTCGTTGGGTAACGTCGCCGTCGGCGATGCGGGGTTGGAGCCGTTTCGCCAATGTAAAAAGCTGAAGGAATTGAATCTCAGTGGCACGAATGTCACGGATGCGGGACTGGCGATCTTCAGCGGCTGTGGTGATCTCACGAAGCTGGGACTCTATGAGATAAAGGTGACAGATCTCGGCCTTGCGGCTTTCAAGGATTGCAAGAAATTGGAATCCCTTTCCCTGCTCCATGCCCGAGTGACCGAGAAGGGGTTGGACCATTTTCGAGATTGCCAGAATCTTCAACTGTTCAACACTTCGAATACTTTGTTGGGTGATGCGGCGCTGATTCAACTGAAGCAGTTCCCCAAATTGACACAGGTTATTTTCTCAAACGCGCAGGTGACCAATGCCGGTCTGGCCAGCCTTCCGAGCCTGCAAAATCTGACGGTGGTCAACCTCACCGGAACTCAAGTCGATGACGTGGGTGTCGAGCAACTCAAGAGACTGTCCAAACTCACCGATCTGATTTTGAGCGGAACCAAGGTGACGTCTGTTGGCTTTGCCGAACTGAAGAAAGCGCTGCCGAATTGCAAGATCGAGTGGGACGGCGCGAAGGCGATCGGTGACGATCCTGCAACGAGTCCAAGAGCATCCCAAGGCCGCGTGTTTGATTTGCTCGCGCTGGTCGATCTCAAGCGAGATGTTCTCGCTGGCGAATGGACGCGCGACGCGGACGGGCTGACGGTGAAGCTACTTCGAGACTTCAGCAACACGCCGCGCGTTGAACTGCCCTATCAGCCGCCGGACGAATACGACTTTGAAATCGAGTTCACTCCCAAATCCGGCAACGGCACGGTCGAGCAGATTCTCTCCTCGAAGTCGCGATCGTTTGTGTGGGTGGTCAACTCGGTGCTCAACGCGGGAGTCAAGGCGGGATTGGAATCCCTGGATGGCACGATGTTGAACGACCGCAAAGATGGAACGGCGATGCGGCCGAAACTGTTGGAGAATGGGCCAACTCGGTTTCGCTCGCGCGTGGAAATTCGCAAAGGCTCGGTGCGTGGCTTCCTGAATGACGAACTGCTGGTGGATTGGGGCGGGGCCGTCACGCGGCTCGACATCGGCAAACGCAATACGCTGCGTGACCCGCTGCGTCTGGGGCTGTCGGCCAGTGATCGCGCCGTGACGTTTCACAAAGTCGAAGTTCGCGAAGTCACCGGCACGGGGAAGGTCATGGCTGGTGCGGCAGTGAGTGAGGCCGACAAACCGTGGATCGACTGGCTGGGGCCGAAATTGAAACGGAATGAAATCTATGGCAATGGCTGGTTGCGCGAGGGGGATGCGTTCACGACGGAGAAGGTGATTAACGGCTTCGAGGTTCTCCCCGACAGCACGCGCAATGGTGCCATGCGTGTGACCTATCTGTTGCGAGACTCCAAGGGCATCCAACTCAGCGCGCGAGAACACAAGACGAGCGCGACGCGGGATTTCGTTTACTTCGCCGAGGACAATGGCAAGAACATCCAAATTGCCACGTTCGGTGAAGGGAACGCTTACAAAGCCCTCGCCGAGCAAGCCATACCGGCGAATATCTCGAAAGACGCGCCGCGGACTATTGAGTTTCGTCTCGTTGGCGACACGCTGACGCTCACACTGAACGGGTCCGTCGTCGTCACCGTCAAGGATGCCACGCGATCCGAAGGCTTGTTCGCCGTGGCGGCTACGAAGGGACTCCTGATCCAGAAAGTCGAAGTCCAACGTCTGGATGATCCCGCCGATGGAGATCCGAAGCCGTGACGAAACCGCTCGACGATTTCGTGCGCGATGTCAGCGACAGTAGCCGTAGGGTGCGTGAAGTCTTCGTAACGCACCATCTCAAGCGTGGTAGTAGTTGGTGTCTGCCCCTTGGCTGTTTCCCAAACGCAAGGTGTGTTCCGAAGACTTCACGCACCCTACCCACTGGCTGACATCAACTCACGGTTTTACATGGCAGACGAACCGACCATCACCGTTCTCATTCCGGGGCCGCTGCGCGAATACAGCGGCAGCGATCCGGAACTGACTCTGGCGGCCTCGACCGTATCCGGCGCGTTGGCCGAGCTTGAGCGATCCCACTCCGCACTGCATCGCTGCGTGTGCGATGAACAGGGGCGAGTGCGGCGGCACATCAATCTGTTCGTCAACGCCGATCACATTCGCGAACGAGATGACCTCGACACACGCTTGAAAACCGGGGATGTTCTTTCAATCCTGCCCGCCGTGTCGGGAGGCTGACCGACCGCTCGAATGGAATACAACAGGAACGCTAATCCTCACTGGTCTGCGCTGATTCAAAACCAAGTCTGGAACGTTGTTCCTCGGTAGTGATTGCTACGAGTTCGTTTAACCGCGAGGGCAATGCCGCCGCTTTGTCGCAACCAAGTAGCCTTCATCGCTCCGCGTGAAGATAGCCGATTGAGAGTAGACCGATGATCTTGCCAATCTGTATCCAACTCGCGTTCGGCTTCCTTCACGCGGAGCGATGAAGGCTACTTTCACGCGGCCAGACTGCACGCACCCGACAACAGCTCGCTTCTTCACTTTCACAGGAACACCGTCATGCCAGAGAAAGTCATCCTCACCATCGGGACCAAGAAGGGGTTGTTTGTGGCCGAAGGGGCCAAGACGCGCGGGCGGTTTTCGTTGCGCGGGCCGTTCGGGACGGGAGTGGCCGTCTATTCGAGTCTGATCGACACGCGCGGGACTCCAAAGGTGTATGCGTCGAGCTGCAATGCGTGGTTCGGGATGAAGGTGCTGGTCTCGAAAGACCTTGGCAAATCGTTCAAAGAGACGAAGTCGGCTCCCGCGTTTCCGAAAGAGGATGGTCGCGCCGTCGCCAACATCTGGTCGATCGAACCAGGGACGGACAAGAAGGACTTGTGGTGCGGCGTCGAACCGGCGTCGCTCTTCCACAGCGGCGACAGCGGCGATTCGTGGGAACTCGTGAACGGCATCAGCAATCACGAACACGCCAAGCAGTGGCAGCCAGGCAACGGCGGCCTCTGCATGCACACGATCTATCGCGACGGCAATCGAGTTCACCTCGGCATCTCGACGGGCGGTCATTACTTGAGTGAGGACGGCGGCCACACGTTTCAGGCGGCGAACAACGGAGTCGGCGCGGGCTTCGCTCCCGACCCGTATCCCGAGTTCGGGCAGTGCGTCCACAAGATCGCGGGACACAAGGACGCCCCCGGTCGCCTCTACATGCAGAACCACGGTGGCTGGGCCGAGTGGGATGGACCCGGCGGGCCTCGCCCCGACATTGGCGTCTTGCGCAGCGATGACCACGGCAAGACGTGGCGTTCGATTGCGAAGGGCCTACCGTCCGACTTCGGCTTCCCGATCGTCGTCCACCCGCACAACCCGGACGTGGTCTACGTGATGCCACACGAGGGAATGACCCGCACCTGTCCCGGAGGCGCTCCCGCCGTCTGGCGTTCCGAAAACGGAGGTGACTCATGGCGCAAGCTCGCGAAGGGCTTCGCCAAGAAGGACAGCTATTTCACCGTCCAGCGCGATGGCATGACGGTGGACGAACTCAAGTCCCCTGCCCTCTACTTCGGCACCACAACCGGTCAACTCTGGATGGGTCGCGATGGCGGCGAAGAATGGGAATGCCTCTTCAATGCGCTCCCGCCGATCCATTGCGTGAAGGTCGCGGTGGTGTGAAGGATGGGGCGAAACAGGTTTCAAAACCCCTTTATGCTGACGTTTTTCAACGCCCTTGGCGTTGAGTGGCGGCAGTGAGGCAAACGGTCAGAAGGCTTAGCCGTCACAACAAACAAAGGGTGAGTTCGCATGTCCAAGATCAAAATCGGTCAGATCGGCACTGCGCACGGTCATGCCAGCGGGAAGTTGGAGGTCTATCGAAAGTCCTCCGATTACGAAGTCGTGGGGATCGTCGAGCCGGATGAAAAGTTGAGGCGGGCGGCGGAGAAGCAGCCTGCGTTTCAAGGGCTGCCGTGGCTGACGGTCGAGCAACTTTTGAATGCCCCCGGTTTGCAGGCGGTCGCGGTTGAGACTGAGCCGCGCCATCTGCTGGCTCACGCGGAGACGTGCGTCGATGCGGGAAAGCATGTCCATCTCGACAAACCCGCCGGTGAGTCGCTGCTTCAGTTCCGCCGCATCCTCGACACGACCGCCCGCAAGCACCTGTGCCTGCAAATGGGGTACATGTTCCGCTACCACGCCGGCGTGATGTTGATGAAGGATCTGGTGCGGAAGGGCTTCCTCGGCGAGCTGTTTGAGGTTCACACCGTCATCAGCAAGGTGGTCGATCCCGCGAACCGCCTCCGGCACGCCGAGTACTCGGGCGGGATGATGTTCGAGTTGGGCTGCCATGTCATCGACATCGTCGTCGATCTGCTCGGCCAGCCGGAAACGGTGACGCCGTTCAACCAACACGCCGGTTCGCAACAAGATTCTTTGTTGGACAACATGCTCGCGGTTCTCTCGTATCCGCGCTCGCTGGCGACGGTGAAATCATCGGCCCTCGAAGTCGATGGCGGTTCGCGACGGCACTTGGTCGTCTGCGGCACCGAAGGAACGCTGCACATCGAACCGCTCGACGCCACGAAGTCGGTGCGACTGACCCTGTCCAAGGAACGAGGCAAGTACCAGCAGGGCCGTCAGGACGTGCCGGTCGATTCCTACGAACGCTACGTCGGCGACGCGGCCGACTTCGCGAAGGTCATCCGCGGCGAGAAGACTCACGACTGGTCCCCAATGCACGACCTGGCCGTTCAAGAAACGGTTCTCAGGGCGAGCGGTTGTCCGACGGATCGGTAAGGTCTCGGCTTGTCATGTCCCCTCGCCCCGGCTTTGCGGGGAGAGGGCTAGGGTGAGGGGTTCTTTTCCAATCACACACACAGTTAGGTCGGCCGTAATGGCCTCGCCGGGAGCAATCTTGTCTCAGTACCTTTTGAAGATCGGCGACGCACTGGCGACCGTATTCGAGCACGCGGCGTCGGCTCAGCCGCAACTGTTCGTCGGCTATGTCGCCAACTTCGACTTCTGGCTGCAAGAGTACGCTCATCTCGTGGACGTGCAGCGGGGATATGACGAGAGACGCCAACAGATGCAGACGGCGTATGCGAACTTCGTTGCCAAGCAGGGTGGTCCAGACAACCTTGACGAGTTTGGAAAGCCTATCCATACACCGATGCCGACGAGTTCCCGAGGCGATCAGCATGACACGTTGATCAGGACTCGAACGGCACTTCTGCGTCTGATCGACCGCGCCCGCGATCTTCAAATGATCGGAGTTGAGGATCGCTTTCGGCTGATCGACCAAGTTCAAGGGGTCACAAGAGGCGATCTGGTTTTGAAAGTCACCATTCAACGAGCTTGATTAATGACGGGGGCGAAATCGTCGAAGACGAAGCCCCCTCACCCTAACCCTCTCCCCGCAAAGCCGGGGCGAGGGGACAGAGCCAAGACAAACACCAAAGCCAAGACAAGAAGAAGTCACACCATGAGCCTGTTCCAACGCGCAGACATCCTCTCCCGACTGCGAGCCAAGGTGGCCGCCGGTCAGCCGATCATTGGAGGCGGGGCGGGGACGGGTCTGTCCGCCAAGCTGGAGGAGGCGGGAGGGATCGATTTGATTGTGATCTACAACTCGGGCCGCTTCCGCATGGGGGGGCGAGGTTCGCTCGCGGGGATGATGCCCTACGGCGATGCGAATGCCATCGTGATGGACATGGCGCACGAGGTGCTTCCCGTCGCGACGCGCACGCCGGTTCTGGCCGGTGTCTGTGGGACCGACCCATTTCGACTGATGCCGCTGTTCTTGAAGGAGGTGCAGGCGGCGGGCTTCTCGGGCGTGCAAAACTTTCCCACGGTCGGCCTGTTCGATGGCAACTTCCGCGTGGGCCTCGAAGAGACCGGGATGGGCTACGGGTTGGAAGTCGACATGATCCGGATGGCCCGCGAGATGGGATTGCTCACCACGCCGTACTGCTTCAACGATGATGAGGCGACCGCGATGGCCAAGGCGGGAGCCGACATCCTGATCCCGCACATGGGCCTGACGACGAAGGGGATGATCGGCGCGACTTCGGCCGTGACGCTCGAAGAGGCGGTCCAGCGCTGCCAGTCGATGCACGACGCGGCCAAGCGCGTGAACCCCGACATTCTGGTCCTCTGCCACGGCGGCCCGATCGCCGAACCCGAGGACGCTCAATACATTCTCGACCACACCGAGGGGATCGTCGGCTTCTACGGAGCCAGCTCGATGGAACGCCTCCCCGTCGAACCGGCCATCACCAACCGCATGCGCGAGTTCGCCGCGATCAAGTTCCGCAAGTGAGCGGCATTTTGTCCCCTCGCCCCGGCTCGGGCACCGCCGCTTCGGTGGTCGGGAGATAGTTAGGGGCGAGCCGTAGTGCTGAGGCCCCTCATTCCCTCCCACTGTCGCCGCCCGATCTCCGCGACGCGCGAGTCGTCCCATGTTTCGAGCGGG
>JAYTGQ010000171.1:0-2481 GCA_043733345.1 Schlesneria sp.
CAAACCTACCCCACGAGTTTTTCAACAGGCTGCTAACCCTCTCCCCCGAAGACGGAGGAGAGGGGACCGGAATGTGACCACCAATTAACGACTGCACCCGGCGCAGGGAGAGAAAAAGCCGTTGCTTGATCGTTTGTGATGAGACTGCTATCTTCCCCGCCCCGCTGAGAGCTATCACCGGCGGATTCACGTAGAGATAAAAAGATGACTGGAGTGCAGAGCTAATGGGTGTCAAGCAGACGGGTAAAGGGCGACGCAAGATTGGCCGCAAGAAACGGAAGAACCGCAGCAAGATTCGGCATCGCAAGTAAGCGCCTTCCAGCTTGGACTCGATCCTCTCTGGCATCGCTCGTCCGGTCCTGATCCGTCCGAATAATCGCCGTGACCGGCTTGCCCCGTTCGTGCCGATGTTGAAATCCAGAAGCCCGGCATTTCCGAATGCCGGGCTTCTCGTGCGCGCGGCCTGAGTTTGCTGCGCGTCGCGATGGAATCTCCATTCATGTTGCCGGACTAAGCCGCGCGTTCTACGAGCCTGTCGAAAAGGGACTGGAAGCCTGAAGCGCAAGCGAAGAATGTCGCAAATGCGGGCGAATTAGGCTCAGAAATCCTTCGCTCGCGCTTCAGGCTTGTATGTTTCAACAGGCTGCTACGAGCGCACTCCCGTAACCATCACGATTCCCCGCGTGAAGTCTGTTCCGCAAAGTGCTCTCACGGGCGTGTCGGGTTTGCCGAACTTGGTCTTGAGGTAGCCGAGTGCCAGCGTCTCTCCGGCTTCGTTTCGCAGCGGGGCGACTGACGTGAGAATGCCCGCTTCGTCATCGGACTCGGCGGCGAGTAGCTTTGTTCCCGGAGTCAGAGATGAACCTGAGGCGAAGCGGACTCGGCGCAGTTCGCGGTTGGTGTGGCCGAGTGCGTCGAGCCGCGCGATCGGCTCCTGTCCGAGATAGCAGCCCTTGGTGAACGAGATGCACTGCGGCGTGCGGGCCACTTCTTGGGCGAGGTTTTCGTCCGTGATGTCGCGACCAAACAGCGGGAACCCGGCGGCGATCCGCAGAGATTCAAAAAGATCACTCGTCCCGGAGACGACCCCGACGGCGAGCAGGCTGCGCAGCATGGCATCGCGCGCGGCGAGCGGCAGCGAAATCAAAAATCCCGGTTGGCTGAAAAGGTCCGCGCGGCGGATCACGAACGGCTGGCCGAAGGACTCGCGTTCGACGTGGCCGTAGTGCGGCATGCTCTCATCGAGCATCAACAACTGAGTCGCGTGCGGCCCCGCAAGGAACAGTTCACTCCAATCGTGCGACCGGTCGTGGAACGTCACGTCCTCACGGATCAGATAGCGATCCAGATGCGAGATGATCGCTTCAGCCTGCCCGGCAACCGTGTCCAACCAGAGCGCGGTCGCGGTGGCGAAGACGAAGACGTGACCGACCGCCTTCCCTTTGATGTTCGTCAGAATCGCCTCGCAACCCTGCCCCGGTTCCAGCCGCTTAATGTCATTCGTACAGAAGCCATGCAGAAACTTGGCTCGATCCACACCGGTCAGTTCCATTTGCGTGCGACCGCTCAAATCGAAGACCGTCACAGCGGTGAGTTCGCCCGCGCGGTGATTGACAGGACGGGAGGCTGATTGGGCGTTGTGATCGGTCATCCGTGGACGGTGCCTCGCAGAGAAGTGTGTGATGAAGTCGGCCACGCCCGCGAGAGCGCATTACAAAACCAGCCCGACGCGCAAGCGAGGGCTTCATCGTCCTCGAATGTCCAGCCCTCGCTTGCGCGTCGGGCTCGTTGTTCGAGGCGAAAACAGGTTTTGAAATGTGCTCTTGTCGCCGAACGAAGAGTGACCAGTCGGCGGAGCGACGGGCCTACTGTAGTCCAGTCGCTCCGCCGACTGGAGTCCTGCGACTTTGCTCAACCGCCGCTCGCGCCGCTCGCACCGTGAACGATGAGAGCGTTGCGGGACGGAGTGAAGTCGATGCGGCGGGCGGACGTTTCCGTTGGCGGGCCACGTTCGGAATCGCGGGCGACGGTCGCGCTCTCTTTGCCATGTGCTCGCAGCATGTACAAGCCCTTTGAGCCATCGAAGCTGATCTCATCAGCCGTGGCATAGAAACCGCGGCCTTCGATTTGCGCGTTGCCATGACCGACGAGTTGCTGGTATGCGACCGGGTTGTTCGGCCCCTTTTCCTGGTGGACGATTTCGAGTTGCTCGCATCTCATGCTTCCCGCGTCGCCGGTGAGCTTGTCCCGATCGAGAACATCGATCGGACTTTTGACCGGACCATGCACGATCCAGACCGCGTCGTGAAACATCGCCCGCTGGAGTTCGATCTGACCGGTCATCTTGCCTTTGAAATCCACCCGCGTGTAGTTCCAGTCCGAAGCGACGACCGTGATCGGGCGGTTGGCTTGAATGAGATCGGCTGCGCCGCCACCGGTCAGACTGCTCTTGCCACGCTGCCAAAGCTGCATGTGCCCCGG
>JAYTGQ010000172.1:0-17451 GCA_043733345.1 Schlesneria sp.
ACACTCCGTGTGCCGTCCGCGAGACCGTGATTCGCCGAGGAATTCGGTGAACGGCACATGGAATGTGCCTACTACTTTGACTTCTGTCGGACACGTCAAGGAATCGAAGCGAAGTCATCCGGACACTTTCTTTAGGCGACGCGCAAGTCTTGTCTGACCCACACCAGCCCGAAGTGTGAACGAGGGCGAAGTCGATCGAGGTCCTCGTTCACACTTCGGGTTGGTGTCTACGGGGAAACTATTTGTTGCCGGTCGCCTGAAGAGACAGTGGCCGATCCCGCCGCCGTTTCAAACCATCGGACGCCCATGATCGCGACAGAGTTCCCTTGAGACGGACTCCACTGAAAACATACGGGCACCGCAGCCTGTTGAAAAACGTATACCGCACGCGGTTGAAGCTGACACTAACCCGAAGCGTAAGCGAGGAGGCACCCCCATTCCTCGCTTACGCTTCGGGTTAGTGTGAAATGTGCCATCCTCACCCGTCTGCGGTAGAGCAACAGGTTCGAGTCATCACTGACAGCTCCCTTGTTGACGAACGTCAACGCGACCGTTTCGGAAACTCAACAACCGGGCAATTCTGATACGGGTTCATTGACGCTCACGGAAAGTTGAAAAGACCTGCTGAATTCACAAGTTAGCAGTGTTCGGGAAACGATTATCGTTAATGAGTTCACAACGGCCCGTGAATTGCTACTTCACGGAGTGTCAAATTGGTTTGACGCTCGATGGTTTCGTGACATTGCGATCACATCGAAGCTTTGCAACTGCTGGGTTGATCACCGCACCCAGCCATTCAAAAAGTGGAAGGAACACCGTGTTGTTGCTCGATGCCCCGAACGAACTCGACGAACCCGTTTACCTGAAGAAGAACAGCATTGATCGCAGCATCGGCTATTTGTTGGCCGGAGTCGCGGTGATGGCATTCTTTCTTCTGTCCGTCCTCGGCATGGGACGCATGCAAAGTCTTTCGGACCAAGCCGTCGGCACCAGGCCTGCCGCAGAAGAGCCGCGATCGGCTGACATCAGCGATTCGTCGGAGAACACTCCGTCGCGCTGATGCCTCGCGATCAGTCCGATCAAACCCCGCAGCGTCTCAGTGAGACGCTGCTTTCGTTTTCAGCGTGGTTCGTTTCCACGAACTCGCGGTGTGAGCGGAGGGTCAATTCAATCGACCTGCTCGTCCAGAGAATCGTGCCTCGGTAGCAGGTCCGCACGCCACCGATATAATCCCCGCCCGTTCGCGGTCGGGTTCTGCTTCAGTCCCATCGCGCGTTGTTCCGAACTTCATGCTGCCTTGGGAATCTTGCTCATGCCTAGCTGCGTCCTTGCCTATTCGGGCGGTCTCGATACGTCGGTCATTCTCGGTTGGTTGCAGGATGAGGGCTATGACGTTCACTGCGTCTACGTCGATCTCGGTCAACCCGGTGAGGATCGACAGCAGGTACTCACGAAGGCTCACACCTGCGGAGCCAAGTCGTGCCGGATCGTCGATGCTCAGGAAGAGCTTTGTCGCGACTTCGCCTTCCCCGTCATGCAGTGGCAGTCGCGCTACGAGGGCGTTTACCTGCTGGGCACTTCCATCGCGAGACCCCTCATCTCGAAGATTTGCTTGCAGGTCGCGAAGGAGGTCGGCGCGGATGCCTACGCGCATGGAGCGACCGGCAAGGGGAACGATCAGTGCCGCTTCCAACTCGCGGCGGAAGCCCTCGAACCGGGCATCAAGATCATCGCCCCGTGGCGGATCGAGAAGTACCGCGCGAAGTTCCCCGGTCGCACCGAAATGATCGCCTTCTGTCACGAGAAGAACATTCCCGTGAAGGCGTCGGTCGCCAAGCCCTACAGCTCCGACGAGAACTGCCTGCACATTAGCTACGAAGCGGGAGTCCTCGAAGACCCGCAGGTCACCGGTGTCGATGTCCCTGACTTCGGGATGACCGTCTCACCCCAACAGGCTCCCGACAAGATCGAGCACGTCACGATCGGCTTCGAGTACGGCGTCCCCGTCACGCTGAACGGCACGACGGTCAGCCCGCTGGCGATGGTACTAGAGCTGAACAAGATTGGTGGTCGCAACGGCATCGGACGGCTCGACATGATCGAGAACCGCTTCGTCGGCATGAAGAGCCGCGGCGTGTACGAGGCCCCCGGCATGACGCTCCTCTACGAAGCTCATCGCTACGTTGAGCAACTGACACTCGACCGCGACCTGCTCCACCTCCGCGACCGCCTCTCCCCCGAGATCGCGGAGATGGTCTACTACGGCTTCTGGTACACCGCGAAGATGGACGCGCTGATGGCCTTCAACAAGCAGGCCCAAGCAGTCGTGACGGGCGAGATCAAGCTGGGCCTCTACAAGGGGAACATCATCGTCTGCAGCCGCACCAGCCCCAACAGCCTCTACGACGACAAGATCGCGAGCATGGAAGCCGGCGGCTCCTACAATCAAACCGACGCCGAAGGCTTCCTGCGCATCATGGGCCTCCCCGGCCGAGTTCAAGGCCGAGTACGACCGAGAGCATATTGACGTTGCATGCGTGTGAGACCGGCGGCTACTGGCCAGTTGTCGCGCTGAGCGGTAGAGGGCCTCCGGAAAACACGTTTAAACGCCGTGGGAGTGTTACGTCTCTTGAAACGGGCCATGTTTCTTCAGTGAGGATTTCACCATGTCCGATCCCGACCCGTTTCCGACGGTCCACAAAATTGCGAAGCAGATCAGAGCCAAGTGGCCGGGATACGAATTGGCTGCGCAGGGAACGATCAACGCGGAGGGCGCTCTGCGACAGGCCCTGACGAGTGAACCCGGGAGCCGACGACTCGGTTCGGATGCCAGCCTCGTCTTGTGCGGTTCGTTTGCACGGCGCGAGATGCTCGATGGAAGCGACTTCGACTGGTCACTTTTGATTGACGGAGTCGTCGATAACAGTCATGCGGAACAGGCCCGGTCGATTGCGACGGCGTTGAAAGACAACAAACTACCGTCACCTGGAAGCAGTGGGACGTTTGGCAATCTCGTCTTTTCTCATGAGCTGGTTCATCGTATTGGTGGCGGCGCTGATTCCAACGCCAATCTCACGCGGCGGATGCTGATGTTGCTGGAGTCGCGCCCTTTCAGCCTGTCCAATGCCGACTCATGCGGAAGCGTCTGGGACAACGTCCTGAAGAACATCCTGCAACGTTACTTTGAAATCGACGTCCATTTTTCTCCGGTCGGCCAACGGAAGCTTCCCCGTTTTCTGCTCAACGATTTGACTCGTTACTGGCGAACCATCTGCGTGGACTACGCTGCCAAACATCACGAGCAGGATGGGAACAAGTGGGCGATCCGGAATGCGAAGCTGCGGTTTAGTCGCAAATTGCTTTACGCCAGCGGTCTGGCTTTCTGCCTGAGTTGTCAGCTCAACCCTCCGAAAGTGTTCCACACGGACTTGTTCGGCAAGCGACCGGATGAAAGCGCCGATCCGTACATTGAGCGTGCAATGGCCTTCGCGCGAACGCCTGCGCTCGAGTATCTGGCCGCGTTTATGTCAAATTTCGTGACCGATGAGCAACGGCGTCGCAAGATCGCGAAGCGGGTGTTCGGTGCCTACAATGCGTGGCTGGAATTGTTGGGTGCCCCAATGAAGCGAAAGGAGTTGGAAAGCCTCACCCACGCCGACGCCGAGAAGAGTGAACTCTTCAAGACGGTGCGAGAGAAAGGTGCCGAATTTGCCAAAGGGCTTGAACTGCTGTTCTTCAACCGGGACCGTGACGATGAACAGGACAGCATCTCCAAACTCAGTCTCGAATACATTGGATTTTGACGTGAACATGGATCGTTTCGGATTCTCGACCGGTGCCCTTGAGAAAGGGGATTACCGGTCAGCGCTTGCATGGATGCTTCAGAACAAAGTCCACTGCGTGGAGCTATCCGCTTTGCGCTATGCTGAACTTGAACCATTGGTCAACGACATCGATCAGTTGCCGCTCGACACCTTCTCTTACGTGTCGTTCCATGCCCCCAGTTCATTTTCCCCTGACCAAGAGGACCGAGTCGTCCACTTGTTGGAGCGGGTCGCCCAAAAAAACTGGAACATCGTGGTGCACCCCGATGTCATCTATCGACCGAAGCTCTGGACTCGATTTGGCAGCCACCTGTTGCTCGAAAACATGGACCGCCGCAAGACGGTCGGTCGAACAGTGAAGGAACTCAACGGCCTTTTTGCTCAATTGCCTGAGGCTCGCATGTGTCTCGACGTGGCGCATGCCCGGCAACTGGACACAACACTGACGCTGTTGCGGAGTCTCGCGTCAAGTTTTCAGGGCCGGATTGCAGAAGTCCATATGAGCGAATTGGATTCGCGATGTCAGCATCGGCCGCTCTCTGAAGGGGCAGTTGCCGATTACCAACAACTCGCATCATCGCTCCAAAACGTTCCCATCATCATTGAGTCCGTACTTGATCGGCATCACTCTGATCTGCGTCTACAGGAAATGCAGCTAACGCGGTCGGCTATGCAGGAATCAGTAAACGGGATCGTCGCAGAGGTCGGCCATGCTGATGTCCGTGTGCCTTCACGTCGAAAAGCCGCTTCGTGACCGACTCGCGACCTTGGCTTCGACAGTCATTGACCAACGCGATGTCTCAGGTCCAATGCCATCCGGTTTGCTAAGACGAGATATCCCCCTCGTCTTTCCAAGCCCACAGGCGAACCTGTCGTTCCTGCCGCATCGGGTCGATTTTCATGGGAGCTTCTGTTCATGTCGCTCATGAGATTAATCCCATCTGTTCGATCTTCTTGTTTCGGGAACAGCATTGTGAATCATTCCTTCAGACGGTCTTGCGTGTTCTGTCTCTGCGTGACGATTCATGCGACGATGGTGTTTGCTCAAGAGCAACCGGTTCAAACGGGAGCTCGGTTTGATTGGGAGGTGCTGTCGAAAGTGCCTGCGGTGTTTCCGGCGGAGGACATTCAAGCGGAAGGGGTCAGGGCGTTCTTCTATGAGGGGGCGAAGTATCAGGGGAAGGCGACGCGGGTGTTTGCTTATTACGGGGTGCCTGCCCAACGCGAAGGGGACGGCGAGACCAAAAAGTTTCCGGCGATGGTGCTGATTCATGGCGGCGGCGGGACGGCGTTTGAGCGGTGGGTGAAGCTGTGGAACTCGCGCGGCTATGCCGCGATTGCAATGAACGTGTGCGGGTGCGTTCCGGTCGGGACCTATGGCAAATGGAAGCGGCATGACTTGGGAGGGCCACCCGGTTGGGATGCCAGCTTTGGACAGCTTGACGCGCCGGTCGAGGATCAATGGACGTTTCAGGCCGTCAGCGCAGTGGCGTTGGCTCATTCGCTGATTCGGTCGTATCCCGAGGTCGATGCCGAGCGGATCGGTGTCACGGGTATCTCGTGGGGTGGGTATTTGACGTCGGTCGTGGCGGGAGTCGATGCGCGGTTCCAGTTCGCTGCGCCGGTCTATGGCTGCGGATACTTGGGCGACAACTCGGCGTGGCTGCCCGCATTTGAGAAGCTCGGCAAAGACAAGGCCGACCTGTGGCTGAAGCAGTGGGATCCTGCGAGCTATCTCGGCCAAGCGAAGATGCCGATCTTGTGGGTGAACGGGACGAACGATTTCGCCTACCCGATGGACTCGTGGCAGAAGTCGTATCGGCTACCGAAGGGGCCGCGCACGCTGTGTCTTCGCATTCGGATGCCTCACGGTCACGGGGCGGCAGGTGAGAACCCGGAAGAAATTCACGTCTTCGCCAACCAACTGTTGAAGCAAGGGAAGTCGCTGCCGACGATCACCGAACAAGGTCACTCGGCGGACGAGGCTTGGGCGACGTTCAAGTCCGATGTCCCCATCACGAAAGCCGAACTCGCGTTCACCCGCGACATCGGCAAGTGGCAGGACCGCAAATGGGAGTCACTCCCCGCCGAGATCGTCGCCGCTGGCAACCGCGTCACTGCGAAGATTCCACCCGACGCGAAGGTCTTCTATGTGAATCTCTTCGACGACCGGAACTGCGCCGTGAGCAGCCAGCATGTCGAGCGTTAGCCGCCTGTTGAAGCACCGTAGGGTAAGCGTCTCGCTTGCCCGTGACTGCCGTTGGAAAACGGGCAAGCGGGACGCTTACCTGTCTGTTGAAGGATGTAGGATGGACGCCCTCGTCCGTCCGCTTTCAACGAGAAATCACTCGGACGAGGGCGTCCAAGTTACGTTCTTCAACAGGCTGTTACCCTACGGCGCGATTTGAATCTCGCGATGTGGCAGCAGTTGAGCCAGCGCGGCGGTGGACCAAGCGGTGGCGGCGGTCGAGAGGAACTGGTGCTTGCCGTGAGGGTCGCCGTTCTCGAAGAACGTTTGGACCGGCTTCACATGCGTCTCGACCAACCACGAGCCATCTGCGTGTTGAGTCTGAATGAGGTAGTCGCGTGTACGCAGCACGGCGGGGTCGGTCGCGGATGTTCCTGTTTGGAGCAGCACGAACAACGTCTCGCCGGTCGAGTACGCATCGGATTGAACGTCGATCGTTTCAGACCAGCCGCCGTCTGCGCGTTGCGTTTTGAAGATCGCGGCGCGAGTCGCTTCGATTGTCGTGGCCTCACCGCCGAACAGGCTCAAGCCCCATAGTCGCCACGCGCGGTCGGTGGCGGTGACGAGCGGTGTTTCGGCGAGCCACTTGTCGGCGGCAGCGCGTGCGGTGGCGAGTCGTTCTCGCTGTTCGGCTGTCGCGTAGTGTTCCATGCCGATCAGTGCGAGCACCGTCGTCGCGATGTCCGAACCTTGTAGCGGCGGGCGGCGACATGAGGGGAGCCACGTTCCATCACGGAGCTGGGGCGGCTTCGTGGCGTCGCGATCCGACAACCGCACGACGCCCTGAACTTGGAGCAAGTTCTCGACCATCGCGGCCGTGACTTCATCGGCCGGATGCTGCGCGAGCTTCAACGCCCACAGACCGAATCCCGTGGACGAGGCTCCTCCTGGAACGTGCTCCCCGGCCAGCATCCCGGCGACGCGCTCTTGGAAGTAATCGTGCGTGTGCTGCGTTTGGACTCGCAGCCATTCGGGATCGACTGGCGCGCCGAAACGTCCTGCCTCGACCAACGTCAGCACGGGGAGCGTCTGATGATGGCAGGCAAAACAGTTCTTGTTCTGATGCCAATTGGTCGCGGCCGTCGTAACCAGTTCTCGCCCGCGTTGCACGGCCGACGGGAGCGAGACCGGCGCAGCCTCATCCTCGGCCAAAGCCTGATGAGATGCGGCACAGACCGTGATGACACAAACGAGACAGCGCGAGCGAAGTGAAGTCATGACTTGATCCGACATTGATTCGAAACACAAATTGACGTGGCAATGGAAGCGTCACTCCCTCAGTCCCGCTCGACGATGCGGCACGCCACCGGCAGATGGTCGCTAAAGCCGGTCGGATCGAAGCTGTCCTTGACCGAGGGACGGCCGAAGCGGCGCGGGCCTCCGCGTGCGTCGAGCATTTCGGGCAGGCGAACGATCTCGGTGCTGTGCTCCTTCACGCGCCAAATCGACTCGTCGGCGAAGAAGCCCCGATTCACGAGCAACTGGTCGAGCAGATTCGACTCGCCCCCGAACGCGAACGTTCCGAGTCCTTCGGCCAGCAGCGGCCACGTCAGATTCAACAGGTACGGCGACTCGGCTCGCTTTGACTTCAGCAACCGATCTGCACGCTGGCCCAGCGCGTACTCGGTCAGCGAACGGTTGAACGGCTCGTCGTTGAAGTCGCCCATCACCAGCACGGCGGGTGGTGGATCGAAAGACCTCGCGGCCAGCACCTCGTCGATCCGTTGCAACCAGTAGCTCAGCGTCTCACCCGCCAGCATCCGGTACGGTTCGGACTCGTACTGCCCCTCGCTGCGGGCGGGCCAGTGGTTGCCGATCACGACTAGGCGGTTATTCCCCGGCCTGCCTGTTCCTGAAGTGGTGTAGAAGCTGGCTTGAAACAGATCGCGCGTGCCGGTGCGGCGCAGGATCGTGTGCGAGAAAACTTCCTTCGCGTTGACGGAGAACCTGGCCGAGTCGTACAGGAACGCCACGTCAATCCCGCGCTGGTCCGACGTGTCGTGATGGACAACCTTGTACGCCCGGCCGAGTGGCTTGAGAGACGCAACCAATTTCTCCAGCACCACACTATTCTCGACCTCGCACACGCCGAGCAGATCCGGCCCGCGCCCGTCGTTCATCGACGAGATCACCTTCGCCAACTGTGCCAGCTTTAGCCCGAGTACCTTCTTCGACCACCCCTTCAGCTCGGCCCTCAGCTTCTCGGCCAGCCACGGGATGCGCTGCGGATCGCCCTCGACCGAAAACAGGTTCTCGACGTTCCACCATGCGACGAAGTAGTCGGTCATGAGCTTGGCTCCACGAGGCGGCGACTGAAGATTGTGAGCGGCAGTCTGGTTCAGCTCCGCGTCGCATGCAAGGTCTCGCCGCGCGGTTCTCGAAGCCCGCCGTGCGGTTCTTGAAGCCCGCCGTGCGGGACAATGACGCTGGTTCCCGAGTACCATCGTCCGCCTCGTTCAAAGTTGCCTTCATCGCTCCGCGTGAAGTGGGCCGATGGCGGGTGGACGCGATTGGTTCGAGCAACGCGAATTCGCGCACGGCTTTCTTCACGCGGAGCGATGAAGGCTACTTTGAAGCGGAAGAAATACGCGTGCCAGCCGACACCTTTGAAACATCGTCGTGCGACAACCCGCCGGTTTCGGATGCGCGGCGTGTGCGAGTTGGGTTACTCATCTTCATTGGAGACCACATCGATGACGAATCGCCTGATGTTTGGAATCGTCTGTCTGTCCATCGCGTGCGGCCTCGCGAGGCCGCTTCCCGCGCCTGCCGCCGACCCGCCCTCGACCGAGCTGTTCGCGAGAAAGAACCTCGTCGCGTGGTGCATCGTCCCGTTTGACTCGCAGAAACGCGGGCCGGAAGAGCGGGCGGCGATGCTCGAAAAGCTGGGCTTCTCGAAGTTCGCCTACGACTACCGGGCAGAGCATGTGCCGACGTTCGATCAGGAGATTGAAGCCCTCAAGCGACACAACGTCGAACTGTCGGCGTGGTGGTTCCCCACATCGCTCAACGACGAGGCCAAGTTGACACTGGCCGTGTTTGAGAAGCACAAGGTCACTCCGCAACTATGGGTCACCGGCGGCGGTGGCCCGACGAAGGACGAGGCCGATCAACGCGCGCGGGTCATCGCTGAGGCCGACCGCATCCGCCCGATTGCCGAAGCGGCGGCGAAGGTCGGCTGCCAGGTGGCCCTCTACAACCACGGCGGCTGGTTCGGCGAACCCGAGAACCAGATCGCCATTATCGAGGAGATCAAGAGTCAACTCGCGAAGACAGATCCGAGCGGTAGCTCGAACAAACCGCCCGCGGCGACCAACGTCGGCATCGTCTACAACCAGCATCACGGTCACGAGCACCTCGCGCGGTTCCCCGAGTTGCTTCAGAAAATGAAGCCCCATCTGCTGTGCCTCAACCTCAACGGCATGATGCCCGACGGCGAGCGCCGCGGTCAGAAAATCATGCCGCTCGGAACGGGAAGCCTCGACCTCGCGCTGCTCAAGACGGTGCGAGACAGCGGCTACACGGGGCCGATCGGAATCCTCGGCCACACGCAAGATGACGCCGAGGAGCGGTTGAAGGACAACCTCGACGGACTCGATTGGTTGCTGCCGCAGCTCTCTGGGAAGCCACCCGGTCCGCAGCCCAAGCCGCGAACACCGGTCCCCCAGCCGACAGCCGACAAGCCGAAAGCTGATCTGCCGAAACCCGTTTCCTCTTCGCCGCCGTTGACCAACGGCAAGTTTGGCAAGGCTCTCGACGGACGAAGCGGCGGCGTACTCGTGAAGGGTCGTGACGAATTCCGTCAGTTCCCGCTGACCGTCGAGTGCTGGACGAAGCTCGACCAGAAAGACTCCTTCAACATTCTGGTCGCTCACGAGCCGAAGTCGTCCGGCACGCATTGGGAGCTTTTTTCGATGGCGGGGAGCGGAACATTCACCGCCTATCTGCCGGGCTTCGCTCCCGACCATTGCCGCTCCGAAGCAATGCTCTGCGACGACCAGTGGCATCACGTCGCGATGGTCCTCGAACTCGATCGAGTCCGCCTGTTCGTCGATGGCAAACAGGTGGCCGATCAGAAACACAAATGGACTGCTCAACCCACCGTTCCCGGTGAGCTGGGCCTCGCCACTCTGATCGACCGTGCGATCGGCTGTACCGGCGTCGTCGATGAGGTCCGCATCTCGAAGGGCATCCGCGAGATCACCGCCTCGCCCGACAAGCCGTTCGTTCCCGATGCCTCGACCCTCGCGCTGTGGCATCTCGATGAACTCGTGGAGAACAAGCGACTCGACGATGCGACCAGCAACAAGAACGCGGCCCTGCTGGGAGACGCGCGAGGTGACGCGCAGAAGTCCGGCTTGTCTTCTAGCCGGACTTCCTCGACGCGCGGTGCAGGCGCCTCCATAGGAAGTCCGGCTTTAGGAAAAGCCGGACTTCTCGCCACGATGCCCGGCAAGATCGACGGCCATTGGGGCACGGAGGCCGTCGGCTTCAACTGGACCGAGGCCGATTCGCGCGACGACCGCTTCGGCCAGATGGATGTCGGGCCGTTCCTCAGCACGAGCCTCGGCGTGCCGCTCGCTCCCGCCGCGTGGCACGATCCCGTGTACAAGGCAATCGTGGTGCGAGTCGGCTCGAAACGGCAGGCCTCGATCAGCTACGACACCGAACTGCTGCGAGCCACCGCCGGTTGGACCGGTTTCGTCCGGTTCGATCCCGCCCGCTTCGGCATCATCGGCGCACCTCGCGCGGAAGGACCGATCACGTTCGTCACGCCCTCGCTCCCCGGCTGGTCTCTCACCGACGAGTTCCCCAACTTTCGTGCCGACCATCGTTACGGCCCGTTGCCGAAAGAGTCGGCTCACTACGAAGGGCTGTACCGGCATGGCCAGCGCGTGGTGCTGACGAGTGTCGTGGCTGAGGGACGAGAGCTGAAGGGCAAGGGACAGAATAGAGATGCGCTGGCTTCTCCGTCCCTCGCCCCTCAGCCCTCAGCCCTCGTCCCGATTCTCGAAACCCCCTGGCTCGAAGAAACCGCTGACGCTGCGGCCCTCACGCGGACGTTGCTCATCGGGCCGAGTGGCATCGCGTTGAAGATGCTCGTTGCCGATCCGAAGGCTCGCGTGAGGCTGCATCCGAAATCGGAAGCGGCCTCGGTCGCACCGGGGCATGGCGGCTGTCACGTCCTCACCGTTGAGCCGCATGACCAGCCGGTCACGATCAAGTTGCTCATCGCCTCATCCGACGTACACGAAGCGGCGTTTTTCAAACTCGTCGCCGCTTCGCCCGCGCCGGAAGATGTGCTGGCACTGACGAAGCCCGGCCCGACGATCTGGGGCGAGCCGCTGGTGACGAAGGGGGAAAGAGGTCGAGTGACGAGTGACGAGTGTCGAGTGCCAGAGAAAAGAACTGATGCGCCATCTGCTCTGGCACTCGACAATCGTCACTCGTCACTCGACTCACCCTACGTCATCGACACCATCACGCTCCCCTTCCAGAACCCGTTCCACGCCCTGCTCTTTTGCGGCGGGCACGACTTTCTTCCCGATGGCCGAGCCGCGGTCTGCACACTGCATGGCGACGTGTGGCTCGTGGACGGGATCGATGAAAAACTCGAACACATCACCTGGCGACGCTTCGCGACGGGATTGTTCCAACCGCTGGGAGTGAAGGTGGTGGCTGAGGGACGAGGGCTGAGGGGCAAGGAACAGAAGGAGACAGCGTCCACTTCTGCTTCTCCGTCGCTTAGCCCTCAGCCCTCGTCCCTCAGCCAACTCTTCATCGTCGGTCGCGATCAGATCACGCGCCTGCACGACTTGAACAACGATGGTGAAGCGGACTACTACGAGAACTTCAACAACGACGCTCACACCACGATGAACGGGCACGAGTACGTCGCGTGTCTCGAAGCCGATCGCGCGGGGAACCTGTACTACGTCAAAGGGAACTGCGATTCGCAGACGCCTCACGACGGCAGCCTGCTGCGTGTCAGTGCCGATGGCTCGAAGCTGGATGTCTTCGCAACCGGATTCCGCAACCCGAACGGCATGAGCATCGGCCCGAATGACGAGATCACCGTCGCGCCGCAAGAGGGCGAGTGGACACCCGCCTCGGCCGTGTTCGACGTGCGCGAGGGAGGCTTCTACGGGATGATGCCGTCGCACCATCAAGCCACTTTGCCAACCGACTTCATCCGCCCCATCTGCTGGTTCTCGCGCCGAGACGACAACAGTTGCGGTGGCCAAGTCTGGACCACGAGCGACCGTTTCGGCCCACTCTCCAACCAGTTGCTGCATCTGTCGTATGGACAGTGCAAATTGCGGCTGGTCTTGCGGGAGGCTGTTGATGGTCGAGGGTTGAGGGTTGAGGGACAGACAAAAAGTTCTGACCCTCAACTCTCAACTCTCAACCCTCGACCCTTCAACGGCGGTTCCCTCGAACTGCCGCTGACGTTCGCCTCCGGCATCCATCGCGGACGGATGAACCCGCGCGACGGCCAGCTTTATCTGACGGGCCTCAAGGGTTGGGTCTCCAGCGCGGTCAATGATGGCTGCTTCCAGCGGGTGCGGTACGCAGGTGTTGATGGTCGAGGGTTGAGGGTTGAAGGTCAAAAGCAAAAGGACATTCTTCCGTTTCCGCCTGACTCGGCCCCTCAACCCTCAACCCTCGACCATCAACCCCTGCCCCTCGCCATGCAGACCTACCGCAACGGCGTCGCTCTCACGTTCACTCGCCCCTTGCAGCGCGAGGCGGCCGAAGACCCGAGCAGCTACCAACTCGAAGCCTGGAACTACAAATGGTCCGCCGCGTATGGCTCCCCCGAGTACAAGCCCTCCGCGCCGGGACAGGTCGGCCGCGACGAGGTCGAACCCAAGTCGGCCACGCTCCTCGAAGACAACCACACCGTTTTCATCGAGCTTCCCGACCTGAAGCCCGTCGATCAGTTGGCGGTGAGTTACACGTTGCTGACCAAGACCGTGAAATCCCCCTCACCCCCGGCCTCTCTCCCGACCACCGATGCGGCGGTGCCCGAGCCGGGGCGAGAGGAGATCGAACAAACGGTGACTCTCACTTTGAACTCGATCCCCGACCGAGCGATGCCAGAAGACAAACTGCATCGTCCCAAGCCGTCGGTCCAGCCCATGGGAACGCTGGATGAGGGAATCAGCGTTCAGTCGGACCTCTTGGTTGACGTGCAAGGCCACCGGATGTTCGCATGGTCGATTCCCGCCGACAAACTTTCGATGACGCCTCGTGTCGAGTCGGTCATCGTGCGGGCAGCGGCTTGGCTGCGAGTCCCCTCAACGGGCGAGTACCGTTTCACACGAGAAGGAACGGGATCGGCGACGATAGCATTCAACGGAAGCAAGGATGTCACTCAGTCGTTGTCTGATGAAACGCCAGTCTCGGCGCGACTGAAGCGTGGTCTGAACGAGATCGCCGTTCAATACAAGTTGCCGCGCGAGGGGGATGCCCGCTTCCGACTCATGTGGGACTCACCCCGCTTCCCGCGCGAGGCCGTTCCCGCGACGAGCCTGTTTCGTCGGTATCGTCTTAACAGCGTGGGGGCTTCAATGCGGAATTACTTCTCGATGGAACAGATTGCTTTCCAGATGCACAACTGCGCGCGGTGCCACGCCTCGTCCGCTGCCGAGCGAGTGGAAGGCTTTCGCAAATCAACGCCGTTCGCGTTGCGAGGGGCACCGCGTCTCGATGAGGCGGGCCGCCGGTTCTCGTCCGCGTGGTTGGCCAACTGGCTCCTCGATCCGACGCAACTCAAACAGGGCAGTGTGATGCCGAAGCTCATCCCGGACGATGAGCCTCAGACGGCCGTCGATCTCGCCGCGTATCTCGGTTCGCTCGTCGAAGCGACATCGCCGGTTGTTCCGATCTCGCCGCAATCAGGCGACGACGAGGAACCCGCGCGGCACGGGAGCGACCTCTACGAGAAACTTGGCTGCATCGCGTGCCACACGTTTACGGAACCGGGGCGCGATGACGAATGGCAACGTGTGTCGCTCCACTTCACCAAGGCGAAGCTCCAGCCCGAGGCACTCGAACGCTTCCTGCTCGCCCCACAGCGGCATCACGCGACGAGTTTCATGCCCGACTTCCGGCTCAGTGCCGATGAGGCGTCGTCGCTGGCAACGTTCATTCGTCAGAAGTCGCTCGGCAAAGTGAGTGAACTGACGGGGACGCAGCCCGGCAACGTCGAGCGAGGCCGGCGCGCGTTCGAGCAGTTGCGGTGTGGCCAATGCCACACAATGCGGCCCGACGACAAACTCCCGCCAGCACACTTGGCCACTGTCTTTCGTGAAACAACGCAGCGCGGATGCCTCGCCTCCGCAGCCAACTCCAACCCGAAGCGTGAGCGAGGAATCCCCAACTCTCCCCGTTTCGCCTTCAACGATGAGACCCGCGATGCCTTGCAGAACTTCCTCTCACTGATGGCCGAGGCGAAGCAGATCGAAGCCGCACCGAAGAACCTCGTCGCCTATGCCCTCGCTGAAACGATGACTTCGCTCCGCTGTAACGCCTGCCATGCGCGCGATGAATCGCGATCGCTCTGGCCCGAGATTGTGGCCGAGGAGGGATCGGGCCGCGCGGTCGAGGCGGTTCCGCAATTGACTTGGGTTGGAGAGAAGCTGCAAGGGCCGTGGATCGAGAAGCTGCTGAAGGGGGAACTTGACGGGAGCCTCGACCGTAGGATGGGCACTCCTGCCCGTCCGCTGGATGTGAACGCGAACGGTGCGAGTGAGCGTGATGCAGAGAAGAACGAAGAGCGGACGGGCAGGAGTGCCCATCCTACGGTTCGATCTACGAAGCCGAGGCCGTGGCTGACCGCTCGCATGCCAAGCTTTCCCGCGTATGCGAGCCTCATCGCGCACGGCATGGCGGCCGAGCATGGCGTTCCGTTTGAGGAGCCGCTGCCGAAGGAACTCGATGCGAAACAGATCGAGATCGGCCGCCAACTCACACTGCGTGACGGAGGACTCGACTGCCGCCAGTGTCATGGGATCGGCAAGGAACAGCCGCGCGGAGACGCCTCGACGCAGATTGCCCTCGGCATCAACTTCGCCCTCGCCCGCGAGCGGCTGCGTCCCGAGTTCGCCCTGCGCCAGATGCTCGATCCCCCGCGCTACGACCTCGGTTCGAGAATGCCCCGCTTCGCCCCCGACCTCCGTACCACCGCCGCCAAGCACATCGAAGGGGGCGACGCGAGAAAGCAGTTCGAGGCCCTAAAGCAGTTCATTTGGTCGGTGAAGTCGGGTGAGTGAGGCGGAGCCAAAACTGGCCCAATATTGTTTCACGGCGGACGCGCGAACATGTCGTCGGCATCGACACGTCGTGGAAACGTGTCGATGAAATCGCAAAATTTCGACACGTTGTGTGAGGCGTTACGATCAGCAGGGCGTCCTCGCAATCGTGTCATCCCGAGTGACATATCACGACAACGTGTCACCGAAACGGAGAAAAAGCGACACGTTTTGTGGACGTGTCGTCGGGAGTGACATAAGCTGGGACCATGACAAATCACACGAAAAGCCTGACTAGCAAACGAGTTGTCTGGCGTGCCGACATGCCATTCAACGAACTGCTCCTGTTACCACCTCCGTCCGACTTGGAAAGCAAGGCGATCCTCAAGCAGTGCATTCTGGCTCGGGCCGCGCTCGCTGAACTGAAGCAGGCGGCGGAGCGGATTCCCAATCCGGGAATGCTGATCAACACCATGCCGCTCCTCGAAGCTCAGGCCAGCTCCGAGATCGAGAACATCGTCACCACGACGGATCGGCTATTTCAGTACCGGGAAGAATCGGACACCGCCGATCCCGCCACCAAGGAAGCCTTGCGTTACAGCAACTCGCTCCTCAAGGGATACCAAGAGCTGTCGCGACGACCGTTGTGTACGCAAACCGCCGAGCAGGTTTGCACGATCATCAAAGGCGTGGACATGAAGGTCCGCCGGATACCGGGAACGGCACTGGCGCGAGACTCGGGCGAGATCGTCTACACCCCGCCCGTTGGCGAAGACCTGCTGCGAAACTTACTCGCCAACTGGGAGCGGTTCCTCCATGAAGAGCGTGATCTCGACCCGCTCATTCGCATGGCGGTCGGTCACTATCAGTTCGAGGCGATTCATCCCTTCGCCGATGGCAACGGACGAACGGGACGAGTCCTCAACAGTCTGTTCCTGATCCAAGAGAACCTGTTGACGCTGCCGATCCTCTACCTCAGCCGGTACATCATTCAGCATCGACCGGACTACTACCGGCTGTTGCTGAATGTCACTCGCGAACAGGCGTGGGAAGAATGGGTGCTGTACATCCTGAAGGGAGTCGAAGAGACGGCGACGTGGACGACCGCGAAGATCGCGGCGATCAGAGAGTTGTCGGCACAGACGATCAACTACGTCCGCACCAAGTCACCCACAATCTACAGTCAGGAGTTGGTCAACCTGATTTTTGAACGTCCCTATTGCCGGATTCAAAACGTTGTTGAAGCAAAGATCGCCGAGCGTCGAGCGGCCTCGCGCTACCTGAAGCAACTGGCCGAGATCGGCGTGCTGGAAGAGATGACTCTCGGACGAGAAAAGCTCTTCCTGCATCCCAAGTTTCTGGCACTGCTGGTTCGCGACGACAATACGTTTTCTGAGTACGCCTGAGCGAGACCAAGACCGCTCATTAAATTGCGAGCACGGCTTTCAAACACGAGAACCCAAACTTCCATGACGCCCTACGATCCTCATCAATGGACCAGCCATCTCTTCGATATTGAAGGCTCGATGGTGCGTGAGATTCTGGGCCGGGTGATGACCTGCGTCATCTGGTCGGCCGTGGTGGTCGGGCTGTATCAGTACGGTCCCGATTGGTTCGATAGCCTCGCGATTGCCGAGACGGCGCATGCGCTGATCGGCGCGTCGATGGGCCTGCTGCTGGTCTTTCGGACGAACGCCTCCTACGACCGGTTCTGGGAGGGGCGCAAGCTGTGGGGCGGGATCGTCAATGAGTCACGGAATCTCGCGCGACAGTCGTCGGTCTGGTTTGCTGCGGATGGTGAGCTGACTCATCGAGTCGTCTGGTGGACGGTCGCGTTCGCTCACAGCACGATGCACCGGCTGCGCGGCATCACCGAGATCGGCCCCGCGCGAGAACAGCTTCCCGCCGCCGATGTGGCCGACGCGCTGAAGAGCGGTCACATCCCGCTCGCGATTGCGCGACGGCTCACCGAACTGATCACCGCCGCGCGAGACCGTCGCCTGATCGACGGCCATCAACTGCAGGCCCTCGATCAAAACGTGCAACTGCTGATCGACTACTGCGGCGCGTGCGAGCGGATTCGCACTACGCCGCTCCCGTTCGCTTATGCCGTCCATCTGCG
>JAYTGQ010000173.1:0-6968 GCA_043733345.1 Schlesneria sp.
GAGCCTAATTCGTCCGCATTTACGACATCCTTCGCTCGCGCTTCAGGCTTCTATTCCCTTTTTCAACAGGCTGCTAGGGTGAGGGGGTCATCGGTGGAATCGGCACCCATTGGTAAATCGAGTCAAACCCTGTGTTCGCAGCCTCATCCGAATCCCCTCTCACCCTAACAGTCTGTTGAAAAATGTAGGATGGACGCCCTCGTCCGTCCTGCTTCAAACTCAAATCCGCTCGGACGAGGGCGTCCAAGCTACCTGTTTCAACAGGCTGTTAACCCTCTCCCCCCGATGCGGGCGGGAGAGGGGACCGGAATTGCGAACGTGCGCTGTGGTACTGGATGAGCCGCTCACCATGCGACCGATCACGGCTGACGAGGTTCCCGAGCCGGGCCGGAGAACTCCCCAGCGAAGGAAGAGATGATGGCAGAACCAACCCGCATTCATCGGCCCCGCAAACAGTCGGCCACGGCGGCGGCGAAGGAACGAGCCAAACGCAACCGCTTCCAGCGCGAGCGGCCGAGTCTTGGCGATTTGGTCGCGAGCGGCGAAGACTCCGACCCGCTGCCGCACGGCGACTATTGGGACATCTGGACGACGATGGAAAAGCTGAAGTCGTTGCGCGTTTCGTCCGGCTTGAGTCTGGCGGACATGACCGCTCAGACGGGGATGGATCGCGCGGCGTTGTCTCGTCTGGAAAACGGCGTGTCGGCCAATCCGACGATCAACACGCTGGCCCGGTACGCTCAAGCGTTGGGGAAGCGCGTGGAGGTTCGCGTCGTCGATGCTGCGGACCCGCCCCTTCGCCAACCCGCCTCGTGCGGGGTCATGAGACCTGAGCACAACAGGGAGTCGTCATCCATCCAGTAATGGCAGGTGTCGAATGCGGATGCAACCTGATTGGACTGTCACCGCTGCGCCCTGCTCGATGTCGGAGGTGCATTGAGCGATGACCGCGAGCAGCAGCTCAGTGAGCGCCTCGCCGCGTAGTCCCTCGATCCGAATGCGGATGACGGACGGCGCGATCGCACCGGACATCGCGAGCAGGGCATGGAAGTCCGCGTCGAGTGTGACCACGGTGCGATCCGCCTCAAGGCCCGCTTGAAGGATGGCGGCGTCTTCGGCGGTGGAGAGTCCCAAGTCACCGACATGCACGGTGTCGATCCCGGCTGCGGTCAACAGCGCGGCCACACTGCGAGGCAATCCCTGATCAAGCAGCAGTTTCATGATTCCCCGCGAGTTCGACGACACGATCATCTAACGAGGCGGCCGCGTAGGCCAGGGCCTGCCGGAGGTCTTCCTCCTCCAACTCGGGAAACTCACGCAGCAACTCCGCGCGGTCGGGATAGAGGGCCACCAACTCCACCACGCGACGAACCGTGAGACGGAGGTCGCGCACACAAGGCTGGCCGGTCATGCGAGCGGGATTGCTGGTGATGCGGTCCAGTTTCATCGGGTGTCTCACAATTCAAGAACTCAAAACCATGGCACGCCATCGGACACCACTCAAGATAACCGCGACCACGGACGCCAGCAACGCGAACACAAACAGCCACCACCACTCCCGCCATCGAATTGAAACGCGGGCGATTCCAGGTCCGTGCTGACCGCGAGCGGACTCATCATCAAGCACGGCTTGAGTCAGACGAGTCGATTCGGCACACGAGCGAAAAGCCGTCGCCACGGCAGGTGTCGTTTCTTCTGGTTGACTTCGGCGGGGTGGCCCGACTTGATCCGCCAGCCACGTTGGACGTGCTACTGCTTCGGAGTCTGCGGAGAAGCAGTGCCGAGGGAGTGTCAACGTCCGATCCCACGGCTTCTCCGAGGACTCCGAAACAGTGGCACGCCGGTTCGGACTCACGAATCAAGCCTTGAACTGACCCACATTTTAACCATGTTTACCGGGGTTGGTTCGGAGTGTCGGCTGCGTCTGGCTTGTTTGGTGGCTTCGGCCTTCGATGGGGAAGACCGCATTGGCTTGTGGCGTGATGCTGAACGTCGCGCGGCTTGGCTCTGGCGTGTTGATGGCGACGTATGAGCAACCGGCCAAAGAGATCGCTCAGCGGATGCTCAGCAACCGAGCCGGGATGCCGCGGGAGTCGCTCTGTTCCAGCCCGAACATGCTGCACGACGTGAGCAATGAGTTGAACGGTTGGCCGATCCAAATCGACGACTCCGGCCACGAGATCACCAAGCTGGTGGCAACGATTCGGCTGGCCGCTCGCAAGGGGACGCAGGTCGTGATCGTGGACTACCTGCAACTCGTCCCACCCCATGACCCGAGTGGCACTACCTGCAAGTCACCGACGACTTGCTCGACACGGCGGTGAACGCTCCCGGATTGGTCTACCGCAACGACGCGTATTCCGACGCAGTACACGTCCCCCTACGCGACGCAAGTCCAAGCAACACGTCGCAACGGCGAGTTGGACGATGAGCGGCCGGAGATGATCAAAGAAGGCGAAAAGCCCCTGAAAACAGGGGCTTTTCGTGATAGCAAGAGCGGGACTCGAACCCGCGACCCCAGGCTTATGAAGCCTGTGCTCTAACCGACTGAGCTACCTTGCCGTGCTGTCTCGACAACTCGTTGCAACGAGACTCGGGACAAGCCCAAGCCCCCAAAGGTTCGTTGAGGCGGCAGGAGTTTAGCGATTTCGCTTCGCGTCACAAGCCTGTCACTGGAGCCGCGTTCGTGGTGAGCGGCTGAACTGAGGCTTAGAACATTTGGCTCGGGGAATCGCGAGTCTTGGACTCCAGCCGCAGGTTCAGGCGACGGACCAGAAGTCGTCGTCGTTGACGGGTTCGATCTTCGTTTCTGCGGGCGGCAGTTCGCTGACGTGCTGTCGCTTGGGGCGGCCGCGATGAGCTTCGACGCCGTGGACGGCATAGGGTTCGATGACGAGGTTGACTCGCATCTCGATGTTGGTCAGCAACTCACCTTCGTCGCCGGAGACGAAAGTGAAGGCCGAGCCTTTCATCTCATTCGACGACAGGCGGCCCGTGCGGCCGATGCGGTGAACGTAGTCGTCGCAGTCCTGCGGGATGTCGTAGTTGATGATGTGTGAGATGCCACTGACATCGATCCCGCGTCCCATCACATCCGTGGCGATCAACAGGCGGATGGTGCCATCGCGGAACTGACGCATCACGCGGTCTCGGGCCGTTTGGGCGAGGTCGCCATGAATGAAGGCGGTTTGCTCCAGCCGACCACCGAAGCGCCGAAAGACTTCTTCGGCTCCACGTTTGGTGCGTGTGAACACGATCGCTTGTTGAGGCCGCTCTTGGACCAACAGGCGGACCAAGACCGGGAACTTTCGATCGTGATCGACGGCGACGTAGTACTGGTCGATGGTGTCGCTGCGCACCGTGTCGATCGACATGTCGATCCGTTCGGGGGACTTCATGTAGCGTTGAGCGAGTCGTTCCACGGGAGCGGGAAGCGTGGCCGACAACAACATCGTTTGCCGTTCGGCCGGGCAGCGTCTGAGGATTCGTTCGATGTCCGGCCGAAAGCCGATATCTAACATGCGGTCGGCTTCATCGAGAACCACGATCTTCAGATGATCCAAGACGAGGCAGCCTCGCTCCATCAAGTCGATCACGCGACCGGGAGTGCCGATGACGATTTGAGCGCCGCGCTGTAATTCGTTCATCTGCGTTCGCAGCGGTCGTCCGCCCACACAGCAAGCGGTGGTCACGGCATGATTGGAGGTGAGTCGCACGGCTTCGTCGGCCACTTGCTGGCTCAGCTCTCGCGTCGGTGTGAGCGCCAGTGCTTGAGTGCGCGGATCGTTGAAGTTCATCCGCTCCAAGATTGGCAGCACGAACGCCGCCGTTTTGCCGGTGCCGGTTCGAGCTTGACCGATGCAATCACGACCGGTCATGGCGACGGGAATGAACGCGGCTTGGATCGGGCTAGGAGCCTTGAATCCGATCTTGCGGAGTACAGCCAGCGAAGCCTCACCGAGGCCCAAGTCTTCAAATCGTGCTGGAACGGGAACTGTTTCGTCGGTCAACCGACCACCCTTACTGAGAGCTGCGAAGAGAGGCCACAAAAGAGAAAGTCGAGCGGGCCGAATCGCATGTAGTGTTGGGGCGAGACTATAGGACGCGCTATTGGTGAGGTCAATCAACGCTGATCGTTGGCGAAGTGAGCCAGACTCGCTGTCACGAACCGACTGCTTTCGGCTCTGGGTGACGAACGCTATACCTCTCGCGGCACAAAGTGAGAGGTTTCCGAGCGGGCGGCGTCAGCCCCCGGGTTCTTCCAAAGAGGGCTTACGCCCAAGAACCGGGGGGCTAACGCCGCCCCGCTCAGATGTCTCATCACTGACGGCACGAGGCACTACAAGACAACGGGAAATCCTTTGCAACAGGCGGATGGCTGCGGACTCGGAGAGCACGTCCCTTGATTCGAGAGCGGCATCGAGTTGCCGCATGTCCTCACGGAATTGATCGGCCTCACGCGGGGAACGCTTGGACATTTTATTGGCGATCCCGTCGGGATGGTGCTTTGAGGGCGACAATCCCAGCCGATGGCCGACCGTGTGGAGGACGCCGTCGCGCACTTCGGACAGCAGGAACCGGCGGCTGCCACGGGCGCGATTGAGGAACCGCGCCATGGCCTCAATGTACTCGATGAGGGTGCGGCGCGATTTCGTCGGCACATCGAGCGGTGGGCCGAGCAGAATCGCGCGCCGCCACAGTTCCAAGGCGAGCAACCCCACGAGGGCGATCGTGACGACCGCATAATTGCTCTTCGTCAGCAGCCAGAGCGGATTCCCGCGCACGCTCAGCCCGTGATAGAACTCATCGAACACCACGCTCCGTCCGCCCGAGACCAGCAGGTCATACGCGAGCACGCCGTTGTCGGCCTGTCCGAGGCTGGCGTTCATCAACAGCATCGGCTCGGCCACGACGACGATCTCACCCAGCCCCCGCTCGAACGACGCGGCGACTGTCCACGAATCGCCGTTGGGCCGGAGACACTCGATTACGCCGCGCGGTGTCTGCGAATCGGCGATCTCCAATCCCCCGAGTTCTTCGGCGGGAAACTGAAGATGTCGCACCCGGTCTTGCAGCCGCTCGAACTCACCGGACACCTTGGCGGTGACGGTCGTGAACTGCACCGGATGGACTCCCATCGATTCTTCCAGCGCCCGACGAATCTGCTCGCGACGTGCGCTCTCCGTATTGAAGTCCTGTGGCCGAGTCAGTGTTCGATCTGGATCGTCCTCTGCCCCGTGCAGGGCGATGGCAGTGGGATTGACCCCCTGTAGTTTGAGGGTCGTCCAGATGTCAGCGCCCTTCCCGCGCGAGGCGGCCTGCGTCATGGTCGCGAGCCAGTTGCGACCGGGTGGCTGGACGGCGACGACCAAGCGTCCCCCTCGCTCGACCCACGGCAGCAGGCGTTCGAGATAGGCCGGTTCGTTCGCGATCAGGTCGTCGTGCGGCATCCACAGGACGAGCGTGGTTGACGTGGGCAGATCGGGTGAGGGCGGCTCAATGCGACGCTCGACCGGGGCATCGAACGCTGTTAGCAACTCGAACACCGCGCGATAGCCGTCGCGGCGGGTGCCGAATGAATCGACCGCCGCCCCGTGAGAATCGGGCGGTCCCATCAGAGAGATCGTCCCCGCGATGATCGACAACGCGAAGACCGCCAGCGCCGCCAGAACCGCATTACGTGCTGAGAGCATGAGCAGGCTCCTCGAGGGTGCGGCAGACAGCTCCATGAGCCGACTGGCACGCCGCGTAATCGGCATCGGAACAGACTTCGTCGCCAAACCACTTGCGGTCGATCGTCTCGACCAACTGCCGCAGTGAATCGCTCACTGCGGGTCGATTCCGATAGCGGCGCAGCAACTCGCGGTTGGTCGTTCCGGGCCGGTTAGATTTCTTGTCGGATAGCTCCAGCCGCACGACGCTGGCTCGAAACAGAAACCGGATCGCAGTGATGTAGTCGGCCCGCCGAGCCGCCTCGCTGGCGAGACGCTCCAGTTCCACCGGGTCGATGCGTCGCTGCCGCTCATTCAACCCGCTCACACGGACTCGCTTCGGTCCCCGAACGGCGCTGACAATCGAAAAAATGATGTGCCCGATCAGCAGTACCACGATCGCCGCGAGACCCAGCACAATCATCCATCGCAGGAAACTGGGCAGGCCCTCCGTCAACTCGAACAACCACCGAAACGGTACGAGAATCCAGTCGATGATTTCCAGCATCAACGCGAACACCCAACCGTTGTCGGACTGACCGCTGTCGAGCCGATAGTCCCGCCCAGCGACGATCTCGGCCGCCTTCTCACGCAGCGTTTCAGGAGAGGGGATCGCCGCTTGTTCCACGCCTTCGACTCCAATGCGGATGATTCATGGATCTGTAGCTGAGTTCGCAAGAACTCAGCCCAACTCACCATCACAGAATGAGTTCTTGCGAACTCAACTACGTGCAATTTGAGTCTTCATTCCACCGGTGGAACGTCGGCACCGGCACCGACCGCGTCGGCCAGCACGTGCAAGTCAAAGTTCTCCAACTTGCAGCGGCACGAGAAGTAGAACACAACCATGGAACAGGTCGCGAGCAGAGTCGCGATCCCCTGAGCGACCGCGACCGCCACAATTTTTGCGTGAGGCTGGGGAATGATCCCCGCGGCCATTCCCATCCCAAGGTTGACAAGTCCGACCACCAGCCCGAGCCGAAATACGGCATCGATATTCCCCTTCATCAACGCCTTGCTGCGTCCTAATGCGGCGCGACCTGCTGTCCCTTCCAGCACGGTCACGTGTTGCGCCAGGATGAACCAGAACATGAACAAAAACCCCGGAATGATGAGCAGCAGGAAGCCTCCCATGATGGCCAAGACCATCAGAATCGAAGTCCCTAGGAGCGTGTCTTGGTAATCGGCTGGCAAGGTTGTTATAGGGCCGCTCGAAAAATGGGGTTGAGGGAGCGGGTGGTTGTCAGGGAGGTTTGT
>JAYTGQ010000174.1:0-38980 GCA_043733345.1 Schlesneria sp.
AAGGGAATAGAAGCCTGAAGCGCGAGCGAAGGATGTCGCAAATGCGGACGAATTCGGCTCAGAAATCCTTCGCTCGCGCTTCAGGCTTCTATTTTCAACAGGCTGTTAGCCCGGAGGGCGGCAGGTCGTAGCCCACGGCGTGAGCCGTGGGAATAGGAATACTCCCACGGTCCAGACCCGGAGGGGCGACACCATCGAGCGACGTTTCACGCGGCATTCGCGACTAACACCACGACCGTGTCGCCCTTTCAGGGCTTCCAGAGGTCTTTGTCGGACTCACCCACGGCTCACGCCGTGGGCTACGACCTGCCGCCCTCCGGGCTAAAAACAGAAACGCTCAGAACCCTTTCGCCGGACGAAACGGATTTCTGTGGGAAGGGGAGACCAGAATCAGCGACCTCCCCAAAACACCGGATGAGCCAACATCGGATGAACCAGAATTGGCTTGCGCCGTTCCCGATGCTGAGAAGTTTCGACAATTTACACAGCGTGTGTTGTTGAAAATAAGTGGCCGGTTAGAATCCCGCAGCGAATTCATTCGGTGGAGCCTGACTGCGGTCGTGGCCAAGAGAGTATCGAATATGACCGTGGAACAAAGTGACGACCAGTTCCTTCAGCAGCTTCACCAAGCGGGTGGAGGGACGGTCCTTGAGTTGTGTGAAGCGGCGGGAGTGACCGCCACGGCAGTGCGACAGCGGCTGAATCGGCTCCAACACTTGGGACTGATCGAGCGACAGATAGTTCGAACCGGGCGGGGCAGACCGCATCATGCTTATCGTGTGACGGATGCCGGGCAGCAGCAATTGGGTGACAACTACACGGAACTCGCTCTACTGTTGTGGGACGAATTGCATGGCATCGAAGAAACCGCCGTCCGCGAGCGGGTGACCAATCGGATTCGCGAGGCTCTCGTGCGGCGATATGGTTCTTCTGTGCGAGGGACTTCGCTCGTCGAGCGGTTTGGGGAACTCAAGACAAGTCTCGTGAATCACGGGTTTCGGGTGGAGGTGGATCTTCACGGAGAACTTCCCGTCCTGCGGGAAACGAACTGCCCGTATCACGAGTTGGCGCAGCGAGACTCTTCCATTTGCGAGTTGGAACAACAGGTGTTTGAACAGGTGTTGGGGACGCCGCTCAAGCTGGCGTCGTGCTGTCGGGATGGGCACTCCTGTTGCGAGTTTCACCCGGCGTGAATGCGTCGGGAGACATTCCCGATAAAAATACTGTAGTCCCGTCGCTCCGCCGCCGGGAAAATCGCGGAGATGGCGGACGCCCATGCGCGGACGCTCGTTGTAGCGCATCCCGTCGGCGGAGCGACGGGGCTACAGTAGTTGCAAGAGTCGGGTGAATCGAGTCGAGGTTGCTGGTAAAGTCTGGTTCCGGTCGCGTTGATGCGAAGAACCACACGAACACGAGAGAGATGGAAAGAACATGACGACTCCTTGGATTGAAGGCCGCTTTGAAGAGAACGTCATCACCACGTCGCTCGAACAGGCGATGAATTGGGCCAGACAATCGAGCATCTGGCCGATGACGTTCGGTTTGGCCTGCTGTGCGATTGAGATGATGGCTGCCGGCGCGAGCCGCTTCGACATGGACCGCTTCGGCGCGGGAGCCTTCCGGGCGACGCCGCGTCAGGCCGACCTGATGATTGTGGCCGGGACCGTCACCTACAAAATGGCCAGCCGGGTGCGACGCCTCTACGAGCAAATGCCAGATCCGAAGTACGTCATTGCGATGGGGGCTTGCACCGTCGGTGGTGGGCCGTACTTCAAGTATGGCTATCACGTTGTGAAGGGTGTCGATTTGGTGGTGCCGGTTGATGTCTATGTCCCCGGTTGCCCGCCTCGCCCCGAAGCATTGCTCGAAGGGCTGATGAGGATTCAAGACAAGATCAAAGCGAAGAAGATCACTCGCGGTCTGGAAGTGATGCCCATTCCACATCACACTGGTCGGGTCGGTTTGCCGGTCACGTCATCGCTGATCGACATCGCTTGAAATGGACGGAGTTTGGAGATGCAAAGCCTTTCACTGACACTGGACGATCAGCAGTTCAACCGCTTGGACGAACGAGCCAGAGAGTTAGGGCTGAGTGTCGAAGAACTTCTCCGTCGAAGCATCGATAACCTGTTGTCACCAAAACAAAAAGTGAGTTTTGCTGAAGCGGCGAAACGGGTGGTGGAGAAAAATGAAGAGCTTTATCGGCGGCTCGCCCAATGAGGTATCTGACTGTCGATGAGGTTGTTGAATTGCATGAGTTGGTGATCGCCCGTTCCGGTGGCGGATCGGGAGTTCGTGAGATTGGCGGGGTCGAGTCGGCGGTTGCACAACCTCAAATGACGTTTGGCGGAGCGGACCTCTACCCCTCCATTGCTGAGAAGGCGGCGGCGATCGCGTTCTCGTTGGTCATGAACCATCCGTTCGTCGATGGCAATAAGCGGATCGGCCACGCGGCGATGGAAACGTTTTTGATATTGAACGGTTATCACGTCGAAGCCGGTGTTGATGATCAGGAACAAATGTTTCTGAACGTTGCAGCGGGGTTGGTCAAGCAATCAGAACTTGTGGAATGGTTGAAGCGGCGCATTGAGCCGCTCACGGAATGAAATTGAAAAAGCGTTTGTAAGAAGGTTCGTTTTCGATATGTCCAGTTTGCTGAAGATCACCGATTTGCATGTGTCCGTGGATGAGAAGCCGATTCTCAAGGGCGTCAGTCTGGAACTCCGTCAGGGCGAAATTCACGCACTGATGGGGCCGAACGGGTCGGGCAAGAGTACGCTCGCCTACACGCTCGTCGGGCATCCGAAGTACGAGATCACGAGCGGGACGATCGAGATCGACGGCGCGTCGGTCAATGAACTCGATCCGTGCCAGCGAGCGCGGCTCGGGCTGTTCTTGGCCTTCCAATATCCGGTGACGATCCCCGGCGTGAAGGTGGCCGATTTTTTGCGTCATGCGGTGACGAACATCCGCACGCCCGAACGCAAGGAGGGCGAGGGCCTCATCCCGATGCGCGACTTCCGCAAGGAACTCAAGGCGCGGATGGAGGAACTCGGGATGGATGTCGAGTTCGCCCGGCGCTATCTGAACGAAGGCTTCTCCGGCGGCGAAAAGAAGCGGATGGAGATTCTCCAACTGGCGATGCTCCAGCCCAAGTTCGCGATCCTCGATGAAACCGACAGCGGTCTCGACAGCGATGCCGTGCGAGTTGTCTCTGAGGGACTTCGCAAGCTGTCCGGGCCGCAGATGGGGTCGCTGATCATTACTCACCACGAACGATTGCTCGAATACAACATCCCGCAGTTCACGCATGTGATGCTGGCGGGGCGGATCGTCGAAACCGGCAACGCCGACCTCGCCCACGAGCTTCACAACCACGGCTATGCGACGATCCGCGAACGTCACCCGGCCGAGGCGGCGGAAGAGCAGCAGCGTGAAGAAAAGGCCGTCCCCGTGGGAGCGCACTGAGTTCAAGTCCAGCGGCAAGGATTCAAGTCGAGCGGCAAGAAAGGGGCATCCATGACCGTCGTGTTATCACCACCCGCTCCCGCAGTGCGCCAGACGCCAAAAGTTTCGCATCAAGGGACATTGGCTGATCTGTTGTCTCGACTGGGAAACGTGCCGTTGGATCGAGTTCTGCTGACACCCGCGCCGGGAACGGCCACAGTGGAAGATGCCATTCGTCACCCCATGTGCGAGTTGATCGAAGGGACTCTGGTGGAGAAGGCCATGTCTTACTTCGAGTCTCGTTTGGCCATGATCCTCGTGTGGGCTTTGGAAACATTTTTGGAACAGTATCCGTTGGGATACGTCGTTGGGCCGGATGCTCAAACTTACGTCGCCGATAACAAAATTCGCATCCCCGATGTTTCGTTCGTTCGCTGGGAACGAACGGCCAATCACGAAGTTTCCAATGAACCCATTGGATGCCTCGTTCCCGACTTGGCTGTCGAAGTTCTCAGTCCCAGTAATACGACTGGCGAAATCGAAGCCAAGCGAAAGGAACTGTTTGCCGGTGGGACGCGATTGATGTGGGTGCTTGACCCTGTCACGGAAACAGTTGAGGTTTTCACCGGCCCGTCATCTCGACGAGTTTTGGACGCCAACGAATCGCTGGACGGAGGCGATGTCATCCCCGGTTTCCAACTGTCGATCCGCGAGTGGCTCGACCGGGCCAAACATGGGCACCGCAAGGTGGCAAATTGAACGCAGTGAGTTTGAATCGATAGAGACGACGTTGAATCAATGAGTTGTTGGCACAAGCCCGCGACCTGTCATTCGTAATCTGGAAAGTTTTGAAGATCATGTCAGACACAGCCGTTCTCGATGCCCCGATTGGTGTGGGCGACTATCAGTACGGGTTCCACGACCCGGAGAGTGAATACGTCTTCAAGAGTCGGCGTGGGATCGACCGCGATGTCGTGCATCAAATCTCCGAGATGAAAAACGAACCGGCGTGGATGCGGGAGTTCCGTCTCGAAGCCCTCGACATCTTCTTCCGGAAGCCGATGCCGACATGGGGCGGCGACATGAGCGGTCTCGATTTCCAGAACATGTTCTACTACGTGAAGGCGTCGGCGGGGCAGGAGAAGTCGTGGGACGATGTCCCCGAAGACATCCGCAAGACCTACGACCGGCTCGGCATCCCCGAGGCCGAGAAGAAGTTCTTGGCGGGCGTGAAGGCTCAGTATGAGTCCGAAGTTGTTTACGGCTCGCTGCAAGAAGACCTTGCCAAGCAGGGCGTGATCTTCACGGACACCGATTCCGCCGTGAAGGACTATCCGGACCTCGTGCGCGAATACTTCGGCCAGATCATCCCCTCGGCCGACAACAAGTTTGCCGCGCTGAACTCGGCGGTCTGGTCGGGCGGTTCGTTCATCTACGTGCCGAAAGGCGTGAAGATCGAGTTCCCGCTGCAAGCCTACTTCCGCATCAACACGCAGAACATGGGACAGTTCGAGCGGACGCTGATCATCGTCGATGAGGGGGCTTCGGTTCACTACGTCGAAGGCTGCACCGCTCCGACGTACAGCAGCGACAGCCTGCATTCGGCTGTCGTGGAAATCATCGTCAAGCGGGGAGGCCGCTGCCGGTACACGACGATCCAGAACTGGTCCAACAACGTCTACAACCTCGTCACCAAGCGAGCCAAGGCCTACGGCGATTCGCTCATGGAATGGGTCGATGGCAACCTCGGCTCGAAGCTGACGATGAAGTATCCCGCCATCTACCTGATGGAACCGGGTGCTCGCGGTGAGACGCTGTCGATCGCGTTTGCGGGCAAGGGCCAGCATCAGGACGCGGGAGCCAAAATGGTTCACTGTGCGCCGCACACCTCCAGCCGCGTGATCTCGAAGAGCATCTCGAAGGACGGCGGCCGGGCGAGCTATCGCGGTCTGGTGAAGGCCACGCACGACGCCCATCACTGCAAGAGCAACGTCGTCTGCGATGCCCTGATCCTCGACAGCAAGAGCCGCAGCGACACCTATCCGTACATCGAAGTCGATCACAACAACGTGACGATCGAACACGAAGCGTCGGTCTCGAAGATCGCCGAGGAACAACTCCTCTACCTGATGAGCCGCGGCATGACCGAAACCGAAGCCGCGTCGATGATCGTCACCGGCTTCATCGAACCGCTCGTGAAAGAGCTGCCGATGGAATACGCCGTCGAAATGAACAAGCTGATCGAACTCCAAATGGAAGGGAGCGTCGGATGAGCAGTTCAGTTGTCGCACCGATGCCTAACATCCCGGTGTTTTCTCGCCAGATCTTTCTGAATAAGCCGGAGGGGCCGAGGGGAGAGGTTCGAGTTCACGTACGACTTACGAATGCGATGGATGAAACGCTGGCTCGACGAGGCACACTCGCGCGTGAGTTGGTTCGGACATACGAGACCGATGCCGTCGTTGATACCGGCGCAGTTCGATCCGTCATTCCACAACATGTACTCGATAGGCTGGGTTTGGGGATTCGCTCCAAACGGGTGGCCGAGTACGCCGATGGACGCAAGGAGTCGGTTGGTTTGTGCGAGTCGATGCTGGTTGAGATCGCTGGTCGCGATACTTTGGAAGAGGCTCTCGTTCTGGGTGATGAGGTGCTGATCGGTCAAACCGTGCTGGAAACCACGGACCTCCTCGTTGATTGTGCGCGTGGCTGCTTGGTTCCCAATCCTGCTCATCCGGACCAACCTGTTTTGAAAGTCAAATGAGTTCGGAAACGTCGCCGCACGAATGAAGGCTCCATTATGGCGAACTGTCCAAAGTGCAGCGCAGCGATGGGGGCGATGGACGTTGTCTGTCCCGCTTGCGGGTACGACTTTCCGGAGGTTCCGGTTCCGCGACGCGAGGGCTTTGCCTACTCATCGTTCGCGGACGTGGCCCTCATCATCAGCATGGTGGCGGCGGGATTGGGTTGTGCTGCCGCATTGTTCTTTGCCGTGGTCTCGTTGCTGATGGGCTCGTTCAGGGACTCGTTCGTGGGTTTCATCGCGTTCTTCGGGCAATTGGGAATGTTGATTGTCTTCATGCGAGTCTCGGACTTGAAGCCGTGATTTCTGCCAAGTCGGGTCGAAAACCCACCAACGCGTTTTCTGTTTGTTGAACCATTGAGTGAGTCATGCCTGCTGTATCCGCCCCGTCCCGTATTGCTGCTCCGTTCGACGCCGCCGCGTTCGAGCAATTCCTGTCCAAGCGCCGTGAACCCGGTTGGGTGAACGACCTCCGTCGCCGATCGTTCGAGGCGTATCGCGAGTTGCTCGTCACCGAACTCGATCCCGAGGAGTGGAAGCGGATCGACACGCGCGCCTTTCGGCCCGAGAAGTTTGCGATTCGAGAGGACTCAACAAGGCCGGGCGTCTCGTCGGAGGCCGCTGCGTTTGGGACGCTGCTGGCGGATCGGGCCGAGTTCGCGGGAGTCGTCTCGCACGTCGATGGGGCTTGTACCCGCTCGACTCTGTCCGAGGTATTGGCTGCGAAGGGTGTGCTGTTCGGCAACTTGAGTGACTTGGTGCAGACTCATGGCGATGTCCTCAAGCCGCACCTGATGACGAAGGCGGTCAAACCGGAGGCTGATCGGTTTGCCGCGTGGCACGGCGCGTTTTGGACCGGCGGGACCGTGCTGTATGTTCCGCACAATGTTGAGATCACCGAGCCGCTGTACAGTCTGATCGGCCTCGCGGGTGAAGGGGCGGCGGACTTCAGTCACACGCTGATCATTCTTGAGGAGGGAGCATCTGCCACGCTGCTCGAAGAGACTTCGTCGGCCTCGGCCACGGCGGCGGGGCTGCATGTCGGCGCGGTCGAACTGTTGCTCGCTCCTCGATCCAATCTGCGGTACGTCCAGCTTCAGAACTGGAACGAGAAGACGTGGCACTTCGCGCATCAGGGTGGCCGCGTCGAGCGCGATGCGTCGCTGCAATGGACCGTGGCGGGACTCGGGGCGAAGCTGGCTCACATTCACCAAGAGGTCTATCTCGACGGTAAGGGAGCCTCGGCCCAAGTCAACGGCGTGACGTTCGCCACCGACAAACAACTCATCTCGTACTACACGCAACAGACGCACAACGCCCCGCACACGACGAGCGACCTGCTCTACAAGGATGTCGTCCGCGACAAAGCCCGCTGCGTCTGGCGAGGGATGATCAAGGTGGCCAAAGACGCGCAGAAGACCGATGGCTATCAACGCAACGACGGACTGCTCTTGAGCGACACCTGTCGCGTCGATGCGATCCCCGGCCTCGAAATCGAAGCCGATGACGTGCGGTGTACGCACGGCGCGACAGCGGGTCAAGTCGATGAAGAGCAACTCTTCTACGGCATGTGTCGCGGCCTGACTCGTTCGGAGGCGATGCACATGATCGTCACCGGCTTCTTCCAACGCGTGTACGACCGCATCCCCGTCGAGATCGTGCGAGAAACCCTCGGCCAGGCGGTTGAACGCAAACTCGGCATCCGCGAGTGAGTGGTAGTCTCTACTTGTCCCCTCGCCCCGGCCTTGCGGGGAGAGGGTTAGGGTGAGGGGCTCTTCAGATTGTTTGCGACCGCGAAGTGAATCATGCCCAGAACTGAAGTGCCTCAATGAGCCTCGTCGAAACGAAACCGATCCGACTCAGTCGCCGCTCGAACGGGATGGAACTCCCGCCCGAAGAGTTCGACGCCATCACACGCTGGGATCCTGCCTACCGCTACGAACTGATTCACGGAGTCGTCATCGTGAGCCCGATTCCCGCCGAAGGTGAAGCCCGTCCAAACGATGAACTTGCCTTCTTGTTGCGACTCTATCAACACCAGCATCCGTCTCACCGAGTGATCGACGACACACTGCCTGAGCGATATGTCTATCTCGCCGACGGGTCGCGTCGCCGTGCCGACCGTGTGATTTGGGTTGGACTCGGGCGGCGACCCGACTACAAGCTCGACCCGCCCGCCATCGCCATCGAATTCGTATCAAAGTCCAAGCGAGACCGGGTGCGAGACTACGAAACGAAACGGCTCGAATACCGTGAGGCAGGTGTCCGAGAGTATTGGATCATCGACCGCTTTCGTCGCACGATGACCGTTTCATTTGCCGACGGATCACAACGTGTCCTGACGGAGGACGAGTCCTACCGGTCATTGTTGCTGCCCGGTTTTGAATTGTCTCTGACAACACTCCTTGCTATTGCCGACGACCGTCGATGAACCCCCGGTGTCCTCATTCAAGAAACTGATCGCCAACCCATCGACTGATGACCGAGAAAGCCCGCCCCGCATGTCCGAGTTTGAACGAGTTGCCGCTGTTGACGAAGTCCCTGCCGGTGGACGAATCTCCATTTTGGTCGAGGACATTCCCTCCCTGCTGATCCGTATCGGGGATGAGTTCTTCGCGGTGGAAGATGTCTGTTCGCACGATGGCCAGCCATTGACGAACGGTCCCGTCGGCGGAGACTGCTCGATCACCTGTCCGCGTCATGGAGCGAAGTTCAGCCTGCGGACGGGCGCTCCGCTGTGCATGCCCGCCGTCCAACCGATCGAAACGTTTGAAGTCCAAGTCCGCGACGGCGGTGTCTTCGTCAGGGCACGCGACTGACGTGGGGTAGGTTTGTAACCTGCCCGCCCCTCTTCCTTCATTCGCGGACAGAGGCTTCATTCGCGGACTGGGGGGCTTCCCGATTCACACGCAGGTTACAAACCTGCCCCACATTCCTCAGGCAGCACGATGACCGAGAACAAGAAATCCTGGGTCCGTCCCGCGCGAGCCGCTCGTCCCAGCACAGATCGATCCGATTCCACGAGGCCCACCATGTCCACTGACACCGTCGTCCCAGAAGCATCTCCCACAGTGCTGCCCGTCGCTGCCGTCTCGGCAGCCAGTGGCAGCCATGACGCCGCCCCGCAGACTCAGTCCCATCACGATCATGAACACGATCATAAACACGATCATGATCACGACTCCGGCTGCTGCTCGACGACTCCCGCCGCGACGAGCGCGATCGTTGCGCCGATGACCGCCGGGTTGGAGATCGCTCCCACCGCCAGCAGCTCGTGTTGTGAGTCCTCGTCTCCCACCGGCGCATGCGCGACGCAGGCGGAAGCCGACGCGAGCGAATCGACCGTCGATGACGGCGCGCTGATCGAGGCCCTGCGTGAAGTGATCGACCCGGAATTGATGATCAACATCGTCGATCTGGGCCTCGTCTATTCGATCAACCACACGGATCGAAAGGCTCAAGTCGAGATGACGCTCACCAGCCCCGCCTGTCCCGCCGGCCCGCAGATCATCATGCAGTCCAAGATGGCTCTGGAAAAAGTCGAGGGCATTGACGTGGCCGAGATCAAGCTCGTCATGTCCCCCCCGTGGACCCCCGCCCGCATGACCGACGAAGCCCGAGACCAACTCGGCATCTTCTGATCGCTGGCGCAGCGCGAACCTTGAACAAGCCCGAGTTGGGACCGACTCGGGCTTGTTCGTTTGATCCTTGCGCAGGGCAACCGTTGCCGGATTGTGTTCGATGGTTTGAACGGTGAATCTGCCAAAGACAATCTGACTGGCGTCGTGGTGGATTGCGAGTAAGATGCCCCCCGCCGCAGTCGCGGTCGTTCCGTGCTGTTCATTTGATTGCCAGAAAACATCCACCATCATGCCGGCTGTTGCACCTGCACCCTATCGCATTGAGATGGCTCACAAACAGTGGAATCATTGTTTGCTGTGTGAGCATCGTTGCGGAGCAAACCGGGCCGAGGGTGAGCGGGGGCCGTGTCATGCCGGTGTCGAGGCGCGCGTGTTTCGGCACCGCGTCGAGTGTGGTGAAGAGCCGGAACTGGTGCCCTCGCATCTGTTCTATCTGTCGGGATGCGATCTGAGGTGCGCGTTCTGCATCGCGGAAGCCAACGCCTTCGATCCGTCGCGCGGACGTGTTCTGACGGCCGAGTTTTTCTCGGAGGCCGTCGCTTGGGGAAAGACTCAAGGGTCGCGTAACGTTCAGTGGGTTGGCGGTGAACCGACCATTCATATTCCCGCCATTCTCGATGCCATGTCACCCTGCATGGACCTGCCGCCGATCGTGTGGAAGTCGGACTTCTACGGAACACCCGAAGCGTTCGAGTTGCTTGAGGGGGCAGTGTCGGTCTACGTGGCCGACTTCAAGTTTGGGAACGACGAGTGTGCGAGTCGCATCGCACGCGTTCCCAACTACGTTTCCGTGGTGACTCGGAATCTGCGGCTCGCAGCGGCTCAGACCGATCTGATCGTGCGGCACTTGGTGCTGCCGGGCCACTTCGATTGTTGCTTCCGACCGATTGTTGACTGGCTGAGGAACGAGATGCCGCATGTCAAATTCAGTTTGCGCGACGGCTATCAGCCGCGTTGGCAGGCGCGGCAACATGTCGAACTCGCAGTGCCGTTGTCGAGAATCGAAGGCGACCGCGCGCGGCAACTCGCTGGAGAAGCGGGCCTCAATGTCATCGCCTAACCTCCCTTCAACAACCGCGTCTGTTTCCTCACACGAAGAATTCGGGGGACTCTGTGACGACGAGACCGCCATCACTGAGATCACGTTTCTTCCGGACGGACGACTCTGCTTGTTCGGAGCGTCGCGTGAGTTACTCGAACTGCTCGGTTCGCTGAATCTTGGAGACGCCGCGCTCGACATCCGGTTGGCGGCTGTGCGCTGCGCGGTAACAGACTCTTCACAGGATTGATCGCTTTCCATGACTGACCAGCCACCCAGCCGCTCCGAACGACCGCTCTGCACCGTCCCGCAGAAGGTGCGTCCAGCGGGAGTCAAACCCGCCGCGCCGGTTGCTGCCTCGCGCGAACACTCACCGCAGCAAGAACTTGATGTACTCATTCGCGCACGCTATCCGATCGTGTACGTGGTCAGTTGGGAGGAGGAGCGAGTCGAACGCTGCCTGCGGAAGATCGCGGAGGCGCGCAACAAGAAACTGTTCGTGTGGACGGTCACGCAAGGGCTGGTCCGATCCGGCACCGAGCCGACTCGAACCAAAGGAGGCAGCAACAGCACGACCGATCCGATCGCGGCACTCGATGCCGTGGTCGATCAGGTCGAACCGGCGATCTATCTGTTCAAGGATTTTCATCCGTTCACGGCGGGAGAACGCTGCAACCTGACGGTGATCCGCAAACTGCGCGATGTCGCGCATCATGTGCGTGACACGTACAAGTCGATCGTCATCGTCTCCCCCGAGATGCACATCGCGCCGGAATTGGCCAAGGACATCACGGTCCTTGAATTCGGGCTGCCGCGTCCCGAGGACTTCAGTCAGCTCCTCGACCGCATCGTCGAGGACGTGAAAGACAATCCGCAGGTCCGCATCAACCTGGAGGGCGATTCGCGCGAGCGGCTGCTGCACGCGGCGCGCGGTCTGACGCTGAAGGAGGCCGAAAACGTCTTCGCCAAGACGCTGGTGTTGGATGGCAAGTTGGACTCGGACGATGTCAGCGTCGTCTTCAGCGAGAAGCAGCAAATCATCCGGAAGAGCGGCCTGCTGGAGTATTACAAGCGAACGAAGAGTTCGGTCAGGTGGCGGGGCTGACGAACCTCAAGGAGTGGCTGACGAAGCGCACGATCGCGTTCTCGGATCGTGCCGCGAAGTTCGGCCTGCCCGCTCCGAAGGGTGTGCTGCTGCTGGGTGTGCAGGGTTGCGGAAAGAGCTTGTGTGCGAAGGCGGTCTCGGGACTGTGGAAGCTGCCGCTGTTGCGGTTCGATCTGGGTCGCATGTTCAGCAGTCTCGTGGGTTCGAGCGAAGAGAACGTGCGGCGGGCACTGCAAACGGCCGAAAGCATCGCGCCCGCGATTCTGTGGATCGACGAAATCGACAAGGCTCTGGCCGGTTCGACATCCGCTTCGGGGAGCGACGGCGGAACGGCGTCGCGCGTGTTCGGCACGCTGTTGACGTGGCTCTCTGAAAAGACAGCGCCCGTGTTTGTGATTGCGACGGCGAACGACATCAGCCACCTCCCGCCCGAACTGCTGCGCAAAGGACGACTCGACGAAATCTTCTTCGTCGATCTGCCGCTGGCTGCCGAGCGGGAAGAAATGTTTCGGATCCATCTGAAGCGGCGGGGTCGCAATCCCGCCGAGTTCGACGTGGCGGAACTGGCTCGTGGCAGCGACGGCTTCAGCGGAGCCGAAATCGAAGAGGCGATCATCTCGGCGCTGTTTGACTCGTTCAGTCGGCAGGTGCCACTCGACACGAGCATCGTTCGCGCGAGTCTGGCGGAGACGGTGCCCCTGTCGAAGACGATGAACGAAGAATTGAGCCGTCTGCGGAACTGGGCGGCGGGCCGCGCGCGACCCGCGTCAGGAGTGGCGACGCGCGTGACCGAGGAATCGCGACGCAAGATCGAATTGTGACCGACGTGCCAACGAGCGGTCTCCGCATCGGGACCGACCGTGTCTCTCCCGCGTCGCCTCTGGCAAACGGCGACGACTCAGATTTCGAGGTGACTCATGAGCACAGTGATGGTGATAGCGCCGCTGGTGATCGCCAATTGGTCGGCGATCTCAGCAGCCGTGGTGGGAGCTGTCGGAGTGCTGGGCTTCTCCACGGTCAACGAGGCGGTCGAGGCCAGTCGTCGGGTGACGGGAGCCAACCGGGCCGAGATCGAACTCGACGAGAGCGAGATTCTGGAGGGAACCGCCGGCTCGGGCGAGCAGATTGTCGTCGAACGGGAGGACGTGCGGGCCATTTTCACGCGCGACGCCTGCGGCGCGTTGAAGGTGTGCGTGGAAGGTCACGGCCGCTCGAAGACTGAACTCAAACAGATCGGCGAGGAACTGATCGGTCGCGTCACTCAGCAGTACGTCTACCACCGCGTGGTCACGGAACTGGGCAACCGGAACATGGCCATCATCGACGAAGAAGTCACGGAAGATCGCACCGTGAAGATTCGCGTCCGCAATTGGTGAGGGCACCCGTAGTCCCGCCGCTCCGTCGGCGGGATGTCCGGTCGGTGGAGCGACCGGACTACAGTACCAGGCATCAACTCCATGTCGTCCCGCGCGCATTTCAGAGCCAGACGATGACACCAGCCGATGAGGAAAAAACTAACCACAGATGTCACGGATTTCACTGATAGCACGGATGAAGAGGGAGGAGAGGATGTTGGTCTTCGTTTGATCTGTGTCATCAGTGAAATCTGTGTTCTCCGTGGTTCGGCCGCTTCCTTTTGGTTGCGGCCGTTACCAAGCACGACAACAAACCTTGGAGGAACACCGTCATGGCTGAAGAGCTTGAGATTGAAATCAGTCCCACGGGGCAGGTGACAGTTCGGACAATCGGCATCAAGGGGGCGAAGTGTCTGGACGCCGCCGAGTTCATCGCGCGGATCGTCGGGCGGGAGGAGTCTCGCGAACTCACGCGCGAGTATCACGAGACAGAACAGCACGTCGAGCAACACCAGAACGTTCACCGGCGCAGTTAGCAGCCTGTTGAAAAACCTCCCCCGCCGGGCTTGCCCCGGTGGAGTCAGGTCTTTGCACTACTCAATTCCAGTTGGATTCCGAAGTAGTGCAAAGACCCGCGAGCCATCGGGGCAAGCCCGGTGGGGATTTTCAACAGGCTGTTAGACCTCATGCGGTCATTGAAGAGACATTCTTGGTGAGCCGGGCGGCGTCAGCTTTGACTCATCAGCCGGACCGCGCTAGCGGCCGGTTCCGGGGAAAACCGGCCGCTAGCGCGGTCCGGCTGATACACGTAAACTTAAGGTGAGTGCCATTGGGCGTCAGCCCCCGGACTCGGGCGACGAAGAGTCCGGGGGCTGACGCCGCCCGGCTCACCAAAACCCGCGTGTGGAAAAGAGCGATCATGCCCCAGTGCAGCAACTGCCAGTTTCAGAACATGCCCGGCGTGACGCATTGCGGTCGCTGCGGCACATCGCTGATGCTGCGCACGGCGGTCATCGACGTTCATCCACCGCGAGCGACTCGCTGGGCGAAGCTGTGGCGCAAGACATTCACGGCCAGGCTCGTTCGTTCGGTGCGAGCCTCATCGAAGGCCGTAGAGCGTCAGTGGGGAGTGCTCCCCAACATGGAGCTGCCTCCGCTGGGAGTCTTGTGTCGCCTGCTCGTACCGGGCTTGGCACAGATGCACGACGGACGACCGACACTGGGACGCGGCCTGCTGCTGGGATACGGCGTCTGTTTGTTCGTTGCGGCGGTCTGCTTCGGTTCGACGTTCAGTTCGGTGTTGCTCGGGATGGCCTTCGCGTGTCACGGCGTCTCGGTGTACGACGTGGCGCGGCGGTCTTCGCCGAGTGTGGGTGATCGCCTCTTTCGCATGTTGCTCGGTTGCGGGCTGTTGGCCGCCGGTATCTATCTGCCCGCCTACTCTCTGGCGACGAGCTACGTGAATCCCATCGTGATCCAGGCGGATCGCTCGCCACTGCGCGCGGGTGATGTGCTGCTGGTCAATGTTGTGGCCTATGTCCGCTCGCCACCCCGTGTCGGCGATGTCGTGCAATATCAAATGGCGGATGCCAGTACGTTGGGACGAACTCCCGGAGGAGCGAATGCGATGTTCGTATTCCGAGGTCCACGCATCGACCGCGTACTGGCCGGGCCGGGACAGGTCGTCGTCTGGGATGGCGAGCGACTCACCGTTGACGGACAGCGTTCCGCCGTTTTGCCGCTCAATCCCCAGGGAGCCAGACAGCGACTGAGCTTCACCGTTCCAACGGACTCGTACTTCATCCTGCCCAGCACGGACCTTGGAAACGGTCAGTTTCAGGCGACGGAAGAGAACTGGAAAAGATGGAGTACAGTGGGGAAAGGGCGGATCGAGGGACGTGTCATCTGGAGATCATGGCCTTGGACGCGGATGGGGTTCGTCCGCGAATGAACAGACCACGAATGTCGCGATCACGAGCATCACGATTTGGAGGATGGGCACTCCTGCCCGTCCGGCTTGGGTGTTAAAGAGCGGACGGGCAAGAGTGCCCATCCTACGTCGGGGTACTTGGACAAGTCGCAACGAGAGGGAACGGATGGGACGGTTCGACAAGCTTGAAGTCTCCAGCGAACAGCCCGACAAGCGGCCGTCGTCGAAGGAGTCGCACGCGCGGCGCGACGTGGCGTGGCTGGAGCAGGCGATCGAAGAGCGGCGGTGCGGGCATTACGAGAACGCGCTGCGGCTCTACTCGCGGGCGCTTGAGGACGACAAGTCGCTCGTCACCGGATGGCTGGGCCAGGTGCAGATGCTCGTGCTCTTAGAAGAGGTTGTTGAGGCTGATCTTTGGAGCCGCAAGGCACTGGAACTCTTTCCGGGCAACGGTGACTTGATGTCCGGTCGCGCGCAGGCACTCGGTCGGAACGGAGACACAACCCAGGCGCTCGTCCTCTCCGACGGATCGCTCAAACAGGCGGGACAGTCGGCGTACCGTTGGCAGGTGCGCGGTGAGTTGATGGCCGCGACGAAGCAGGACACCGACCGACACTGCTTCGACAAGGCGGTGCAGGCGGACCCGGACTGGCTCGTCCCGTTGGAGATCGCCAACATTTATCTCAATCTCGATCTGCCGGGCCGCGCCTTGGATCGAGCGCGGCGTGCGGTCGAACTCGCCCCGAATCGGTACTACGCGTGGTTCGTACAGGGGCGAGCCGAACGGGAGTTGGGGCTGGCTTCGGCCGCGAAGAGCTTTCAACGCTGTCTGGACCTCTGTCCAAGGCATGCTGATGCGGAGCGGAGTTTGATGGAACTCGATCAGGGTGGTTGGTCGCTCAAGCGACTGTGGCGGCGTGCGTTCGGGAGTCGATGATGTCGTGGACCCTTGAAAAAATCTTGAAGGCCGCTCGCCACTATCACGCGAGCGACGTGCATCTCATCCGTGATATCGCGCCGGCGCTGCGGATCAACGGTGAGATTCGGCCGATCGAAGGCGAGCCGCTCGATGTCGAACAATTGCGAGGCATCGTCGAGGGCGTGTTGACCACACCGCTCAAAGAGCAGTTGGAACGCGACTGGCAGCTCTGTTTTTCCAAGCACTGGCCGGAGATCGGCCGCTTCCGCATGAGCATCTACTTTCACTCGGGTTGCCCGGAAATGGCGATCCGTCTGTGCGAGACCGTCGTCCGCCCGCGCGAAGAACTTAAGCTGCCGCCGATCGTCGAGGAACTGACGCGGCAACCGAACGGCTTGATTCTCGTGACCGGTCAAACCGGGATGGGGAAGACGACGACACTCAACTACATGATCGACTGCATCAACCGGCAGCGACGCGCGAAGATCGTCACTATCGAAGACCCCATCGAGTTCGTCCACGAGAACCAGCGCAGCATCGTCGTTCAACAAGAAGTCATGACCGACGTTCGCTCGTTCCGCGAAGCCCTCGTCCACGTCCTGCGGCAAGATCCGGATGTCATCGTGATTGGCGAGATGCGAAACTTGGAGACCATCGAAACGGCCTTGACCGCCGCCGAGACCGGGCACCTCGTGCTGGCCACGCTCCACACACCGGATGCCGTGCAGACGGTTCAACGGATTTACAGCGTTTTTCCCGCCGAGCAGCAGAACTCGATCGTCACGCAAATCGCCAACAGCCTGCGAGCCATCATCGCCCAGAAGCTGCTGCCGCTCGCCAACGGTCAGGGCCAGGTGCTTGCCAGCGAAATCTGCATCGTCACCAACGCTGTGCGCAACCACATTCGAGAACGCAGCGTCCACCAGATTTACAGTGAGATGCAAACCGGCCGCAAACACCAGATGCAAACCATGGACGCCGCACTCCTCGACCTCTACCAGCGCGGCGAGATCACCTACGACACGGCCCTGACCAACGCCCGCGAACCGTCCCACATCCAACACAGGACGGGACAGGTGAGTCCACCCAGCGGCTAAGGGGCTGTGCCTGTATTACGTCCGAGACTTTCGGGAGTGATCGTGTCGTTCCCACGGGTTGCCGCATCACGGAGGCTCTGTTCTGAGCCATTTTCCTGCCACACATTTTTCTGCCTCGCTCTTTGAGGAAGCGGCAGAAAAATGGGTGGTAGAAAGAGCGGAGTTCGAGCCGTGTTGCGGTCTGGAGCCTGATCGTCATCCGCGAACTCGCGGAGATTGATTCTGCACAGCCCTTAACAGCCTGTTGAAAATAGAAGCCTGAAGCGCGAGCGAAGGGTTGTTGAACCTAAATCGTCCGCATTTTCGACATTCTTCGCTTGCGCGTCAGGCTTCTATTCCCTTTTCAACAGGCTGCTCAGGTGAGCGGACGGAATCAGCGATGTGTTCGTTGTCAGAAATCGACTTGGCAGCGCAGGCCGGCGATGTTGGCTTGGCTGTTGCCGAGGGTGGGGTGGTCGAGCATCGCGTGGATGTAGTTGAATTGCATTTTGGTGTAGCCGTTGAGGTACCAGTTCAGGCCGGCGGTGAGGTCGGTCAGTTGTCCGCCGTTGCGGTTGGCGCTGTTGAGGTCGATGGTGGACCAGCGGGCGGCGAGTTCCCAGGCTCCGGGGCCTTGCAGGCAGCCGTGATCGTGGATGAAGGGGCGCAGGGGGACGAGGCGATCCAGTGCGCCGGTCTTCTTGTCGTAGGGGCGGCTTTCTCCGGTGAGGAAGTAGCTGGCCTGCGAATAGGCTCCCCAATAGTGAAGTTGCGGGCCGAGCATCTGATTCACGGCGGCGACTGTTGATTCGGATTGGAGAGAGAAGGGGCCGTGAACGAGCAGGCTCTCGAAGCCGACGTGCGTGAAGTCGTTGACGAGGAAGGTGCCGGTATCGACAAACGGCGGCGTTCCTTGCGCCGTTGACGGGACACCGACCTTGCTGGAACCGGCTGCGGACGTACCGAACTCACCGACGAAGGCTTCGGGGATCGTGGCATAGCGGAACTTGTCGTTGCTCGGGTTCCCGTGCCAGTAAGCCACGCCAAGATGCAGATAGTCGAGGCGATCGCCGTTCTTCTCGTACCACGGCAGATGCGTGATGCGCCCGGCGGTGGACCAGCCGCCGTTGTCTCCAATGTCGTTGCCGAACTGATCATTGCGGGTGCGGAACATGGTGAACTGCCATGTGGTGCTTTCGTCCTCGCTCCAGTCGTAGAAGCCCGCGCCGACATGTCGGAAAGGATCGAAGGCTTGGAACAAGACCGACCGTTCGAGGAACGTCTGATAGCGCACGCTGGAGACGACTTCCAAACCGAACGGCTGCTTCCACTGGCCGACGCGCACATGACCGAGGACCGGCACGTCAGTCACCTCGGCCCAGAGATCGGTGAAGGTGGGACGGCCGAAGAAGCCGAAATCGAACTGCATGAAGTAGTTCACGTTGTCGGCGACGGCTCCCTTGGCGGAGAGTCGCGCACGACGAAAGCCCGCGCCGTCTTGAATGTTGCCGTTGAAGGGCGGGACCGCCGCAGGATTGGCGAGGGCCGCGCGGTTCTCAGCGTCTTGACCGAACCAAAGCGAGTCGGCTTGAAAGAAGCCGTTGACCGTGACCGACGGGTACTTCGGTTTGGCGGGTGCAGCCGGAGGTGTCGTTCCCGCAGCAGCCTGCAGCGCCATCAGCCCGGCTTCGGAAAAGTAGCCCGGAGCAGGGGGGAGGTATTCCGAGTTGGTGCGTTGCACGCCGTTGTTGGGATCGTTGTTCGCCGTCGGTAACTGAGCTGGTGCCGCCTTGAGGCGACTCACTTCCGACTCCAGCTCATCCAGCCGTTTCAGAAGTTTGTCGTATATGAGTGGCGGGAGTTCGCCGTCTTGGGCGCTGACCGATGTCGGAGCGAGCGCCATGACGATGAGCAAGAGCACGACCGAGTTGAGACCGTTCCAAGAGAGCAGCATGGTTTTCCTCCGTGATTTCATGACGTGCGTTCCTCGCACGAGTCCGGCTCAGGTCAGACCGCCACAGAAATACGGGCGGTTGGCGATGACATTCACAAGTCGGCAACTCCTTGTGAATGAAACTTACTGAGACAGAGACCGTCCATTGTCTATCGGCTGAACAAAGCACCGTCGCGCCTGAATAGTCCGTTGGATTTGCCCTGCATTCTGTAAACGCGTGTTTGGCGCCGTCACAATCGGGAGTGATTTTTCACTCGCGCAAGAACTGCCGACGTACGCAACGACGCCGTGATCCTTGGTCCGTGTTGAAGATCTGGTTCAGCGGATGTTTTGGGGAGACTCATTGGAGAGAGATGGACGACGGCGACCGGTCTTCATCCTGAAGGGATGTCAGCCATTAGCCGGGGGGTTGAGCGTCCGCGACACCCCCGGTGCGAAGTTACCGAAATGAGATTTGCATCCTGAAGGGATGCTGGAAAGCTCAGAATGTCTCTCCGTTTCGCGATGCTGGCATCCCTTCAGGATGCAACAGCCATTTGTCAGACCTCTTCTCAACCCCCCGCTAATGGCTGACATCCCTCCAGGATGAAAACGACGAACTTCATTCCGCTCATTGGAATCGCCTCCCCAAACATCGGCTGAACCGAGTTATACCGCTCGCGGGTGAGGATGGCACATTTCACACTAACCCGAAGCGTAAGCGAGGACGTGCGTTGCATCCTCGCTTACGCTTCGGGTTAGTGTCAGCTTCTCCCGCGTGAGGTATATAAACGGGCAAATGCTCTGCTTCGGGCTGATCGAAGGCAAAACCACCAAGAATGGATGTTCAATGAAACAGCGGTCAGAAACAGTTGCCAAACAAATTTTTCGGGCCGAGTGGGAGCACCTCAGCCCCCACGAGCGCGAAGTCATCGAAGGGGTGCTGCACCGCACCAGCCTTCCGCGAAATCCCAACACCGAGTTCGCTGATCGCCGAACATTTGGCCAACGGGCTTCGGACGTGATCGCGAAGTTTGGAGGGTCGTGGACGTTCATTCTGCTGTTTCTGGCGTGGCTCGTGTTTTGGGCCATCCTCAACACGGAGATCCTGGGGCCGCTCGACAAAGCCTTTGACCCGTATCCGTACATTTTTCTCAACCTCGTTCTGTCGATGATCGCCGCCATTCAAGCACCGATTCTCATGATGTCACAGAATCGGGAGGCCGCCCACGACCGGCTCGAAGCGGAGATCGATCATGAAGTGAACGTGCGTGCGGAATTGGCCATTCACCAATTGGATGCTCGACTGCACATCATCGAACGGCATCTGATTGAACTCGTTGGAAGTGCAGAGAATCGCATACTGCCCCCGCTGACGCCGAACCGAGAGCAGTCATAGTCATGTTCATGAACACCCAGCGCAGCATCCGTCTCATTGCGATATTTGAGGCGGCGAAGGGATCGCTTGTGTTACTCGCGGGCTTCGGACTGCTCGGGCTGATCCACCGTGATGTTGGGCACTACGCCGAAGAACTCGTGCGACATTTTCACCTGAACCCGGCCAGCCGGTTTCCCCGGATTTTTTTGGAGGCCGCTGCCAAGTCGAATGACACCACACTGGTGTTGCTGGCCTGCGCCGCCTTCGCGTACGCCGCATTTCGGCTCGCGGAAGCGTTTGGACTTTGGCATCAACAACGCTGGGCCGAGTGGTTGGGTGCGGTGAGCGGTTCCGTTTACATCCCCATCGAGCTGTACGAGTTGATGCACGGCGTCAGTTGGCCCAAGGTGATGCTGCTGACGGTGAATCTCGCCTGCGTCGTTTACCTCGTTGCCGCACTGCGGTCGCACGGCAACAGACGACGTGCTTAGGATTCGGTGCGAAACAGCTTCCCGCTTTCCTCCCTCCCCTCGGCGGGGAGGGCCGGGGAGGGGGGAGGATGGTCAAGTCGATTTGCCACTCGTCCCCCTCCCTAACCCTCCCCGCCGAGGGGAGGGAACAAGCACGAAAGACGGGAAGTTATTTTGAACCAGTTCCTTAGCTTCTCGCTACCGGCCTGAGATTGAACGACTACGTTGACGGCTTCACATGTTTGATGAGGGCTGAATTTCCGACGGGAATCTTTTGAGGACGTTTCCGACAGAAGTGGTTAGCCGGGCGGCATCAGCCCTCGGACTCTTGTGATTGCAACTAAGAATCCGGGGGCTTACGTCCAATGGCACTTACTTTACCTCAGTAACCCGCCGCGTAAGCGAGGGAAACAAGGGGAAACGCCTCATGTCATCGCCCTCGCTCACGCTGCGGGTTAGTAAAGTAAGTGTCATTGGGCTTACGCCGCCCGGCTCACCTGATTTCGACTTTTGTCGGAAACGTCTTTGAGGACACAACTCGATGAATTCAGACTGCCCTCGCGAGAATGCTCGCCGCACGTTGAGACTGATCCTGTACGTGTTCCTCGTCACGTTTGCGGCGGCGCGCGTGACGGTGTTTCTGATTATGGATCACTGGTTGCCAGACTTGTTCTTCCACGTTGGCGGAACCCACGTCCACCATCTGAACTACGGCATCTTCCTGCTGTCGGGCGTGGGTGGATACGTATTGGTCGCGCGACCGTCGGGGCGAATTCATCTCCTCTGTGAGATGTTGTACGCGATGGGTCTGGCGCTGACGTTTGACGAGTTTGGCATGTGGCTGCATCTGGGTGGGCCGTACTGGCAGCGGGCCAGTTTCGACGCGGTCGTCCTGATTGCCGCCGTCATCGCGTTGCTGGCCTTCGCCCCCGACGTGCGACGTTGGTCTCGCAGACGCTGGGTTGAGGCGGGACTGCTCGTGCTGGTGCTCTCCATTTTCGGAGTCACGTTCGCCGGATCATTGCGGCATGCCACCGAGATTGTGTCGGAGAAATTGCAGGCGGTGGAAGCCGAGTCGCCGCCGTGATGCACCGAAAAACGATGCTGTCACGGGGCACGCTCCGGGGTCTGTTGGGAACTTGAAATCAAACGGATTGTTTCGGTCTGATCGGTCCAAGCCCCAAGTCATCGCTGCTGGCATCAATCAGGTGCGCGATCTCGGTGATGGCCTCTTCGGCGTCTGGACCCGAAGCGTGAAGGTCTAAGACGACTCCTTGCACGGCTCCCAACAAGAGGATGCTCAGAATGCTTCTGGCGTCGGCCAAAATGCCGTCGCGGCGGATGGTCAACGTGGAATGAAACTGTTGTGCCGCTTGGACGACTTGCTGGGCGATCCGCATGTGCAGCCCGAATCGGCTTCCGACGGTGACGCTTCTTTGGCAATCAATGCTCTCGGTCATGGCAATTCAATTCCTAAAGAATGGGATGTGAGAATCGGGCATGGTTGAAGTTGCCGTGTCTTCGGGTATCAGACGCGCGGACGCGGTCGCCAATTCATTACAACCCAAGTTGAACCAAGCCAAGAATCGGATGTTCGCGAGAAGGCGGACTGTGGGTGGTATGAACGGTGAATTGTGAATCAGACGGGGACCGAATCGTCCGGATAAATTTTGATTCCGGGGCTGATCATACGGGCGACTTCATCGAGAGCCGACTCGGCATCTTCGCCATAGGCGTGCAGTTGGAGGACGCTTCCACACATCGCCGCCAGCATGAGCAGGCCCAGAATGTTTGTTGCGTTGGTGCAATGTCGGCGGTTGCCGACGAAGAGCGCGGATTTGAAATGGTTCGCCACCCCTGCGACTCGCTGGGCCGCCAGCATGTGAAACCCGCATTGGTCTTCTACCGTCACCGCTCGATGGCACTCGTTGGTCAACTTCATCGTATTACTCCTCCTAGAGAACGCATTTCAAAACCCGCTTTTGCCTTGAAAGACTAGCCCGACGCGCAAGCGAAGGCTTCACCGTCATCGAATGTCCAGCCCTCGCTTGCGCGTCGGGCTAGTTTTGAAATGCGCGATACAGAACGGGACACGCGCACGGTTCATCAGTGATTGGGCGAACGGTGGCGTACGCGATAAATCAGACTTCGACCAACTCATCCGGCTGGGCATCGGTCTCACGGTTACGTGCGTGCTTCGAGTCGAATCGATCGGGGAGCGTGCAAGTCGTCGCCGTATCTTCTCGGGTGAGGATATGGAGCGGTGCTGGATGAATCAGGTTCGCGGTCGAGCCGAGATTTCGAGACATGGCCGAGGTTGAGGACACCGAGGGCCAGATAGAACAAGCCCAGTCCGGTCATCCCCGCTACGGCCATCCAACCGGAGAGCGAATGATTGATCGCAGCACAGGCAAACGATCCGAGGAAGGCGAGACCAGCGATTCCGAAGGACGCTTTGGAGAGGGAGGTTAAGACGGCTCGACCGTTAGTGCCGGGCTGATGTGGCATGTCGTGGTTCCTTTAAACGAGGGTGAAGCGGTTGAGTGGTTTAGCAGCCTGTTGAAAATAGAAGCCTGAAGCGCGAGCGAAGGATTTCTGAGCCAAATTCGTCCGCATTTGCGACATCCTTCGCTTGCGCTTCAGGCTTCTATGTCTGGGGCCGCCACACAATCGGCGCGGTGGGAGTTGTCGGCGTGATGCCTCCCGTATCGCAGAGGCCGTGCCAGAGACGTTGCTCTGCGGCAACTCAGCGCCCCCTTGCGAGACTGTCAGCGAAGTGGTGCTGCACCTGAGCACGCAGGAAAGAACGCAACTCGTGGCAAGGCCGTTCGTTGATGTGCTTCTTCGCACCGAGATCAGACTGAGCCGCTGTTGTGACTGAGTGACGAACACATCACCGCACTCAGTCACCACAGACGTTGATGCGGGACTCGTGGCCAATCAGTGGCCAAGGACCGTGGCCAGTTCCTTGCCTTCGGTTTCCCGATATCGGCTTCATCGATCTTGGCGAGTTGGAATTCCAATTCAACGACTTCCACTTCTGGTTGCGATCCAAGGCGGCATCGTTTAACCGCAAGCCAAAGGCGAGCGCGGAGGCGTGGCACGGCGACTCGATTTCGCACCTCCCTCCGCGCTCGCCTTTGGCTTGCAGTTAAACGAGTTGATCCCGTTTTCTTGCGAATGCAGAGCGAAATGCAGTCTCGCAGAATTTCCCCGATGCTTCGCCCCGCTCAGATGCCTCATCAATGACCGCGCGAGGTAAGACGCGCGGCGCTCATTCACCACGGCACATCGGCCCGGTATGCTCCCGCGCCATGAACCATCAGTTTGTTTTGAAGACCGCTGCACCGACGATCGCCATTAGCGGGTTGTTGCTCGCGTTGGGGATCGTCGCCGCGTGGAACGTGCAGCGGCAGCAGATCAACAGTTCGGAGTTGATCGCGCAGGAGGTTCACGGGATGGTCGCGGCGCAGGATCTCTACATCGACATGCGTGAGATTCGGCATCAGCTCCAGCAGTTTGGCCGCAGTCACGATGGGCGGCATCTGATTGAAATTCGCAAGCTGCGGGAAGCGGCACCGCGACACATCGAACTCGCGCAGGGATTGTCGCGCACTCCGCAGGAGGTCGCGTCAATCACCGCCGTCCAGCAGGGATGGCGGCAATTCGCCGAACTGTTCCGCCGCCTCGACGAGGGCGAGCCAAGCGCGTTGCAACAGAGTGACAGCCGCGTCGATGAGTTGTTGGCGGCGATCACGCGCGTCGTCGATCCGGCCAAGGATTATCTGGTGCTCAACCGAGATGTGGTTGATCTGACGAACGAGACCAACCGCCACACGACCGAACAATCGCGGCAGGCGTTCTTGTTGCTGGGCATCTGCGGGAGTGCGGCCGGACTGGTGGCGGGGCTGCTGATCGCACGCGGCATCAGTCAGTCGATCGTGCAACTCGACGTGAGCGTGCGCGGTGTGGCGGGTCGGTTGGAGGATGTCGTCGGGCCGGTAAAGATTTCGAGCAGCGGCGGCTTTCGGGAACTCGAAGCGGGTCTGCTCGAGATGGAGACGCACATCGGGACGGTCGTCGAGCGGTTGCAGCAGCGCGAGTTGGAAGTACTGCGCAGTGAGCAACTGGCGGCCGTGGGACAACTCGCGGCGGGGATGGCTCACGAACTCAGAAATCCGCTGATGCCGATGAAGATGCTGGTGCAGGCGGCTGTCGAGCGGGACGATGGGATCGGGTTGCGAGGTCAACAATTGAAGGTCGTCGAACAGGAGATCGGTCGAATGGAGAAGTCGATCCAAGACTTTCTCGACTTTGCCCGACCGCCCAAGCTCGAAAAGAGGCGGCTCGACGCGCGACAAGCCATCGAGCAGACGATCGAACTGGTCTCCGCCCGTGCCGATCGGCAGCAGATTCAACTTCAGTGCGACCTCTCGTCCGAGCCGTTTCTGATCGAAGCCGACTCGGTCCAGTTGCGGCAAGTGTTGTTGAACCTGCTGCTCAACGCCTTCGATGCGCTGCCGGCAGGAGGCCGCGTGTTCGTGAGCCTCGCGCGTTCCCGCCCACCCGGAGCACTCGATCCGTCACCGACGGCTTGGGCTGCGAAGTGGGCGTTGATTTCGATTCGCGATTCGGGGGCAGGGTTGCCGACGGATGTTCTCAATCGAATCTTTGAACCGTTCGTCAGTACCAAGGAGACGGGGACGGGACTCGGCCTGTCCATCTGCCACCGCATCGTGGAAGCTCACGGCGGCCAGATCACAGCGGGCAACTCGCCACAAGGCGGAGCCGTCTTCGCGATCTATCTGCCGCCGCAACAGGCGTGATCCACTGCGCGAAAAACAAGACAGAATCATGGAGTACAAAATGATGAAGGCGGGGAGGTTTGAAGTGGCCACAATAGACGGCTCGTGTGGCACGCTCTGAGTCAGAGCAGGGCGTGATTTTGAACGCCCGACCCCAGAACCGGGAACCGCCCAGCCTGCATGTCATTCCACACAATCCAACGACCGTTTCACTGACTTCGCCTTTCATCATTTTGTACTCCATGATTCTGCCTTACCGTCCCCAAGTTGGTTCCTTCCCTCATGCCCATGTCCATGTTCACGCTGCTGGTCGTTGATGACGAACCGAACATTGTCTTCTCGTTAAAGGAGACGCTGTCGTCGCCGAAGCTCAACGTGATTTCGGCCGGAACCGCGCGCGAGGGGATTGACCTCGTGAAGCAGAAACGGCCCGATGTGGTCATGCTCGACGTGCGGTTGCCCGATCAGTCGGGCCTCGATGCGTACGACCAGATCCGGCAAATCGATCCTCGGTTGCCGGTCATCATCATGACGGCGTTCGCTCGGACCGAGACGGCCATTGAGGCGATGCGGCGCGGGGCGTACGAGTACCTCGTCAAGCCGGTCGATTTCAAACGGCTGAAGGAAGTGGTCGGCAAAGCGGTCGAAGTCAGTCGGCTCAGTCGCGTCCCGGCCGTGCTGGCTGAGACCGATCCCGATGACCTCGCGGCCGACCGCATCATCGGCCTCTCGCCCGTGATGCAAGAGGTCTACAAGGATATCGGCCGCATTGCTCCGCAGGATTCGACCGTGCTGATTCTCGGTGAGAGCGGGACGGGGAAGGAACTCGTCGCCCGCGCCCTCTATCACTACAGCCGCCGTCAGCAGCAGCCGTTCCTCGCGATCAACTGCGCCGCGTTGCCGGAAGCGATTCTGGAGAGCGAACTGTTCGGTCACGAGCGCGGCGCGTTCACGGGGGCCGAGCAGCGGCGCATTGGCAAGTTCGAGCAAGTCCACGGCGGCACGATCTTCCTCGACGAGATCGGCGACATGAGTCCCGCGACGCAAGCCAAGGCGTTGCGACTCCTGCAAGAGCAGCAGTTCGAGCGGATCGGCGGCAACGCGACCGTGAAGACCGACGTGAGGATCATCGCGGCGACCAATCGCGACCTGAGCAAGGACGTGGCCGAAGGCCGCTTCCGCCAAGACCTGCTCTATCGACTCAACGGCTTCACCATCCAACTCCCCCCGCTACGAGACCGCCGCGACGACATCCCACTGCTGTTCGACCACTTCCTGCGTCAGTTCAATGTCGAGATGAACAAGACCGTCATGAGCGCGTCGCCCGACACCATCCAACTCCTGCAAGCGCACGACTGGCCCGGCAACATCCGCGAGTTCCAAAGCGCGATCAAGTACGCGATGGTCCACACCTCGGGAACGATCCTCACACCGGACGCCCTGCCTCAAAGCTGCCGTCCTGAGCGAATTGTCGCCGCCGGACAACTCGACCTTCCCGAAGAGGCGGCGTTGTCGCGAGCCAACGATTCCCGATCACCCGACACCGATCAAGCCCGCTCAATCGCATCGACACCGACCTCCGACCTGACACAACTCGTCCGACGCCTGATCCTCGAAAACCATCCCGACCTCTACCGCCACGTCCTGCAAGAAGTCGACCGCGTCGTGCTTCAAGAAGTGATGACCCACGTCAGCGGCAACCAAGTCCAAGCCTCCGAACGCCTCGGCATCTCACGCATGACACTTCGGTCGAAGCTCCGCACGTTGGGCCTGATCCCCGAACCAGCGGCCCCCGATGACGATGCCGGTGCGTGACGAACGAACCGTAGAATGAAATGGTAGGACGGGCACTCTTGCCCGTCCTACCATTTCAATAGGCTGTTAGCCCGGAGGGTGGCAGGTCGTAGCCCAATGGCACTGACTTTACTCCAGTAACCCGCAGCGTGAGCGAGGGAAACCAAGGGAAACGTCTCTTGTCATCGCCCTCGCTCACGCTGCGGGTTAGTAAAGTCAGTGCCATTGGGGCGTAGCCCACGGCGTGAGCAGTGGGGAACGGAACCCACACACCGCCCAGTCTCGGAGGGGGGACGCCTTCGTTCGACGCCTTCGTTCGACGCCTTCGTTCGACGCCTTCGTTCGACGCATCGTGCGGCACTCGCAAAATGCCCCAACTGAAGTGCCAGCGGATGAGCCTTACAAATTACGGCTCTCCGCCATTCCTGTTGAAAATGGTGTCCCGTGAGCGGCATGGCGCTAGCCGCCGGTCGTTTTCGCCTACACCGGCGGCTAGCGCCGTGCCGCTCTCAAGCATCCAACACAAATGGCGGAGAACCTAAATTACCCGAGACGGCCATGTCTAAAATTGGCGGCTTCCGCTAGGCGGGTGTCTGTGGCATACTCCATCTGAAGTTCAAACCCGTTCCAGTGGAAACATCGTCGCTACTCAAATCACACTGTGGCAGGCTCCGAGTGTGATGCTCGGAAGCTGCAAACCCAAATGTTAAAGGGATCCGTTCATGAATCGATCACGAGTCTTCATTCCCGCCGTACTCTTTCTGCTGGCATCGACAGCGGTTGTTCAGGCGCAGACGCTGAACGAGAAAGTCGTGACCTATTTGAATGGCAAGGTCGGCGTTCGCTGTGGCGGGGGCGAATGTGCTCACGCATCGAGCGAAGGGCTGCGTGTCGCGGGTGCCGAGTTTATGCCGAGCCTGATCGCAGCCGACTCGCCCGGCAGTGGAGATTATGTCTGGGGCACGCTCATCAAGAAGGTTGAGTACGCGAGCGGCAGTTGGACCGATTCGAGTCCCACGGCGAAGGTTCAGCCAGGCGATGTGCTTCAGTACAAGAACACGAAGCTCACGTCAGGGACCGTTACAACCGTCGCAGTGGGACATACGTCCGTCGTGGCGGCCGTCGATGCTGCGGGAATGCCCACGTTCGTCTTCGAGCAAAACACGAACGGCGTCAGAACCCTAAAGAAGAACACGATCGATCTGACGACGTTGAACAACAACAACACCGCCAGCCCCGGCTGGGTTCGAATCTATCGGCCGGTCGCCCGCATCAACAAGTTTCAAATCGCCGTGTTGAACAACACAACCGCTGCTCAGACTGTGACTCTCAAATTTGGCACGCAAACGGTCTCTTCAATTCCGCTCACGGCGACCAACACTTCAAACAGCTATCTGATGGTCTGGGTCGGCGCGCCCTCCACGCAGACGGGCCTCACACTGGTGTTGTCGAATGGAAAGTCGATCGCGCTCGCCAACGCGGGCTGTTACGAGGCGTACCTCGGGACTGACGGAAAGCCCGCTTGGCGAAAGCTGGCTCAGTAAGGGAGATGACCTGAACGAACGAGTCGAACCACTTCGCCGTCGCTCACGTTGCGGGTTAGTAGTCTTCGGGCAGTTACGGAAAAGTGGCAGACTGACAGGCGCATAATAAAAATGAGGCGGGAGCAGTTTGTATCGTGACTGCTCCCGCCTTGTGTTTTGTTCCTACCGAACCGTCTCCAGCACTTCATCCAGACGGGCTTGAGTCGGGTTGGAGCCTCATTATTCGTTCTTGCTCGGTAGCTTGCCTTCCTTGATGAGATCGCCGTAGACCTTGCCGTCGGCGTTCTTCTCGGTGATCGACTTGTCCCACGCGGCCTTCATCAGCTTGATCGCGTCGTCGGTCTTCTTCTCTTCGTTGGCGGTCTTGTACTTCTTCGCTTCGAATCCGGTCGTGATAGACCTTGCCGAAGTCGTTGAGGCCGTGTCCCTTGCCTTTCTTGTCGGCTCCCGGCTTGTGGCAGACATCGCACTTGCTCTTGAGAGCCTCGACCGTGTCGAGGAACGGCTTGTAGTCCTTGTCGTCTTTGAATGCCTCTTTGATCTGACCGGGGATCGGCGGGAAGGCGTGGACCGTGGTCGCACACAGACCGCTCAGGAGGGGGACGCTCAACACCGCACAACTCATTGCCGTTCGCAGCTTCATGTCTTGGACCTTTGTTGATTTTCCATCAGGGATGTCATTCCCGCAGTCGATCTGGCCGACGAACATCGCCGACGAATCTCTCGACACGGACGGGCGGGAGTATGACGGCGGTGATGGCGATCATCAAATCGTCCTCGTCGGGAAGCGTCGTTTCTCGGAGCCACGACGGACGCTAGACTGGCGTCCGCTGATCGAAGGCGGTACGCGGGCGCTGGCTCAACCCCGCCTTCTACGTCCTCACTGCGGAGACCGAATCATGCTCAGCCCCGAAACCTTGGAGATGTACCGGAAGATGACCCCTTCCGAACGGCTCAAGCTGACCTTGGAGATGATCCAGGAGAACACGCCACGGTTGTTTCGAGGGACCGAGGCCGAGATCGACCGCCGGTTTGAAATCCTGCGACGCCAGAACGACGACCGGACCAGAACCATGCTCGACGCTTTTGCTCGGATGAAGTAATCATGGACGACGATCTGGGGACTCCGTTTCGAGATTTCGTCGAGTTGTTTGAACGGCTTGGCATTTCGTACGCGCTCATCGGGGGGTTGGCCGTCAGCGTGCATGGCATTCCCCGCCCGACGCATGATCTCGACTTCACGATCGCATTGGATCGCGGTCGCATCAGTGAGTTGTTCGATGCGGCGATCCAGCTCGGCTACACGGTCTCGGAGGAATTCGCCCGAGGCTGGGTTGACCAAGTTGGCGGGATGCCGTTGGTTCGAGTCCGCCAATGGTTGCGGGGGCGATCCGTCGATATCGACATCTTCTTGGCAGAGACGCGGCTTCAGGAGTCACTGCTCGCACGCCGTTCGCGCTTGGAGGTGGACGGCGTGCCCGCGTGGGTCGTCTCTCCCGAAGATCTCATTCTGCTCAAACTGATTGCGTCACGACCACGCGACATTGGAGATGTGATGGACATCCTGATGGCTCAAGGTCAACTCGATGAAGAGTACCTGCGGCGGTGGGCGACGGAGTTGGGTCTTCTCGACGCACTGAATCGGGTGATGAACGAGATGCAGTTCTGAGTTGCGTACCGGAGATTCCTTTGGTCCGTCTCAATCTGAGTGCCGAGGCTCGATGTGTCATGAGTGCCGGATAATCGATGCGGACCAGCGCTGAAATGACGCTCATCTGAAAATTCCGATCTGACGGTTGTGCCCGTTTGATGGCCAGTTAGAATCCCGCCGCTTTGAGTTGGTCGTCGCCTCCCTTTCTTTCGGCGATCTCGCGCTGACTCGATTCGATTGCAGCAAGTGGATCGCAATGGTCGAACTTGGCGTCGTGTAGTTTATGGGCCGGAGACGGTGCGTTCTGAAGACTCCAGCGAGGGCTGCGCCTCGGACCGACGAAGGAAGGCGATTGCAAATTGATAATTGCAAATTGCCAAATGCAAATTGAGAATCAAACGCTCGCGGTGGGCAACCCGTGTGTCTTTCCATGCTCAATTTGCAATTACCAATTTGCAATCTCTTCCCAATCGTGACTCAGCGAATCGTCCTTTGGCCCGGAGCGAAGTCCGCACTGCGAAAGTTTTCGAGACTCATGAACTATTTCGCTCACGCTTTGAACCATCTTGACCGGCCGTACTTTGTCGCGGGGACCGCGGTTCCCGATTGGTTGTCGGTTGCCGATCGAAAGGTTCGGTTTCGACCGCAGCATCTCGAACCGTGGACCGAATGTGCCGAGACGCTTCAAGCGGAGGTGGCTGCCGGAACATTGAGACATCTGAACGACGACGGCTGGTTCCACGCGACGCGCGGGTTTGTCGAAGTGACCGGTGAACTGACGCGACTCTTTCGGGAGCGGCTCGGTGCCGACGAACAGTATCACTGTGGATTCCTCGGCCACGTTGGAATGGAGTTATTGCTTGATGCCGCCCTGATCGAACGTCATCCCGAACGGTTCGAGGAGTATTGGCGCGTCCTCGACGCAGTGGATCCACTCCTCGTCGAAGCGGCCATCAATCGCATGGCCCGTCAACCGACCGATCGCCTCGCGTGGTTCATCGCGCTGTTTCGGCGTGAGCAATTTCTGCGTTGCTACGTGAATGACCAGCGACTGTTGGCTCGCTTGAATCAAGTGTTGACCCGAGTCAAACTCTGTCCGCTCCCACCACAGGCTGCGTCGGTTCTCGCGGAGTCTCGCAAAATTGTTGGCCAGCGGGTGAATGACTTGCTGCCCGCAGAACATTTCGAGATGCCGTAGCGAGTTCATTCTGTTTGTTTGACGTTTCCGACAGAAGTGGTGAGCCGGGTGGCGTCAGCCCCCGGACTCTTGTGATTGCAGCTAAGAATCCTGATTTCGACTTTTTGTCGGAAACGTCTTGTTTAAGAATCCCGTCGATCAACTCCATCCCACGTCACTCCTGCTGAGGAACACCCACGATGAAGTACGGAATGAACATGCTGCTCTGGACCTCCGATGTCACCGAAGAGCACTACCCGATTTTGGAAAATCTCAAGCAGTGGGGTTTCGATGGTGTCGAACTGCCGATCTTCGACATGGAAGTGGCAAAGTTTCAAAAGCTGGGAAAGAAGCTCGATCAGATCGGGCTGGGGCGAACAGCCGTCACGGTTTGCACTGACGCCGACAATCCGATCTCACCCGACGCGAGCATTCGCGCGGCGGGACTGGCTCGGTTGAAGCAGGCGATCGACATGTGTGCGGCTAGCGGCGCGACGCACCTCTGTGGGCCGATTCACTCGGCGCTCGGATCGTTCAGCGGATCGGGAGCGACGGCCGACGAATGGAAGTGGGGCCAAGAGACGCTCTCGAAGGCGGCCGATCACGCGCAGGCCAACCAGGTCACGCTGGTCGTCGAATACTTGAACCGTTTCGAGTGCTATTTCTTGACGAACGCAGCCGACGACGCACGCTTCTGTCGCGAGGTCAATCACCCGAATCTCAAGATGATGTACGACACGTTTCACGCGAACATTGAAGAGAAGAACCTCGCGGCGGCGATGCAGTCGTGCTGGGATCAAGTCGTTCACGTCCACATCTCGGAGAACGATCGCTCGACTCCCGGCGAAGGCCACGTTGACTGGGAGACCACGTTCCAGATGTTGAAGACGCTGAAGTACGACGGCTGGTTGATGGTCGAAGCCTTCGGCCTCGCCCTTCCCGCGCTGGCCGCCGCCACTAAGGTCTGGCGACGGATGTTTCCGAACGAAGAGTATTTGTCGCAGCACGCGCTCGCGTTCATGAAACGCATGATGGCGGGGTGACGCAGGGTCCAATGCCTGAAGTCCAGATTAGCTTTGTTAGCCGGACTTCCTCCGGGACGTTTCCCCCCGGAAAGAAGTCCGGCTTTAGGAAAAGCCGGACTTCGTCTGCGCGTGCAAACTCCGACACTGCACGACCCCACTTTCATCTGACCGACACTCTTCCGAAGTCGCCTTCATGCCAATCACCGGCCGAGCTTTCGCCGAGCGTGCCACCGACCTTTCAGCCTTGCGTGTGCGAACTCGCTTGCCATCGCTACTTCACAGCCTGCTGGTGCCGTTGATCACTGCGCTGGCAATGTCCGACGCGAGCGATGTTCTCGCACAGGACGAACCGCCCGCCGTGAAGCTCTCCGTTGTGCGAGCCACTGCCGGGGGTGTTCATGCCTACGCTCCCAACAGGTGGGGGCTGCTGCATGTCAATCTGATTAACACTCAGGAGACTCCGCGCGACTTGTTGACCGCGACGTACTTCGACGGTGCGCCCACGATGCAGTTCGGTCAGCGGCTGCGATTACCCGCGAAGTCATTGTTGCGAGCTGTGCAACCGGTCTTAGTTCCGCCGCTGAATCCCAATCATGGGCGAGCACTCAACTTTCAGACGCTGGTGTTGGATGCGGGCCGTTCCGGAGTGGACGGCACGGCCAACGAAGTGTTGCTGCGTGATGAAGCCGGCCTGCTCCGACACGACGGTGCCATCTTGGTGACGCACAACCCGCGCATCACGGGCCTCATCAACGAGCCGCCACCGGGACAGGAGCAGTTGGATCACGAGGTGGCCGATCTGGTTGCGGCGTGTCGCGTGAGTCAGGAGCTGGGGCGGCAGATCGCACTCCCCTCCAGCGAGCAACTCGCGCACGAAGAGTTCAGTCTGCACGCACTCGACCACATGGTCTTGGCGGAGAACAACCTCGTAGACGACGCGGCGGCGTTGGCTTCGCTTCGACGTTGGCTGTTTGGCGGAGGCCATTTGTGGGTGATGCTCGACCGCACTGAACCTCGGCTATTGGAAATGTTGGTGGGAGATCGGTTCAACGGCCACATCGTCGATCGCGTGGGACTGAATTCGGTGCAGCTCTTCGAGGTGCAGTCAACCGGTACGAAGTCGCTGGGTGAGCCTGTCGAATACGAAACGCCGGTCGATCTGGTTCGCGTCGTCGTGCAAGATGTTGAGATCGAGAACGAAGTGAACGGTTGGCCCGCCGCGTTCTGGGTTCCGTGCGGCGACGGTCGATTGCTGGTGACGACGCTCGGGGCGCGAGGCTGGATGGTTTCTCGAAGCGACGAAGCGAAGTCGGCACCGCAGCGCAGCATCGCTCGCCAGACCAACGCGGAGATACTCAAGGCCGACTCCGAGGAAACCGCGTTTCGGACGAACCGGGCGATGTCTCTGTTGGCGTCCGACTTCTTCTTGGCGGGGCGACCTGAGGAACTGGTCTCCACGGCGGCACTCGAACAGCAGGTCGGCGAATACATCGGGTACTCAGTGCCGTCGCGAGGCGTTGTGCTGGGATCACTGGCCGCACTGGTGGTGTTGATGTTGGGCATCGGCTCGTGGCTGTACGCTCGCAGCTCCGTCGAGCACATGGGGTGGATCGGCCCGCTGTTGGCCGTCCTGTTCGGCGCGGCTCTGCTGCAACTGGGCCGGTCGAATCGACACGCGATCGCCGACGCCGTCGCCGTCATACAGTTCGTGCAGCCGATTCCCGGCACAGACGATGTCAGCCGTCGTGGTGTCGTGGCAACGTATTACCGCGAGGGGAGTCAACAGCCGATTCGAGCCACTGCTGGGGGACGACTGATGCCCGACATGACCGGTCTCGAAGGAACCGTGCGCCGCATGGTTTGGACCGACATTGAAGCATGGCAATGGGAGAACGTGCCGCAGGCGGCCGGGCAACACAGCGCGGCGTTCCAAGTGTCGGCGAGTGTCGTCCCGCGCATTGAGGCTCGCGCGACGTTCGACAACGCCGGGCTGGTCGGGCGTGTGACGGGAGTCTCGCAGCTTGAAGACGGTGTGCTGGCCACACGCTCGGGGCGCATGGGCGTCGAGTTTCAAGACGACGGATCATTCGTCGTGCGGACGGAGAACGTGTTTGGGCGAGAACAGTTTCTCGCGGCAGACATGCTGGCCGACGAACAAGATCGCCGCCGTCGCACGCTCGAAAAACTCCTCTCGAACAAACGGAGACGCGACTATCCCGAGCAACCGACGTTGCTGGCGTGGAGCGATCGGCCGAACGCAAACTTCCAATTCGGTGAGGGACTGCAATCGCGCGGCTCCACGCTGATGGCCATTCCTCTGGTCTTGGACCGACCGCAGATCGGTCGCGAGATCGTCATTCCTTCCCCGTGGCTGCCGTATCGCAGCACGCTTGCTCCCGACGGAACGCAGCCCTCCGCCATGTGGAACAACCAACTGAATGAATGGCAGGAACGAGCCGCACCCAGCTCCAATTGGTTGCGATTCCAAATCCCTCGCGAGTTACTGCCGCTGAAGGGAACTCGCGCCCAAGTTGTCGTTCAAGTGACTGGCCCCGTCGGACGGTTGGAGTTACTTGGCCAACGCGACAGCGTGGCTCACTCGATCCAGACCCTGATCGATCCCGTCGGTCGTCTGACGCTGGAGATCACGGACCCCTCACTGCTGACCGTCGCAAGTGATGGCAGCTTGGCCCTCGGCATCAACGCAGGCGACACAAATCAGGCGGAACTCGCGTTGGAAAAGAAGGATGTCGGCGCGAAGATCAACTACTGGCGCATCGAATCACTCGGCCTGCAATTGTGGGCGACTCCCACCGAACCACGGGAACCGTCTCCGTAAGGCCACCGGTAAGAAAAAGCTCACCCATCGAAGCCTGACGCGCAAGCGAAGGATGGTTGGCACATTGATCCTTCGCTTGCGCGTCAGGCTTCGATCTCAGGTAGCACAAGACTTGCCGGTCACCGTAACTTCGCCCACATCGACTGATGCGACACACATCTCAAGGAATGACGAATGGCAGCCCCTCCACCGGTCTCTCGCGAACCGGCGTCGAACAGTTCCGCCTCCAATCAACCGGTCGTTGTCTTGGAAAATCTCTCCAAGAAATACGGAACCTTCACGGCGTTGGAGGACTTGTCGCTGAAGCTTTATCCCGGCCAGATCCTCGGGCTGATCGGACCCAACGGCGCGGGCAAGACCACGGCCATCAAGATTCTCGTCGGGCTGATTCGCCCGACCGCAGGGACCGCTCAGATCGCGGGAGCCGACTGCGTGCGCGACTCGCACCGGATCAAACGGCTGGTCGGTTACATGCCGGATCGTTTCGGTGCGTACGACAATATGCGCGTGCGTGAGTACCTCGATTTTTTCGGAGCGGCGTTTGGCATCCGTCGTCCCGCTCGAATCGCACGCATCGCCGAAGTCATGGAGATCACCGGCACCGAATACATGAAGGACCGGTTCGTCGAAAGCTTGAGCCACGGGATGCAGCAGCGCGTGGGACTGGCCCGCACGCTGCTGCACGATCCGCGTGTGCTGATCCTCGACGAACCAGTGAATGGCCTCGATCCGCAGGCACGGATTGAGATGCGCGACCTGCTGATCCGACTGGCTGGGCTGGGCAAAACGTTGATTGTGACGAGTCACATCCTGCCCGAGTTGTCTCGCATCTGCGATCGCGTCGCGATCCTCACGCACGGGCGGATGCGGGCCTTCGGAACCGTCGAAGAGATCGGACGGCAAGTCAGTCAGCGGCGCACAATGGAAGCACACCTCGCATCGTCCGAACAGGTCGCCGCTGCGGCTCAAGTCATTCGCACATACCTCGAAGCGGACGCGGAAGTGGTCGAGGTGCCGTTGGAAGCAACTGTCCGCTTTCGCAGTGCCAAGCCGGAACAAGAGCTGGGCGAGGTGCTGGCTCAACTGGTCAAAGCCAACATCCGCGTGACGCAGTTCCGCGAAGTGCAAACCGATCTCGAAGAGGCGTTCATGACGTTTACTCGCCCGGTGGAGCCGCCTCCCGCAGCAAGTTCATCGCCGGGAGGTGTGACTCATGTTTAGAGCACTCGTGCTGCGTGAGTTGATGACTGTACTGCGACAGCCGCGAATGCTCGCGCTGCAATGCGGACTGGTGACACTGTTCACGTTGCTCGTCGCCGTGCGGTGGCCGACCGATGCGCGGGTGGCGTTGTCGGGCGTGCGGTCTCAAGAAGTCTTCCGCCTATTCGCCGTGGGCCTGCTGGCCGTGGTGCTGTTGCTGCTGCCGGTCTTTCCGGCCACGAACATCGTGCGTGAAAAACAGCAGGGGACGCTCGCGCTGCTGCTCAACACGCCGCTCGGCCCGTGGCGAATTCTGTTCGGAAAATTGCTGGCCGTGATGGTTCTGGCGGGAATCATTCTCGCCACGAGTCTTCCTGCCGCGAGTGCCTGCTACGCGATGGGTGGGTTGTCGTGGTCCATGCTCTGCTCCGTGTACGGCCTGCTTTGTTTGGTGGCGTTGCAGTACCTGACGCTGGGGTTGCTCATCAGCAGCCACGCGAACTCAACCGATGCTGCCGTGCGCGGAACGTACGGGACGGTACTCGGGCTGAGCGTCCTGTCGCTCGGGCCGCACTACTTCTTTCAAGGGACGAAGGGCTATCTGGCCGACGGTGGCGAGTACCTCCGTTCGCTGTCACCGTTCGCGGCGCTGATGTCGCTGCTCTCGACCGGCGACATGGGAGGGAACGGCCTGATTTCGACGACCGATGTCGCGGGGCGGTTCATGATCGGATCGCTCGTGATTTCGACGATCGCGGCGTTGTGGACGGTCTCGCGATTGAATCACACGATCTTCGATCAGGCGCGCGCGGCAGGCAAAATCAGCGACGATCAGTCGTGGCAAATTCAGACGGCCCGGCGACTTTTCTTTCTCGTCGATCCGCAGCGACGTTCGCACGGGATCGGTTCCTTCACGAATCCCGTGATGGTGAAGGAGTTTCGCTGTCGTCGCTTCGGCCGACTGCATTGGCTGCTGCGACTGGTCGCGGTCTGTGCGGTACTCTCGCTCGGACTGACGTATGCCGCAACAGCCGGAACGCTCGACTGGGGCGTCGAAACTATCGGCAGCATCCTGGTCGTCATGCAGGTCGCGTTGGTCGTACTCATCACGCCGAGTCTTTCATCGGGCCTGCTCAGCCAAGAGATCGAAAGTGGTGGCTGGCAGTTGTTGCAGATGACGCCGCTCTCCACTTGGCAGATCGTGTGGGGCAAGTTGCTCAGCGTGATTCTGCCGCTCGCGCTGATTCTGTGTGCGACGCTCCCCGGCTACGTCGTGATGGTTTACATCGAGCCGGGAATGAAGCTGCAAGTGCAGCGCGTCGTCATCTGTCTCGTCGCGACGGCGGTCTTCGCGATGCTGCTGAGTGCGGCGGTCGGCAGTCTGTTCTCGCGCACGGCAACGGCCACGGCGGCGGCGTACACGGTCCTGCTGACCATCTGCGCGGTCCCGCTGTTGATCTGGCTGGGACGCGACGCCCCGTTCGGTCACGACGTGGTGGAGACGGCTCTGCAATTCAATCCGATCGCCGCCGCTCTGTCGGTGATCCGGCTGCCCGGTTTTCGTGACTACACCCTGATCCCCGCCAACTGGTGGTTTCTCGGCATCGCTTCGGTGGTCTCACTGCTCGTGCTGCTAGCGCGTACGGGGAGAATCTCGCGTGCTCGGTGACTCTTCGGAGCGCGGCCGTAATCCCTTCCCGAAGTGAAGCAGACTGCTACGAACCGTCGGGCGCTCGCCCCGGTTCTGATGGCACGAACCGGGGCGAGTGCCCTCGTGGTTCCACACATCTTGGCAGGTTTGCGTCGAGTCGCGAGGATGCGTGCCGGTCGGGGTGTTTCTGAATTCGTT